>NZ_JAUOSD010000018.1:0-88577 GCF_030548265.1 Marinovum sp. 2_MG-2023 | reverse complement strand
CTTTCGCATCTGTCTGCTCCTTCAGAGTTGGCGCAGACTCTACATTACGGTGAGGGATTTCGCGGGGGGCAGGTCAATCCAAGTCTCTTTATCGTTACCGACTGTTTGACGAGGGTGTTTCATGTTGCGGATTGTGAGACGCGCATTGTTTTCGTCGAAATCACTCCAGGGGATCAGAGACAACGCCTTTTGACGATGAGCCAGAGCGATGGCCGCACCTACCAGTTTGTGCATCGGGACGCGCCGCGTGTCGGCCATATAGTTATCATGGAAATACGCCATCAGCCGATCCATCTCATCGAGCGTTGGCCGACGGTTTCTCTTGGCTGATCGCGCGATTTGCCCCTGGTGTGTTAGTGTAAGCTTCGCCGTTTCAAATTCGGCAAGAGGCATTTGAATCCCGCTGATTGGACCACCGTATTGAACCACAGTACGCAAGGTTGCCATGTATGAATTGACTGTCTGTGGCAATCGTGGCTTCAGATTGTAGTGTTCTGGGCAATCCAATTTCTCATCGGCCGGTGGGGCTTGCACGCCGATCAGCAAGTCCTGCGCCAGCTTGAAAAATGTATGGTCGTCTGTTTCCTCAACTGCGATTTTACCAAACTCCAGACGCTGGAGATACGCGAGATTGGCAGTCTTTGTCTTTCCAAATTCACTGGGGGAAGCTGCGCAATAATCGGCGATCACATCGGACCAAGTTTTACGCTTCTTTGCCTGGACCACTTTGTCCACTGCGCCTTTGGTTTTCAATTCGCTCTCGCGTTGTTTGATCCAACGCTTTGCTGATCGCTCATTGGGGAATGTTTCGGTCAGTGTCAGGACGACTTTGCCCTTTTGCTTCTTTCTAATGGTAGCGGTATAGCTCTGTGATCCGTCCTTCTTTGCGCGCGTCATAATGGTTCCCATGGGGATTTCCTCTCAGATGTGTGTTTCGATATCCGGGAAATCGGCTCAAGAACCGTTGGGCGGTTGGATCCATGCTCAAGGTTCGATAACTCACCGCTGTTGCGTTGACGTGGGCTGTGTCGATGCGGGAGGTTGCAGCCGTTTCCATGATGGAAAAAAGGCGCGGAGGATCGCGTACGCGGCGGTGCAACATTTCGGGTTCGGTGCAACATTTTGTTGCACCATTGGCAAAAACGGGGGCAAACAGGCCCCAAATAAAGGAAAACGGAACGGATGGCTGAGCAGGGAAACCCAATAAAACAAGGGAAATCGGACGTTGTCCGCGCTGCACGCCTGTCCGTTGCACCCATGATGGATTGGACGGATCGTCATTGCCGCTATTTGCATCGGCTTTTGTCGCGGCGGGCTTTGTTGTATACGGAAATGGTCACGGCGCCCGCCTTGGTGCGGGGTGGGGCGGTGCATTTGCTGGAGCATGATCCGGCTGAGCATCCTGTGGCGTTGCAGCTTGGCGGGTCGGATCCTGCGGAGCTTGCGGCGGCGGCCCGACTGGGGGCGGATGCGGGATATGACGAGATCAATCTGAATGTCGGCTGTCCCTCGGACCGGGTGCAATCGGGCACTTTTGGTGCGGTGCTGATGAAACAGCCGGATCTGGTGGCGGACTGCTGTGCGGCGATGCGTGCGGCGGTGGATGTCGAGGTCACGGTGAAATGCCGGATCGGGGTGGATGACCAGGAGCCGCGCGATGTGCTTCCGGCCTTTCTTGACAGAATTGCTGCGGCAGGGGTGTCGCGGGTTGCCATTCATGCGCGCAAGGCGTGGTTGCAAGGGTTGTCCCCCAAGGAAAACCGCGACGTGCCGCCGCTGGATTATCCGCTGGTGGTGGCGATGAAATCCGCCTTTCCCGATCTGCACATCTCGGTCAATGGCGGCATCACCACATTGGAACAGGCGCGGGGCTTTCTGGATCAGGGGCTGGATGGCGTGATGATCGGGCGGGCGGCCTATCATCAGCCGTGGGATGTACTGGGGCGGGCGGATACGGCGATTTTCGCAGCCGCCGATCCCATGGCCACCCCGCAAGATGCGGTGCGCGACATGCTTCCCTATATCGAGCGGCATTTGATGGCACAGGGCCGGTTGCATCAGATCAGCCGCCATATGCTGGGCCTGTTCGCGGGCCAGCCGGGGGCGCGGCAATGGCGGCGCATCCTGTCAGAAGGTGCCTCACAAAAAGGCGCCGGGCCAGAGCTGGTGCTGCGTGCACTGGCAGCGGTGGACCCCGTGGTGGTCTGAGGCCCGAAACCGGCGCGGTGCGGCTTTTCCTTTCCGCCCGGGGCGTGTATTGCGGCCCGGTTCATCAGGGAGACCACGATGCCGGACACCATGTTATTGTTGCAGATGTTGGTCTTGCTGATTGTGATTGGCGGCTTTGCCGGCGTCTTGGCCGGGCTTTTGGGGGTCGGCGGCGGAATTGTTCTGGTGCCCGCCTTTTTCTATGCCTTTCAGACCCTGGGCTATGGCGGGCCGCAATTGATGCAGATGTGTCTTGCGACCTCGCTTGCGACAATCATTGTCACATCCCTGCGTTCGGTGCTGAGCCATAACCGCAAGGGTGCGGTCGATTGGACCATCCTGAAAACCTGGGCACCGGGGATTGCCCTGGGCGCCATTGTTGGCGTGTTTGTCGCGGCGTCCCTGCGGTCCGAGACCTTGCAGATCCTGTTTGGATGTCTGGGTGTTGTCATTGGTCTTTACCTTGGGTTTGGTCGGGCGACATGGCGGCTTGGCAGCAAGATGCCCGGCGGGATCACGCGGGCGATGCTGTCGCCGGTTGTCGGGTTTTTGTCGGTTCTCATGGGGATTGGCGGTGGCAGCTTCGGGGTGCCGCTGATGAGCCTGTACAACACGCCCATTCACCGTGCGGTTGCCACGGCTGCCGGCTTTGGTGTGTTGATTGCGGTGCCGTCGGTTGTCGGCTTCCTGTTTTTACAGATTGATCCGGCCCAGCGCCCACCGTTCACTCTGGGCGCGGTCAACCTTGTGGCCTTTGGCATTGTGATCGCAATGACCATGATGACGGCCCCGTTGGGGGTGAAGATCGCCCACAACATGAACCCAAAGCCGCTGAAGCGCGTGTTCGCATTGTTTCTGATCCTGGTCGCATTGAACATGCTGCGCAAAGTATTCCTGGTCTAAGGCAGGACTGTTTCCGCTATCGGTATTTTGAGCTGTGGGGCGGTTTTTCTGGTCTTAAAAAACTATACTGTAAAAACAGTGCGTTATCGAAATTAGTTGACAGTTCGCCGGTGCGCTTTGACGCATTTTGGCCTTTTCCAAATCAGAAACTATCTTATTTCGGTCAAAATCGGCCCTAATTGCACGTTTAACTTGTTGTTAAGGAAGCAGCAGGAGCGTGAGATGTTTGAAGTATTAATGTTATTGGGGCTTGGTATGACCACTGCCGGCGTTGTCGGGTTGACCGGCCTGGATGCGGATCAGGCCGATGACAGTGAAACCGCAGCCAATGAAATGGAAAGCTCGGAAATGGATCTGGTGACCGCGGACGGCGGGGCCAACGATCTTATGACCCAGGTTGGATTGATCCGCGCCGAGATGGACGCAGATCTGGCAGCCACAGCGCAATTTTCCGGCACTGACGTCGCGGATGTGACAGAGGCGGATTTGGCCGACAGCGCAGAGGGCAGCGCCGACTGGATCACGCCGGCAATTCTGTCCGACGCCGCCATCGGCCCAACCGCCATTGGCCCAACCGCAATCAGCACGGATTTCCCGGATGTGCCGGTGTTCGAAGATTTCTTGCCGGGGCAGGACACATTTGTCCTCCACTTGCCAGAAAGCGTCGACAGCGATGCGGATATGTGGATCGAACCGATGGGCGAAGATGGCGCCGATGCCGCGATCATGCTGGACGATGCAACCGGCGTTCTGTTGGCGGCGGTGGTGGTCGGGGCTTATGGTGCTCTGAAACCGCGCGACATCAAGCTGGAGCGTGAAGTATAAATCATTCCGATAAATCGCGAGGCGCGATACCAGTTGTCATGTGGGTCGGCGCGGCGGAATGCCCCGGCACATGTCTCTGATCAAATCATTCGGGTCACATCTTTCAGAACCAGACCCGAAGAACCAGATTACCTTGGGCTCAGTTTGCCCCGGGCCAGTTTCCCCAGGTCGTATCTTTTTTCATTAGTTCATTCTGGCCAAGCCATGCTGGCAGATTACTCGGGCGTCTCCACTCGGGTAAATTCACTCACGAATGCCAGCTTGCCGGGGTAGGTCACCCGGGCAAAAACGCTCAGGTCTATCTGTTCAGGTCCATTCACGCAGGTCCATCAATTTTGGCCCATATATTTCGGTCTATTCACTCAGGCTGGATTTTTGGGGCCAGATTGGAAGGGCCAGGTGTCTGAGGCCACCTGATCAACCGGACAATGACACCTCTCACCTCTCATCACGTCGCTTCGCGTCCCAGCCGGGCCGCGCGACCGCCACGCCGCTTTTTCAAATGGCCACGACGGTTGGGCAACTCCGCCATGATCCGCGCACGTTCCTGCTGCGTCATTTTTGACCAACGTGTGATTTCGTCAATCGACCGCAAACAGCCGGCACAAATCCGTGCCTCTGGATGTACCACACAGAGTTTGACACAGGGGCTTTCGATTTCGTCCCGCTGCCAGACATCATCTTTCACCGATAGAGATCCTCTCATGCCTGATTTCGCGCCAGACGCCTTTTCCGATGTCATGCCCGGCCCAAATGGCCCAGCCGGTCCAATACCCCCTGCAGAATATAAGACGCCGCAACATGGTCGATCACCTCGGCCCTGCGTTTTCGCGATGTATCGGCCTCCAACAATGCGCGTTCGGCGGCCACCGTGGACAGGCGCTCATCCCAAAACGTGATCGGCCCATCCCACAGCCGTTCGAAATTGCGGGCAAAGGCGCGGGTGGATTGGCATCTGGGCCCTTCCGATCCATCCATATTGCGCGGCAATCCCAGCACCAGCCCGCCAATGGCGCGCGCGGCAATGATCTCTTGCAGGCGTGCGGCATCCAGCCCGAATTTCTTGCGGCGCACCGTTTCCAGCGGTGTCGCCACCGTGCGCAATCCGTCGGATACGGCGACGCCAATGGTCTTGTCCCCCAGATCCAGCCCGATCAGGGCGGTCATCGGGGGCACTTTGGCGGCGAATTCGGAAATATCTTCGATGATCATACCCCCCATCTAGCGCGCGGTGGGGGTGGGGGAAATCCCCAAGCGCCGCCCATGTCGCGATTGACGTGGATTGTGGCGGATTTGAAAGACGCAAAAGCCCCGCTAAGCTTCTAGAAAGATCAGACGCAGCAGACCGGGATTCGCCATTCATGAAACGTTATTCCGCCTTCGCCATCGCAAGAGAGGCCGCGCGCCATCATCTGGGGTGGGAACGGGCCTGGGCCTCGCCGGAGCCGAAATCGCATTACGATGTGGTGATTGTCGGCGCGGGGGGGCATGGGTTGGCGACCGCCTATTATCTGGGGCGCAACTTTGGCATCACCAATGTGGCGGTGATCGAAAAGGGCTGGCTGGGCGGCGGCAACACCGGGCGCAACACCACGATCATCCGCTCGAATTATCTTCAGGATGCTTCGGCCGCGATTTATGAAAAGGCGCGCAGTCTTTACGAGACGATGTCGCAAGACCTTAACTACAACGTCATGTTTTCGCCCCGTGGGGTGATGATGCTGGCCCAGACCCAGCATGAGGTGCGCGGCTATCAGCGCACCGCCCATGCCAACGCCCTGCAAGGGGTCGCAACCGAATGGATTTCGCCGCAACGGGTGAAGGATCTGCTGCCGATCATCCGCCTCGACGGCCCGCGCTATCCGGTGCTTGGCGCGCTCTGGCAGGCGCGCGGCGGCACCGCGCGTCACGATGCCGTGGCTTGGGGCTATGCGCGGGCCTGCTCGGCCATGGGGATGCATATCATCCAGCAATGCGAAGTCACCGGCATCCGACAATCAGACGGCCATGTCACCGGTGTGGACACCGCCAAGGGCGCGATTTCCTGTGACAAATTGGGGCTTGTGGTCGCAGGCCACTCTGGTGTGCTGGCGGATATGGCCGGTTTCCGGCTGCCATTGGAATCCGTCGCGCTTCAGGCGCTGGTCAGCGAGCCGATCAAACCGATCATGGACGTGGTCGTGATGGCCAACACGGTGCATGGCTACATGAGCCAATCCGACAAGGGCGAAATGGTGATCGGCGGCGGCGCGGATGGCTTCAACAACTATACCCAGCGCGGCAGCTTCCACCATATCGAGGAAACGGTGCGCGCCCTGATCGAGACCTTTCCAATGATCTCGCGGCTGAAAATGCTGCGCCAATGGGGCGGGATCGTCGACATGACCGGCGACCGCTCACCCATCCTTTCGAAGACGCCTTTGGACGGCTGTTTCATCAACTGCGGCTGGGGCACCGGCGGGTTCAAGGCGATCCCCGGCTCCGGCTGGGGCATGGCGGAGCTGATGGCCAAGGGGCATTCGCCATTGACCGAGGCATTCGGACTGGACCGGTTCCGCGAGGGGCGATTTGTGGACGAAAGCGTGGCAGCGGGGGTGGCGCATTGATGTATGAACCCGCATCGTTGAACGGCCGAATTAGTGTTTGGGCGAATTGTTCCCGTTGGTTGGGTACGCTTGCTCTAGGTCTTTGGGGGGGAGGCACTATTTTGTTTTCACTCGTTGTTCCTGACCCTCTGTTGTTTCAGGCGTTTGGCGCAGTTGGTGTCGGCGCGTTTCTCGCTCATTTTGCGTTTATCCGTTCCACTTATGCCTTTCGCCTAACGGTAAAGGAACAAACTCGCTCTTTTGTGTCCGCCGCAGTATTAGATGGGGCTGGATCAAACAGCCTTTCAGCAGCCGAAGTTCGCCTCCAACTCCAAAAGGAAACTTCGGAGTTAGAAAATGTTCTGAAAGAAGAAGATAGGTCAGTTTTCTTTGAAGTGCTGTTCGTTTTCATAGCGACTTTGCAATGGGGTTTTGGCGATAGATTGGTCAATCGTTTTGCAACTGCCTGCGGAGACTGGACATGCTAACCCTCAAATGCCCCTACTGCGGCATCCAGGCCGACGAAACCGAACTCAGCCCCGGCGGCGAAGCCCATCTCACCCGCCACGGCCCCGGCTCCAGCGACGGAGACTTCCACAACTATCTCTTCGCCCGCCAGAACCGGCGCGGCGTGCATTTTGAACGTTGGCGCCATGCCTTTGGCTGCGGCAAATGGTTCCTCGCCGCCCGCGACACCCAAACGTTGCAGGTCTTTGGCACCTATCCCGCCCAGGTCCTGGAACCGCCGCAACATATCCGCGACGCCATCAACCAAAGCCAAAACTGATCCTTCTTCTCTTTGAAAATACGCAAATCCACTGCCTGCCGCGCGCAAAAGGGCCAAAGACATGAGCACACGCCTCGCCACCGGTGGCCGCCTGATCGACCGCACGACACCGCGACATTTCACCTTCAACGGCAAACGCCTGACCGGCTATGCGGGTGACACGCTCGCCTCTGCCTTGTTGGCAAATGATCAGATGTTGGTTGGCCGCAGCTTCAAATATCACCGCCCGCGCGGCATTGTCGCCAGCGGCGCAGAGGAACCCAATGCATTGGTCGGCCTTGGCCGCGGCGATCGGTTCGAACCCAACCAACGCGCCACCACCACCGAAGTGTTCGACGGGCTGGAGGCCACAAGCCAAAACCATTGGCCCAGTCTGAATTTCGACATCGGCACAATCAACGCACGCTTTGCGTCCTTCTTGCCTGCGGGGTTTTATTACAAGACCTTCACCTGGCCTCGCAGCTTCTGGAAACACCTGTACGAACCGATCATTCGCAAATCTGCCGGGCTTGGCCGCGCCCCTGATCCCGAGGCCCGCGATCCTGACAGCTACGAACATTTCCATGCCCATGTCGATGTGCTGATCATCGGCGGCGGCATCGCCGGGATGGAGACCGCGAAACGCATTGGCGAAACCGGCGTCCGGGTGCTGCTGATTGAACAAGACGTCGATTGGGGCGGGCGCGCCCCGGTGGATGGCGGCGAGATTGGCGGTCAACCCCCCGAGGATTACATCGGCGGTCTCCTGGCCTCTCTGAATGCAATGGACAATGTCAGCCTGCGCACCCGGTGCATGGGGGCAGGGGTCTATGATCACGGCTATGCGCTGGCCTATGAACGTCTTGCCGATCACACCCCGGCGGCGAAAGGGCCGCGCCACCGGCTCTGGCGTATTCGTGCGGCACAGATCATCACCGCCACAGGCGCCCTTGAACGCCCGCTGGCCTTTGCGGGCAACGATCTGCCCGGTGTCATGCTGGCCAGTGCGCTGCGCGATTACGTGGTGAATTGGGGCGTCAGCCCCGGCGATCGCACGGTGATCGTCACCAACAATGATGACGCCTATCGCAGCGCGCTGGTCTTGCGCCGCGCGGGGCTGGCGGTGCCCGCGATTGTTGATGCCCGGGTCCTGCCCCAGGACAGCCCCCTGATGGCAGAGGCCCGCGCCTTGGGCATTCGCATCCTGCAAGGCCATGCAATCGACCATGTGATGGGGCAAAAGCGGGTGACCGGCGTGGCCCTTTGTGCGCATGCCGGGGCCGGGGGGGCCGTGATTGATGAAATCGCCTGCGATGCGGTTGCGATGTCGGGCGGCTGGTCGCCGGTGGTGCACCTCTGGTCCCATTGTGGCGGCAAGCTTCGCTGGGACGAGACCCGCGCCATGTTCCGCCCAGACCACAACCGCCCGCCCACGGGTGACAAGGGCCAGGCTTTTGTGACCGCTACCGGCGCGGCCAATGGGATGTTCACCCTGCAAGAGGTGCTGGACGACGCGGTGGCCACAGCGGCACAGATCACCAAGACCCCTCCGATGACCAGCGCCGCGCCGCAGGCGCACGCGCAGGAAGAGGCACCACTCGCCCCCGTCTGGATGATGCCCCAGGGTGCGGGCGTGCACCACAGGGCCAAAGCCTGGCTGGATTTCCAGAACGATGTCAAAGTCTCCGACGTCCAGCTGGCCGCGCGCGAAGGGTTTGAAAGCGTCGAACACGCCAAACGCTATACCACGCTCGGCATGGCAACGGATCAAGGCAAGTTAAGCAATATCAACGGCCTGGCCATCCTGTCCGGCGCGCTGGGCGCAGATATCCCGGATGTCGGCACCACCACCTTTCGCCCGCCATATACCCCGATCTCGATGGGGGCCATCGCGGGGCCGGGGCGTGGTGACACCTTTCAACCAATCCGCCGCACGCCGATCCATGACTGGCTGGCGGCCAATGGTGCCGAATGGGAACCGGTCGGCCAATGGCGCCGCCCCTATTGCCTGAAACGCCCCGGCGAAACGACCCATGACGCGGTCACGCGCGAAGTCACCAACACCCGCAAGAATGTCGGGCTTCTGGATGCCTCGACCCTGGGCAAGCTGATCGTCAAAGGCCCGGATGCGGGCCGGTTCCTCGACATGCTCTACACCAACATGATGTCGACCCTGAAACCGGGGCGCTGCCGCTATGGGCTGATGTGCAATGAAAACGGGTTTCTGATGGATGACGGCGTTGTTGCGCGGTTGGACGCGGACACCTTCCTCTGCCACACCACCTCCGGCGGCGCGGATCACATCCATGCCCATATGGAAGATTGGCTGCAATGCGAATGGTGGGATTGGCAGGTCTATGTTGCCAATGTGACCGAGCAATACGGCCAGATTGCCGTGGTCGGCCCCAACGCCCGCAAGCTGCTGGAGGCCGTCGGCGGTCTGGATGTCAGCCGCGAAACCCTGCCGTTCATGGGCTGGGTCGAGGGCGCGCTGGGCGGCATTCCGGTGCGGATCTTCCGCATTTCCTTCTCCGGCGAACTCAGCTTTGAAATCGCGGTCAAGGCCGGTTACGCCCGTCATCTCTGGGATCACCTGCTAAGGGCCGGCCGCGACTTCGGCGTCATGCCATATGGCACCGAGGCGCTGCATATCATGCGGGCGGAAAAGGGCTTCATCATGATCGGTGACGAAACCGACGGCACAGTGATCCCACAGGATCTGGGGTTGGACTGGGCGATTTCCAAGAAAAAGACCGACTACCTCGGCAAACGGGCACAGGCCCGGCCGGATATGGCACGCCCGGACCGCTGGAAACTGGTGGGACTGGAAACATGCGACGGTGCGGTCCTGCCGGACGGGGCCTATGCCGTGGCCGAAGGCCGCAACGCCAACGGCCAGCGTAATGTGTTTGGCCGTGTCACCTCGACCTATTATTCCCCGACCCTCGGGCGCGGGATTGCCATGGGCTTGGTGCAAAATGGCCCCGACCGCCTAGGCGAGGTGATCCACTTCGCCAAATCCGATGGTGTGACCACAATCGAGGCGCGGGTCGTTGATCCGGTCTTCTATGACAAAGACGGGGAGAAACAGAATGTCTGAAACACAGGCGACCCCGGCAATGGCGCTGGGCGGCGCGGCGTGTGATGGCTTGATCTCGATCCGCGAAGCCGCGCCACAGGCAATGATTGCCCTGCGCGGTGATCTGGCCAGCAGCGAAATCAAGAATGCGGCCACCAGCGTCACCGGTCTTGATATGCCCGGACCACGGGGCGCCAATTGGGTTGGGGACCGGGCGATCTTGTGGATGTCGCCGGATGAATTGCTGATCCTGTGCCCCTATGACGAAGCCGACAGCGCGCTGGCCGGCATGGCCGGGTGCCTGGACGGCCGTCATGCGTTGGTCACCGATATGTCGGACGCACGCAGCAGCTTTGATTTGCGCGGCGCCGGTCTGCGAGACGTGCTGGCAAAACTGACCCCGGCGGATATGTCGCGTACGGGCCTTCCTGTTGGCGAATTGCGCCGCTCTCGCCTGGCACAAACACCTGCGGCCTTCTGGTTGAAAAGCGAAACTTCGGCGCAGATCATCTGTTTCCGCTCGGTCGCGCAATATGTTTTTGATCTGCTGAAAACCGCGGCACAACCGGGATCTGCTGTCGCCTTCTTTGACCGCTGACGCAACCGACACCCCATTTCCGCAAAAGGATCACGGGTTCAGGCTTTCTCCTGGTGGAAATATCCCGGGGGGTTTGGGGGGCTGGCCCCCCATTTATCCTGTGGTTTGGGGGGCTGGCCCCCATTTATCCTGCGGTTTGGGGGGGTAGCCCCCCATCTACCCTGTGGTTTGGCGGCTGCCCCTCTGCATTTCTCCTGTGACCTTGGGCGCTCCCCCCAAAAATTGCCCCGCAATATGACCCAACCGCCCATCCAACATACCACATATAAACCCGACGCCGCCGCAGTCCGGGGCCCACCACCTTGGCGCAATTTGCAGAAAGCCCAAAATTCCAACGGTCGCACCCCGCCCGTCAACAGGACCAGGGGTTGACCTCACCGGCGCAGGCGCTCACTTATGACCGTGGAACCTGATCACAAATAAGGGGGTGTTACCCATGGCTTTCGAACTTCCCGATCTTCCCTATGCACATGACGCTCTGGCCGGTCTCGGCATGAGCCAGGAAACGTTGGAATACCACCACGACATTCACCACAAGGCCTATGTCGACAACGGCAACAAGCTGATTTCCGGCACCGAATGGGACGGCAAATCTCTCGAAGAGATCGTCAAAGGCACCTATGATTCCGCTGCCGTGGCGCAATCCGGCATCTTCAACAATGCCTCGCAGCATTGGAACCATGCCCAGTTCTGGGACATGATGGGCCCGGGCGGCAAGGACATGCCGGGCGAACTGGAAAGCCGCATCAAGGATGCTTTCGGCTCTACCGATGAATTCAAAAAGCAATTCGCAGCTGCAGGCGCGGGTCAGTTCGGCTCTGGCTGGGCCTGGCTGGTGGTGGACACCGATGGCACGCTGAAGGTGACCAAGACCGAAAATGGCGTCAACCCGCTGTGCTTTGGTCAAACGGCGCTTCTGGGCTGTGACGTCTGGGAACATTCCTATTACATTGATTTCCGCAACAAACGCCCGGCTTACCTGGATAACTTCCTGGAAAACCTGGTGAATTGGGAAAATGTCGCGGAGCGTCTCTCCGCGGCCTGATCGATCTGACCAAGTGTTAGAGGGCCCGCTGAATTGTTTCGGCGGGCCTTTTTTGTCTGGGCGCTGGCAAAGGCGTCTGCGGGAATGTCAATTTATCTCTTGGTTGATCCCGGGGCTGAGGTTAGTCTCAGCTTAGTTTTGTGATATACTAGTCATCCAATTGTATGGACTTATCCGGAAAGAGCCGTGGCACAGAAACGCGACATTGCGCAGGAATTTCTGGATCGCGTCTGGCGACACGAAGATGTTTCGGCGATCTATGAAATGTTTTCCGGCACGGCCAGCATCCAGGGTCTGGAAGAGGTCGATCAAATCGGACCCGATGAATTCCGGGCCTTTCACCGGATGATGACCGCGCAATTTTCCGACATTCGCCATACGATCCTGCTTGCGGTTGAAGACGGGCCGTGGTTGGCGATTTTATGTGATATCACAGCGGTTTACCGCAAAGATGGCACCAAGGTTGCCACCCGAAGCCAGATCATGATGCGCCATGAGGGCGACAAGATTGTCGAAGCCCATAACCAGCTGAGCCTGATCCCGATATTCGAGGCAATTGGCCGTCTGCCGCCGCGCACGCTGGACCTTTGTCTGCTGGGCACGAAGCTTGAGGTGCAGCGCAAGATTTGACGATTGCGGGCGTATGCGTGCCTGATCCGGCGCGGGCCTGGATCTGATGATCGCTGTATATGGGACACGCTCCTTTGGGTCCGATAAAGCTGGATTTCAACTCTGCGCGAGGGGGGATAGGTCGCCGCGCCCACCATGTGCTAGCCTGTTTTTGATGCAAGACTGCAGCGGGTGAGGGGTTGATGACACACAGAATACGCATGACCGTTGTGGCGCTATTGGTGCATTTGACAGCGGCGCAGGGTGCGGTCGCGGATCCGCAAGGTTCGGCCAGCGCCGAAATCCCGATCAGTTCGGACCGCGCCGACCTCGGTTTCACCAGCCCCAGTTTCACGGGCCCCAGTTTCAGATGTCTGCCGCGGATGACCGCGCCGGAACACGCCATATGCGACAACGCGGTTTTGGCGGATCTGGACCGGGTGATGGCAGAAATCTATCGGCGCCACCGCCAGGGCGCCGGGCAGGATCGGCAGATGTCCCTGCAAAAGGATCAACGGCTTTGGCTGCAATGGCGCGACACCTGCGGCGCGGCGGTGTCCTGTCTGCGGCGGCGGTACGAGCAGCGGATCATTGACCTGACGCCGAAAGACGCGCTGCCGCCGGGTTTTGGCTGTCGCCTGTCCCCTTATGGCAGCGTCCAGATTGGCACGCCGCTTTTGCCCGAGGGGTAGGGGCGCTGGCCCAAAGGTCTTATTCCGCCGGGGCCGTGTCGTCGGGCAAATCAAACACCTGGCCGGGATAAATCAGATCCGGGTCACGGATTTGGTTACGGTTTGCATCGAACACCCGAACATAGAGCACCCCCTCGCCATACCGCTCCCGCGCGATCTGCCACAGCGTATTGCCCGGTTGCACGGTCAAGACCTTGATTGGGCTGTTGTCACCCCCCGAGGCGCGTTCCAATGTTTCGCGGTCTTCGCGTTGGAACGGGGTTTCGGCGCGTGATTTGACGTCGCCATCTTCATCCACCTCATCCACCCGCAGGACATAGACGCCTTTGTCGACCTCGGGCAGGCGCACCCGCCAGGAGCCGTCTTCGCGGATGCGGGACGTGGTGATTGGCGTATTGTCCAGGTAGACGCGGACAAATCCGCCACCCTCGGTGCCGGCCCCACGACCTGCCAATGCGACTTCGCCGGCATCATCATAACTGATTGAATCGATTGCAACCCGGTCGAGCACCTCTGGCCCGGGCAGAACCCGCACACCTTCTTCGTCCGAGGCAAGAAGCGTCGGCGGCGTTTCCGTGTCCGGCTCGACCTCAGTGACGACAGGTTCTGTGGTCTCAGGCTCGGCGGGTGTGACCTCAGTGACGACCGGCTCTGTGACTTCCGGTTCTGCAGGCTCGACCTCGGCGACGACCGGTTCTGTGGTCTCAGGCTCGGCGGGTGTGGCTTCGGCGACGACGGGTTCCGTGACCTCCGGTTCTGCAGGCTCGACCTCGGTGACGACAGGTTCCGTGGCCTCCGGTTCGGCTGGTACAACCTCAGCGACGACTGATTCCGTGACTTCAGGTTCGGCTGGTACAACCTCAGTGACGACCGGTTCCGTGACCTCAGGCTCGGCTGGCGCAATCTCAGCGACGACAGGCTCTGTGACCTCCGGCTCAACTGGCGCGACGTCCGCTGTGGTCGGCGTGTCGGCCTCTGGTTCGGCCGCTTCGGCCACCAGATCGGGTTGCGCCTTTGGTTCTGGTTCGGCCACGGGGGTGGGCTTGGGGCCAAAGGGCGCGACGATGATGTCGGTTTCCGAGAAAACCTCGGTTCCGTTGTGCCGCATCGCCAATGTCATCAACCGGGGTTGCGGGCTGGGCGACAGGGTCATCAGGCTGACAAATTTGCCGTCCCGCCCGGCCAGGGTTTCAGCGATTTCCGCATTGTCGAGCAGGATCACAACCTGGGAACGTGGCACACCTTTGCCTGCGACCAGAGCCGAACCATCGGGTTCGACCCGCACCAGATCGAACACCGGCGGCGCCAATGGCGCGGCGGCCTCTGGGTCTGTGTCAGGTTCCGGCGTTTGCGCGTCGGGCAGGGCGGCAATCTGGGCCGGATCCTCTGGGGTTGGTTCCGGCGCATCTGTCGGCGCATCTGCCGGGACATTCGTAGGCGGCTCTGGTGTGGGCTCTGCCGCGATCTCGTCTGCTGGATCTTGCGTGACCTCAGCCGCGCCACCACCCGCGTCCGGTACATCTGTATCATCAGAGGCGGGCAGCGGATCGGGCACGATCAGCGCCGCGGGGTCCGGCGCATCGGGTTTCAAAACCCCGCTCAGCGTCAGGCCAACATAGCCAGCCGCCGCCACAGCCACCCCAGCAGCCCCGCCCCCCAGCAATCCAATCCATTTCGTCATCGTCGGTCCCTTCCGCACGCCCGGTTGCGCACGTGGCAGCCTGTTTGCGCGCCTGCGGCAATAATCGCAACACAATTGCACAAATGACCATGCAGCCCACTTGAAAAAGCGAAAAAAACTCTATTGCCAAAGGGTTTCCCGGTCAAAATGTGGATTCCCGGCGACATTTTCGCCTTTGAATTGCGCCGCACATCGTCCGCTGTCGTTTCCGCGGTGCGGCATCCGTTGACTTCCCCCGGCACGCGGGCAGTATGGCGCCAGATTACAGGACCCCAGTTTGAGGAGCGAGTGACAATGACCGACATCTCGGTTTGTGTGTATTGCGGGTCGCGGGATGGGGCCAATCCGGCCTATGCTGCGGCCGCCGAAGATCTGGGCCGGGCGCTTGCCCTGAACAAATGGCGTCTGGTCTATGGTGCCGGGGACATCGGGTTGATGGGGCGCGTGGCGCGGTCGGCTCAGGAAAGCGGCGGCCAGACCTTTGGTGTCATCCCGACGCATTTGTTGGATCACGAGGTCGGCAAACGCGATCTGTCGACCTTTGTCATCACTGAGACCATGCATGAACGCAAGAAAGTCATGCTGATGAATGCCGATGCCGTGGTGCTTTTGCCCGGCGGGGCGGGATCACTGGATGAATTTTTCGAGGTGCTGACCTGGGCGCAACTGGGGCTGCATACCAAGCCGGTGATCCTGTTGAATGTCGCGGGTTATTGGGATCCGCTGTTGGTGCTGCTGGATCATGTGATTGATCAGGGCTTTGCCGAGCCTTCACTGCGTGAGTTCTGGGGCAGCACCGCCTCGGTCGAGGAATGTGTCGCCAGCCTGCGCGCTGCACTTTCCTGATCAGGCTCATCCTGATCGGGCCTGTCCTGATCAAACCTGTCCGGATTGTTCCCGGTCTGTCTGTCACCCTTGCCCCGGCGCAGGGTGGCAATGGTATAGATCGCCAGTGCCAGCCAGATCAGAGGAAAGGCAATGGCGTGCCATCGGCTTATCGGTTCGGCAAAGATCAACGTTGCCACAAGGAATTGCAGGGTCGGGTTCAGATATTGCACCAGCCCAACCGTGGACAATGGCACCTTGCGGGTGGCATTTGAAAACAGGATCAGCGGCAGCGCCGTAATCGGGCCAGAGGCGACCAACAACAGGATTTCGCTCCAGCGCAGTCCGCCGGGCTGTCCGACCGCCAGAATTCGGTCGATCCCGGCACCATCCGCCGCGCCAAACCCCAGGATCATCACCAGCGACAGCGGGGCAATCAACAGCACCTCGCCCGTGACAGAGATCACCGGACCGGCAGACAGGCGTTTCTTGATCGCGCTGTAAGTGCCAAAGGTCACGGCCAGCAACAGGGAAATCCAGGGGGCGACGCCCAGACCCCAGGTCAGCAGCGCGACCGCGCCGGCCGCCAACCCAACGGCGGTCCATTGCAAGGCGCCCAGCCGTTCACCAAAAAAGATCCGGCCCAAAAGCACCGCCACCAGCGGAAAGATGAAATAGCCCAGGCTGGCCTCGGTGGCGCGGCCCTGACCGATGGCCCAGATGAACCAGAACCAATTGCAAGAGATGACCACCGCCGCGCCGGCAAGGATCAGGATCTGGCGGCTGGCCATCACTGCGCGCAGTACCGGCAATCGCCCCTGATAGGCCACGACGCCGACAAAAAACACCGCAGACCAGAATGTGCGATGCGCCAGAACCTCGATCGGGGGGAGGTGCGACAGCAGCTTGAAATAGAGCCCGGACACGCCCCAGATGGCGCAGGCCGCGATCAACGACAGAATGCCGAGGCGCATTTGATCTGATGTGGTTTGGGGCATGTGTCCTGCTTGAATGACGCGCCAATGGCGCGCCGCGACCATGTCAGACTGGGCCGGGGATGCAATGACCAAAGCGGCCGATGGGGCCGGGGGCCGCTAGGCGCCGCGGCCCTTACATATCAGTCCCCGGCGTTCAGGAGACCCCGGCGTTCATCAGGCCGCGTCTTCGTCTTCGGATTGCTGACGCCGCCAGAGGCTGGCGTAGCGGCCATCTTTCAACAGCAATTCACCATGGGTGCCGCTTTCGGCGATCTCGCCGTCCTGCAACACCACGATCTGGTCAGCATCCGCCACAGTGGAAAGCCGGTGTGCGATGGTCAGCACGGTGCGCCCCTCAGCGGCGCGGGCCAGCGCGCCCTGAATTTCCTGTTCGGTCTCGCTGTCCAACGCCGAGGTCGCCTCGTCCAGCAACAGGATCGGCGGGTTTTTGAGCAGGGTGCGCGCAATGCCGACACGTTGCTTTTCCCCGCCCGAGAGCTTGAGCCCGCGTTCGCCGACCGTGGTGTCATACCCATCGGGCAGCGAGGTGATGAAATCGTGGATCTGTGCGGCCTTGGCGGCTTCGATCACCTCGGCCTCGGTTGCGCCTTCGCGACCATATTCGATGTTATAACGGATGGTGTCGTTGAACAGCACCGTGTCTTGCGGCACCACGCCGATGGCGTCATGCAGGCTGGTCTGGGTGATGTCGCGCACGTCCTGACCGTCGATGGTCAACGCGCCGTCGGTGACATCATAAAACCGGAACAACAGCCGCCCGATGGTGGATTTACCCGAGCCGGAGGGGCCGACAATGGCGATGTTCTGACCGGCACCGGCGGTCACGGTCACGCCCTTGAGGATCGGACGCGCGGGGTCATATCCGAAATGCACATTTTTCAGTGTGACCTCGCCGCCGGAAATTTTCAGCGGCTTTGCATCCGGTTTGTCGGACACTTCTGCGGGTTGCTCCAACAGGTGAAACATCTCGCCCATATCAACAAGGCTTTGACGGATCTCGCGATACACGGTGCCAAGGAAATTCAGCGGCATGGTGATCTGGATCATATAGGCGTTGACCATGACAAAATCGCCGACCGTCAGATCGCCGTTCTGCACGCCCACCGCCGCCATCACCATGATGCCAACCAGACCGCTTGTGATCAAAAGCGACTGACCAAAGTTCAGGAACGCCAGTGAGTAGGACGTCTTGAGCGCCGCGCGTTCATATCCGGCCATGGCCACGTCATAACGGGCGGCTTCGCGTGCTTCGGCGCCAAAATATTTGACAGTTTCAAAGTTCAACAGGCTGTCGATGGCCTTTTGGTTGGCATCGGTGTCCTGATCGTTCATTTCGCGGCGCAGTTTGACGCGCCATTCTGTGACCTTGAAGGTGAACCAGACATAAAGCGCAATGGTCAGCGCCACGATCGCCAGATACCAGACATCAAACAGAAAGAAGAGCACAACCGCGATCAGCAGCAGTTCCAGCACCAGCGGTCCAATCGAGAACAGCAGAAACCGCAACAGGAACTCGACACCCTTGACTCCGCGTTCGATGATCCGCGACAGCCCGCCGGTCTTGCGCGTGATATGATAGCGCATCGAAAGACGGTGGATATGGGTAAAGGTTTCCAGCGCAAGCTGGCGCAGGGCACGTTGGCCAACCGCCGCGAACAGCGCATCGCGCAATTGCTGAAATCCGTTGGTCATCAGCCGCGCCAACCCATAGGCGACGGTTAGGCCAACCGCGCCAAGCGCAAGGTCCGAAACGTCGCCGTCCAGCGCATCGACTGCGGCTTTGTACAGCATGGGCGTGCCGACGGCGATCAACTTGGCCAGCACCAGCACGGACATGGCCGCGACAACACGATATTTCACCCATTGGTGCGCGTCGGGCCAAAGATACGGCGCGACGCGGCGAATGGTGCGCCAGCCGGATCGGCGTTCCTGTTCGGCGATGCGGGCGTTTTCGGCGGCCTCGGCGGATTGCGCGTCGGTGGCTGTCATATCAGTCTTTCTTTGTGGTCGGGGGGGCGTTCAGTGCCACGTCCCGACAGGGGATCATGCCCTGCGATCGTATGGTGCGGGGCGCAGGCCGCCCCGGACAGGGCGCCCTACACAGGGACAGGACGCCCCGCATTATGGATTTGTCTACTCTGCGGCGCGCAGTGGCAATTCGGGCTGGGCCGGATCGACGACAACCGCTGTGGTCGTCGATGTCGGTGGGGTAGGGGCATCTTCCCAGATGATTTCTGGGTTGCGCACCCGGCGCGCCTTGCGCGACAGCGCCCAATCGCGCGCCGCCCGGCTTGACCGGCCCTGACCCAGACGTGCCAGCAACCGCGCGAACCAGAACACATAGGTCCAGAACCAGACCCGCATTGCCAGCATCGCCGGGGTGAACACCAGCGTCAGCACCGTCGCCACGCCAAGACCAAAGACCACCGCAGTCGCCAGTTGTTTCCACCAGAGCGCGGTGGGGCTGTCGATGGAATAGCCGCCGTTCCAGAAATCCAGGCTAAGACCCACCATCATCGGCGCAAGCCCGGCCATGGTGGTGATCGTGGTCAGAAGCACCGGGCGAATCCGGTCTTCGGCTGTGCGCACAATCGCCTCGATCCGGGGCATGTATGTGGAATATTCCATATAGGTGTCGATCAGCACGATATTGTTGTTCACCACAATCCCGGCCAAAGCGACGATGCCGGTGCCGGTCATGATGATCGAAAAGGTCTGATCCATCACCAACATGCCGATCAGGACGCCGGTGGTGGACAGAACCACCGCCAGGAGCACCAAAATCGAGTTATAGACGCTGTTGAACTGTGCCAGCAGGATGATGAACATCAACCCCAGTGCCCCGGCAAAGGCGGTCATCAGGAATTGTTGCGATTCTTCCTGATCTTCCTGATCGCCGGTCCATTCCGTGGAAATCCCGACGCCCAGGGGCGAGGTTTCCAACCAGGTGTTAAGCGCCGCGATCCGTTCGTTTGCGGTCATTGGAACGGCGCGCAGGTCTTCGGCGCTTAGCGCGGCCTCCAGGCTGGCGCGGTCCTCACCGGGTTCAAAGGTATCCACCACATAGTTGGTTGCGCCAATGGTCAGTGCGGCGCCCGGTTTTGCATCGCCTTCGGTGGCTTCACGGCCATAGGCCAGCAGCCTGGCTGTGTCGCCGTCGCCGCTGACAAATGTGGTGATGCCGGGGCGCACCGCTGCCTTGACATCGAAATAGCGTTTCTGGTCAACCCGCGAGATTTCGGCCAGTTTCGCCACCGGTTTGCGGGTGACGAAATTCGACAGCGGGACAAGCCCGTCTGCGGTGCGCACCTTGAGCGTGTCCAGCGTGGACAACACCCGGTCCTGTTCCGGCAGGCGGACGCGGATTTCGATTTCCTCATCGGAACTGTCGACCCGCATGGTGTCGAGCAGGATACCGCGTGTCACCAATTGCACCATCGCGCCCACGGTGGCGACATCTGCACCGAAACGTCCGGCTTTTTCGACATCGACATCAATCTGCCAGTCGATGCCGGGCAGGGGCAGGGTATCTTCGATCAGATGCAGGCCGGCGGTGTTCTGAAACTGGGTGTGCACGGCTTCGGTCGCGGCAATCAGCTCCTGCCAGTTGTCCCCTTTCAGGCGCAAATGCACCGGCTTGGCGCTGGCGGGGCCCATGGCCTGGGCCAGAATTTCGATCCGCACGCCGGGGATCTGTTCCAATTCCGCCTGCAATTCCTCGAGCACGACATTGCCGTCCAGATCAGGCCGATCCATGCGGTCTTCCCATGGGATGGTTTCGAACTGAACCTGGCCGACCGTGTCCTTGGGGGGCTGTGCCCCGCCGGTATTCGAATTCAACCCGCCGTTGCCCGCAAAAGCAAAGGCGTTGTCGATGCCGGGATGGGCCAGCACGATATCCTCGGCCTGACGCACCAGGGCGTCTTTTTCTTCCAGCGAAAGGTTGCCGCGCGCCAGCACATAGACAATGCCCTGTTCCGGTTCGCTTTCGACAAAGAATTCGACGCCTTTGCTGTTTTCGCCAAAATAGCCGAACACCGCCATAACAAAGGCAATCACCGTTGCGGCGGTCACCAGCGGCATGATCGGATTTCCGGCGATCAGTTTGATCACCCAGCCAAACAGGGTGCGGCGACGCCCCGCACGCACGCGTTTGCGTTTCCAGTGGAATTCAACCGCGCCCAAGGTGACCGAAGCCATGAAAGCCCCGGCAAGGAAAATCATTGCCCCCGGCACGATGGCAAAAAGGCCCGGCGCGGCATTGTCGAACAGGTAATTCGGATTCAGCAGCTGCATCGCGCCCACGAAAATCACCAGAAGCGAGACCGGCACCAAAAGCGCGCGAATGATCCAGGGGAACCGGTTTTCCAACCATTCGGAACACCGCCCGAACAAGCGGCTCATACGGCCCGTCACACCGCCCATCACCGGCAGATAGATCAGTGCCACAATCAGCGACGCCGACAGAACAAAGATCAATGTGACCGGCAACATGCCCATGAATTGACCCGGCACACCGGGCCAGAACAACATGGGCAAAAAGGCACAGAGCGTTGTCGCGGTAGAGCTGACAATCGGCCAGAACATGCGCTTGGCGGCCTCGACATAGGCATGCATCGGGCCAGAGCCGTCCTTGATCCGCTTGTCGGCATATTCAACAACCACAATCGCGCCATCCACCAGCATGCCAACGGCCAGGATCAGGCCGAACATCACGATGTTGGAAATGGTGATCCCCATCAGCCCCAACAGCACAAAGCACAGCAGGAAAGAGGTCGGAATGGCGAAACCCACCAGAAGGGCGGGCCGCGTCCCGAGGGCCGCCAGCACCACGATCATCACCAGGGCAATCGCCGTCAGAACCGAGCCTTCAAGCTGGCTGACCATCGAGGCCACAACGCGGCTTTGGTCGTTCGATGTGCCCACTTCGACCGCGGCTTTCAGCTCCGGCGGCCAGTCTTTCCTTGCTTCGGCGACCACTTCTTTGACTTCGGTTGCCGTGTCGATCAGGTTGAAACCCTTGCGTTTGACCACCTGCAACGCCACGGTTTCTTCGCCGTTGAAGCGCGCGGTGCCAACCCGGTCTTCGAATGTCAGCTGGATGCGGGCCAGATCGCCCAATGTCACCACCCGGTCGCCATTGGTTTTGACCGGCAGGTTGTAGATATCCTGGGGTTCATCAAATGACGACGGGATCTTGACCGCGAATGTGCCCTGGGCGGTTTCGACTTCGCCGGCCGCAATCAATTGGTTGTTGTTCTGCACCACGGAAATCAGCTCGCCCGCGGTCACATTATAGGCTTCGAGCCGCAGCGGGTCGATCAGCACTTCCAGCATTTCATCGCGGTTGCCGGCGATCCCGGCCTCCAGCACCGCATCAATGCCTTCTACCCGGTCCTGCAAATCCTTGGCCACGCGCGCCATGGTGCGTTCGGGCACCGCGCCGGTCAGGTTAACGATGACAATCGGGAATTCGGAAAAGTTGATTTCGTTGATGGTGTATTGCTCGGCGCCATCGGGAAAGCTGGCCTCGGCAGATTTCATCGCATCGCGGACATCGGCCATGACCTTGGTCTTGTCCCAGCCGAATTCAAACTCCAGCGCGACACCGGCATAGCCTTCGGCAGCGGTGCCGGACAGGGTTTTCAATCCGTCCAGATCGGACAATTCGGTTTCCATCGGCTTGACCAGAAGCGTTTCGGAATCCGTCGCGCTGATCCCGGCGAAAGGCACCGAAATGAACAGCGCCGGGATTTCGATGTCTGGTTCACCCTCTTTTGGCAGCCCCACATAGGCAATGCCCCCCGCCAGAAGCGAGAGGGCAATAAAGGCCATGACCATTCGGGCGCGTGATGCGGCCCAGTCGACCATTCCCGTCATTGACTTACCTCCAGGCTGGCATCCTTGTAGGTCGGAATGACCTTGACCCCATCTTCGACGTATTCCTGACCAAGGGTAATAATGTCGAGCCGCTCTGGCAGGCCTGCCACCCAAACCCCTTCGCGGGTGTCCCGCAACAGGGTGACCGGCAAAAAGGCCACCAGATTTTCGGCGGTCACCGACCGCACGCCCAATTCGCCATCGTCATTCAACGTCAGGGTCGATTGCGGCAAAAGATGCGCAGAGACCCCGGCGGCAGAAATGGCGATTTCGGCGGTCTGACCATCGCGGATCGCCAGATCGCTGTTGGCGACGGTGATTTCCACCCGGAAGGTGCGGGTTGTCGGATCGGCCGAACGGGACAGGAAGGTGACCTTGCCCGCCACATTGCTGCCTTCCGAAAGGCGGGCCCCGGCGTCGGCGTTCAATTTTACGCGTGCGACCTCGGTTTCGGGGACATAAGCCACCATTTTGATTGGGTCGAGCTGAATGATCGTGGCGCAGAGCGCGCCGGGCTGCATCAATGCGCCCAGTTCAGCAGCATCGGATTCCAGCAGACCGGCAAAAGGCGCTTTGATCTTCAAACGTTCAATTTCTTTCCGTGCCGAGGCAACACCGGCCTCAGCCGAACGGATCGCCGCCTGTGCGCTTTGCAGCCCTGATTTGGCGGTCTCCAGCGCGGCCCGGGCGCTGGAAACATTGGCCTCGGCGCTGCGCACCGAGGCGGCGGTTGATGCCACGCGGGTTTCCGACGCAAATCCGTCTTCTTTCAGCGCTTTGGCGGCGCGTTCATTGATCTGGGCCTCTTCCAGACGGGCGGCGGCCTCCTGCAATCTGGCTTCGGCTTCGGGCACGCCGGCCTCGATCCCGGGCACGCGGGCCTGGGCTTCGTCCAGCCGCGCGCGGGCCTCGTCCAATGTGGCGCCACGGGTGCCCGGCTCCAGTTCACACAGCAACTGGCCCTGTTCGACAAAAGCGCCCTTGCGCAGCGGGTCAGAGACCACCAATCCGCTGATTTCCGCTTTGACATCGACCTGACGGGCGGCTTCGGTCTGGCCACGCAGGATCACGGCGCTGTCGACAACCTGGGCGGTTGAGTGGCGCGCCACAACGCGAATGCCGCTGGGTTGCGTGTCTGTTTCGGCGGGGGCTTCGACCGTTTCGGCCTCTGCCGTTGTTTCTTCTGGATCTACCGTGTCGTCGGATGTGCCAAACATCTGGCCGAAATGGCTGTTGCGGGCAAATTCCAAGAGCGCCTCGCGTTGCAAAACCGCGAAAACCAGAAACGCCGAAACGGCAATTGCCGTCAGAACCGGAATAAGTCGCATAAGATGCCTTCTTTTCTCATAAAATCATACCAGGCAGCCGACGGAAATCTTCGGCCGGAGGAACGCGCCTAGCACATCACGCGGGGTATATAGGTATTTTTGTCTGAACTGACCAGTTCAGATTAGAC
Organism: Marinovum sp. 2_MG-2023; assembly: GCF_030548265.1. Taxonomy (NCBI): domain Bacteria; kingdom Pseudomonadati; phylum Pseudomonadota; class Alphaproteobacteria; order Rhodobacterales; family Roseobacteraceae; genus Marinovum; species Marinovum sp. 2_MG-2023. The sequence goes on along the minus strand of NZ_JAUOSD010000018.1, from coordinate 64,427 downwards.
TTTTCCGCGGTGCAGCGCAAGTTGCGGGTGAATTTGGCAACAATTTCACGCTGTCCCGGCGTGGCTTCGCCACCTGGCCCGGTGCCTGGCTCTTGGCACTTGTCGCGGGCCGGGTTAAGAGGGGCGGACCAATGCAGCCCCTTGTGGGGTGCCCGATCAGTGAGGCAGTGAGTTGAGCGAGACCGACAGTTTTATCGAAGAGGTGAGCGAAGAGGTCCGGCGCGACCGGCTTTTCCTGGCATTGCGGCGCTACGGCTGGATTGGTGTGCTGGCGGTCCTGTTGATCGTCGGTGGGGCGGCCTGGCGGGAATATTCCAATGCGCAGGACCGTGCAGCAGCACAGTCGCTTGGCGATTCGATCCTGGCCGCGATGGAAATCGAGGACCGCACCGAACGGATTTCGGCCCTGAACGCGGTTAACCCCGACAGCGCCGGTGGTGCGGCACTTCTGGGGCTTTTGACCGCCGCCGAAGAAGGGTCGAATGACCAGACCGACGATGCCGTCGCAACCCTGAGCGAAATCACCGCCAACGGCGATGTGGCGCAGATTTACCGCGATATTGCCGGCTTCAAGCTTCTGATGGCGCAGTCCGACACCCTGGACGCCGCCGAACGGCGCAGCGGGTTTGAGGCGCTGGCCCGGGCCGGCAGTCCGATCCGGCTTCTGGCAGAAGAGCAATTGGCGCTGATCGCGGTCGAAACCGGTGACACCGAGGGCGCGATTGCCAAATTTCAGGCCATCCTGGTGGATTCCGAAGTGACCGCAGGCTTGCGCCAGCGCGTCTCTCAGGTGATTGTCGCCCTGGGTGGCGAGATTGACGCCGCCTGAGACATTTCGAACCGATTTCGGGCCGGATCGGTCCGGTCGGTTGGCAAGATCGCCCAGCGGCAAATTGCGGAAATAGCAAAATGCCCGGGCGGACCGCGAATTCCGGTGTGACCTTTGCATCGGTGAAATGATAACACGACGTGACGACGCGTTCATGGCGACACAGGCATGAATGTACCGGCATGAAGGCATGCGCATGAAGATGTGGGGGCGAACCAGGTGAGAACGGCAACGATCAGGATTATCTTGGGCCTCGCGGCGGTATCGGTCTTTGCGGCCTGTGAAAGCCGGCGGGAAATCATTCTACCGGGCAAGCGCGAAGCCATCCGCCCCGACGAGGCCTCTTTGGCCGCCGAGGCCGCGACAACCGCCGACAGCCTGTCGTTGGCGGCCGCGACCCGCAACGCCACATGGCTTCAGGGCCATGGCACGCCTGCGACCCGCACCAACCACCCGGCCTTTGGCACGGCGTTGACCCCGCTGTGGTCCGCCAATATCGGCCAGGGCGACAGCCGCAAATTCCGCATTACCGCAGATCCCGTGGTTGCCGATGGCCGCATCTATACGCTCGACAGCGATGCTTTGGTCACCGCAACCTCGACCGGTGGCGCGACGCTCTGGACCCGCGATCTGGTCCCGGCGCGTGATGGCGGCGGGCAGGGGTCTGGCGGCGGATTGGCGATTGGTGGCGGGCGGCTTTATGTCACCTCCGGCTATGGCAGCATCACCGCGCTCGATCTGGCCTCCGGCGCCGAAATCTGGAGCCAGAAGCTGCAAGCCAGCGGCACGGCATCGCCAAGTTATGCGGATGGGCTGGTCTATCTGGTGGCTGGTGACCGCACCGCCTGGGCGATCGAGGCCGACACCGGTCGCATCCGCTGGCAGCTGGAAGGTCTGGAAGACATCAACAATGTGCATGGCGGTCCGGCCCCGGCACTGACCGACAAATTCGTGATCTTCGGCTATGGTTCCGGCGATGTACAAGGCGCGTTCCGCAAAGGCGGGCTCAGCCTTTGGAATGCAACCATTGCCGGGCAGCGTAACGGATTCGCCATCAACCGCGTCAGCGATATCACCGGCGATCCGGTGGTGGTTGGCGACACGGTCTATGTGGCCAACCATACCGGCCGTCTGGTCGCCTTGAACACCGGCAGCGGCAGCCGCAAGTGGACCGCGCGGGACGCAGCGGTGCAACCGGTTTGGGTCACTGGGGGGGCCGTGTTCTTTGTGTCGGACCGAAATGATCTGAAGCGTGTCAATGTGTCCGACGGGGCCGAGGTCTGGTCAGCCGAACTGCCGGGTTATACATCCCAGCGTCCGCGCAAACGGGATCGGATCTTTGGCAACTATGGTCCGATCCTGGCCGGTGGCCGGCTGTATGTGGCGGGGGGCGATGGCCTTCTGCGGGCCTATGATCCCAACGACGGGCAGCTGCTGAAAACCGCCGAAATTCCCGGTGGCGCGACCACAAATCCGGTGGTGGTGAACGGTGTCATGTACATCGTGACCAAAAAGGGCCAGTTGCAGGCGTACGGCGGCTGATGTATCGGGGGCGCTTGATGCCTTCCGGAGCTTTATAAGCCATGTCTTTCACTCTCGCCGTCGTGGGCCGCCCCAATGTCGGCAAATCCACGTTGTTCAACCGCCTTGTCGGCAAACGTCTTGCGCTGGTCGATGACCAGCCGGGGGTGACACGTGATCTGCGCGAAGGCGCGGCGCGGCTCGCCGATCTGCGGTTTACCGTGATTGACACCGCCGGGCTTGAGGATGCGACCGACGACAGCCTTCAGGGCCGCATGCGGCGTCTGACCGAACGCGCGGTCGATATGGCCGACATTTGTCTGTTCATGATTGATGCCCGCACCGGGGTGACGCCGATCGACGAAATGTTCGCTGAAATCCTGCGCAAACGGGCGAAGCATGTGATTCTTGCGGCAAACAAGGGCGAGGGCAGCGCAGCCGACGCCGGCGTGATCGAGGCCTGGGGTCTTGGCCTTGGGGAACCAGTGCGCCTGTCTGCCGAACATGGCGAAGGCATGACCGATCTCTATGCGATCTTGCAACCTCTGGCAGACGCTCTGGCAAAAACCGCCGAGGCCGATGCGCCGGAGACCGATGTTGCGCTGTCCGATGACGATGACGAGGAACTGGAATACCGCGCCCCGACCAACGCGAAACCGTTGCAGGTTGCGGTCGTCGGGCGGCCCAATGCAGGCAAGTCGACCCTGATCAATCAGATCCTGGGCGAGGATCGCTTGTTGACCGGCCCTGAGGCCGGGATCACCCGCGATGCCATCTCTCTCAGCATTGATTGGCACGGCACGCCCTGCCGAATTTTCGATACGGCCGGCATGCGCAAAAAGGCGCGCGTGCAGGAAAAGCTGGAAAAACTGTCGGTGTCCGACGGCCTGCGTGCGGTGAAATTTGCCGAAGTGGTCGTTGTTCTGTTGGATGCCGCCATCCCGTTCGAACAACAGGATCTGCGGATTGCCGACCTGGCGGAACGCGAAGGCCGCGCCGTAGTTGTCGCTGTCAACAAATGGGACATCGAAGAAGCCAAACAAGAGAAGCTGCGCGACCTGAAGGAATCCTTCACCAGATTGCTGCCACAGCTGCGTGGTGCGCCGCTGGTGACGGTCTCTGCCAAGACGGGCAAAGGGCTGGACCGGCTGCATGACGCCATCATGCGCGCGCATGAGGTCTGGAACCGCCGTATTCCAACCGCCGCGCTGAACCGCTGGCTGGATGGGATGGTCGCGGCGCACCCGCCGCCGGCGCCTCAGGGCAAACGTATCAAACTGCGCTACATGACCCAGGTCAAAACCCGCCCGCCGGGATTTGTGGTGATGTGCTCGCACCCCGACAAGATGCCGGACAGCTACACACGGTATTTGGTCAACGGGCTGCGCGATGATTTCGACATGCCCGGCACGCCAATCCGGATGACATTGCGCGGGCAGGGCGACAAGAACCCCTATAAGGGCAAGAAGAAGTCGACCCCATCGCGCCTGCGCAAACACCTCGGCAAAGGCCGCGCTGACGACAAGTAATGGTCGCGGCGGGGGTATGGGGCGCTTCTGCCCCTTCATCTGACCAAAAATATCCCGGGAGGCTGGGGGGCTGGCCCCCCATCTTAACTGTGGTCTGGGGGGCTGGCCCCCCCCAGCTTTACTGTGGTCTTGGGGCTGGCCCCCCAGCATGCCTGCGCTCCAGGGGCTTGCGCCCCCCGGAGTCCCTGCTGTTCCCGGCCCGCTGACCCCTCGCATCTGCGCAAAAGCCTCGCGCGAAACGCTTGGCCGCTCAATCGACCCTTTTGAGTCTTCATCGATTCCGCAAAATGATCCGCCAGTTTTCACGAGCCGGTATCCGCGCATTTCCACGCCCGCCACAGATCGGCGCTTGGCTGCGCAATTCGGCGCCGAAACCCTTGGCAAAGACCTGCCTTTGCCACCTCTCCCTGCAGCGCATCGGCGAAATCCGGCACAGGATTTCGGCTGGTTCCTGCCGGGGGTCGGCGCAACGCCGCCAGTTGTGCCGCCTGCCTTTATTGCACGATTTCATGGGGTTGCGGGTCTCTCCTCAAACGGACATGTTCCTTTCGACGGCGATGAAAACCGTCAATCTGTAACACGAAAAGGAGACACTCCATGACATCCAAAGCCATCACCTTCGCAGCCCTTATCGGTTTCGCAGCAAGCTCGGCTCTGGCTCAGACCATGGTGGAAGATACCGACCAAAGCGGCGGATATTCGATGGAAGAACTGGTCGCGGCCTATCCCGACCTGACCGTCGAAGGTTTCGCCGAAATCGACGTGGATCAGAACGGCGAAGTCAGCGCAGATGAGCTGACAGCGGCCCAGGCGGCCGGCTTGTTGGCGGAATAAAATGCCAATCGGTTTTCTGGCGATCCGTGTCTGTCGCGGCTGCGCAGCTTGCGGCGTAACGTGACGCACTGCCATTGAAACCGAAGGGGCGACGCCATGCCTCACCATGGCGTCGCCCCAAATTTTTACCGCCCGACGGTGGTGTCAGGCCAGGACACCCTGCGCCGTCAAATGCGTTTTGCCGCGCAGATAGGGGTGCAGCACCTCTGGCAGGGTCACGGACCCGTCTGCTTGTTGGCCATTTTCCAACACCGCAATCAACGCCCGACCAATCGCAAGCCCCGAACCGTTCAGCGTATGCAGGAATTCCGGCTTGCCGCCATCGCTGGGTTTCATGCGGGCATTCATCCGGCGCGCCTGAAAATCACCGCAGACCGAAACCGAAGAAATCTCGCGATAGCTGTCCTGACCGGGCAACCAAACCTCGATATCATGGGTGCGGCGTGCGCCGAACCCCATGTCGCCGGTGCAAAGCACCACGGTGCGATAGGGCAGGCCAAGCCGCTCCAGAATGCCCTGGGCGCAGTCGGTCATCCGGTCCAGCTCTTCCCGGCTTTTGTCCGGGTGGGTGACTGAGACCATCTCGACCTTTTCAAACTGGTGCTGGCGCAACATGCCGGCGGTATCGCGACCGGCGCTGCCCGCTTCGGACCGGAAACATTGCGAATGCGCGACATAGCGGCGGGGCAGATAGCTTTCGGCCACCGTCAGCCCGTTCACGATATTGGTCAGCGTCACCTCGGCCGTGGGGATCAACCACCAACCATTGGTGGTCTGATAGCTGTCCTCGCCGAATTTGGGCAATTGCCCGGTGCCCAGCATCATCTCTTCCTTGACCAGAACCGGGGTCCAGGTCTCGGTCAGGCCGTTTTCTTCGGTGTGGGTGTCGAGCATGAATTGCGCCAGCGCGCGGTGGATGCGCGCCACAGCGCCCGACAGCACGACAAAACGGCTGCCCGAGAGTTTGGCAGCGGTTTCAAAGTCCATCCCGTCCACCACACCGGCCAGTTCATAGTGCTCTTTCGGTTTGAAATCGAAAGATTTCGGCGTGCCCCAGCGGCGGATTTCGACATTGTCGGCTTCGTCCGCGCCTTCGGGGGTGTCGTCATAGGGCAGGTTGGGGATCGACATCAGCGCATCAGTCAGCTGTTGATCCAGCTCCTTGGCGCGGGTCTGCATGTCGGCCACTTCGGCCTTCTTCTCGCCAACCAATGCGCGCAGGCGTTCGAATTCCGCCTCGTCGCCTTTGGCCTTGGCGGCACCGACCTCTTTGGCGGCGGCCTTTTGATCGGATTGGGCGGTTTCCGCGGCATGAATTGCGGCGCGGCGGGCCTCGTCGAGTTCCAACAGGGACGAAGATGCATTTTCGATCCCACGACGAGAAAGCGCCGCATCAAAAGCGGCCGGGTTTTCGCGGATGGCGCGGATGTCATGCATATCCATGTCCTCTGGTTTTGGATCTGAGTCGCGCGGGCGTTATGCAACATGTCGCGGGTGTTGGGTAGGGTGGGGTTTAGTCTCGAAAACGAGCGTCCAGTTCATTGTCTTCAATGATCAGTGAATTGGATGTTTTAAACCCTCTGGAAAAAGCGTGTCTGCGGATGTCTTCAAATGCTGTAGACTAGCGTCGTGCAAATCGGCATGAGAAAAGTTGGCGCTTTGCACTCGTGCCGAACCTAAATTTGCTCCTTGAAGGCGCGCTCCCTGCAATTGTGCATGTTGTAAACGGCAAGTCGCAAGTTGAGCGCCCCAGGCGGCTACACTTCTCAAGATCGCTGATTGCAAGAAGGCACCTGACAGGTTCGCCGACTGGATGTTGGCAAGTACTAAAAAAGCATCACTCATTCGAGCGTCACTCATGTCCGCGCCCTGTAAAAATGCTTCTTGAAAGTCGGCCCTATTAAGATTTGCGGCGGAAAGATTAGCGCCTTGTAGGTGCGCTCGTCGGAACAGAGCTTCTTCAGAGTTTACAGCAAAAAGGTTGGCTCCCCTCAGATTTGCACCATCGAAATTTGCGGCTTGGAGTTCCGAGTTAATAAACGAAGCGCCAGCAAAATTCCCTTCGACTAAGTACGCGCCACGCAAGTTGCAGTTTCCAAGATCCAGTAGAAAGCCACGATAGTCGAGTAGTTTGCGGGTCCAGCTCTGAACCATGCGCGCTTGGGTGCGCTGGGTCTCGCTGTCGAAGTCCATGTTTATGAAACCAATATCCGGTAAAAAATTGTCAAAAACAAAACCGGTGTCGTTGTTGTTGGCTTTGGCCTCCAATTCGCGTTGTCGTGTGCTGCGCCTCCCGATGACTGTCAAAGCGACTTGAATGTCCTCACGCATCGTGAGATTTTTCTTGGCAGTCTCCTGCGCTGCCCTGTAAGCCATGAGGCGCGCCTTCCAATCGCCCTCCAATAGGCCGTCAATTTCGCCTTCCTTCATCTTCAGTTCCGGCCATGGCTTGGCCTCTGACGCTGGGGCGTTCTGACGGATATAGGCGCAGAGGATTTCCATGATCTGAACATGGTCGCTGCCGCTGTCCTTGGCGATGCGTTCCAACGCATAGATCGCGCCAATGCGGACTTCGAGGTTGGGCAGGGTTTCGGTAAAGACCTGCCATTTTCCTTCTTCCCCGATGGCCTCCCCCTCCGCAATCGTGAGAGCGTGGCCTTGCCATTCGATTTCGGTGCGCGCCTCTGACCATGTCGAGACCGGGACATGGCGTTCTCTCGATGTTTCGGCGGTATGTTCATTCCACCATTCGTCCCAGTATTCTTTTCCAACCAAGCTGAACTCGGGGACTTCAATATCGGCCCGTTTCTTGCCGATGACGGTCACACCACTTTTCTCGCCGGTATAGATCGTTACCGGCCGTCCAATTCGATTCGAACCCTTCTCTGATCCCAAGCCTTCGACCGCTTTGTTGATGCGGTCGGTAATCAGCCCCTCTTCGCTGGTCTTGGTCTGGCGTTCGGTGGTGAACACCCGGATCAGCGCCAAAGGCGCGCCGATAATGCCGCCGAATGCGGTGATCAGGCCGACCATGGCGAGAACATGCCAGCGCAATTCGGTGTCCTTGGAGGCTTCGAAGGCGGGCAGTGTGAGCACAATGCCGAGAAGTGACCAGAGCACGGCAAGCAACAGCAACACCCAAACCGGCGACAGAACCAGCGCAAAGAGCGCCAAAGCGCGCAGGGCGGGGTTCTTGATGGTGTCCAGGTAGGGGCGTTTTTTCCTGTCCTCGTCGGGTTGGCGCGCGACGAGAGATTGAATGAGGTAAAAGACCAGTGTCAGGCCCAGAAAACCCCACAAAAGCGGGTGGGTCACGAAGAACAAATAGCTTTCCAAAATAACGCCTCTTTCAAAATACTGACGCTCTGCCGCATCACCCTAGGCAAGCCCGCCCCACTTTCCCATAGGGAATATATCCGGTGCCGCGTGGAATAGCCCCCGGCGCGCCTTGCAAACCGGCGGTGCCGCGCATAGGTTCCGGCAAAATTCGGCGGGGGGTTCCCTTCGCAAAGCAACCTTGAAAGGAAGCCTTCAATGGATGGCAGTGCAATCGCGCAATTCGTACCCCTGATCCTGATCTTCGCGATCATGTATTTCCTGCTGATCCGTCCGCAGCAAAAGAAGATGAAAGCGCATACCAATATGGTCAAGGCGCTGCGTCGTGGCGACCAGGTTGTGACTCAGGGCGGATTGATCGGCAAGGTCGTGAAAGTCAAGGAAGACAACGAGATCGAAGTCGAGCTGTCCGAAGGCGTCAAGGTGCGTGTGGTGCAATCCACCATCGCGCAGGTTCTGAACAAGACCGAGCCGGCAAATTCCTGATCAAGGGGATTGAGGGCCACGGCCCCGCTTCTGTTGAGTTCCTGTCAAGTCCCAGTCCGAGGAGCGGCGCATGCTGCAGATTGATCTCTGGAAACGGGTGTTCATCTGGACACTCTGTGCGGTGGGGCTGTTGCTGGCCATGCCGAACGGGTTTTATTCCCGCGTAGAAACCGCCAATGACGCCGTCGCCGCGATCGAGGTTCAGGGGGAAACCCCGGAACTGGCCGATGCGGCGGCGGGGTGGCCCTCGTTCCTGCCATCGGCCTTGGTCAATCTGGGGCTTGATTTGCGGGGCGGGGCGCATCTGCTGGCCGAGGTTCGGGTCGCCGATGTCTATGAAAGCCGGATTACGTCGCTCTGGCCCGAGGTGCGCGATACCCTGCGCCCCTTGCGCGATGAGATCGGCACAATCCGCCGCCAGCCCTCGGTTGGTGATGAATTGCATGTCAAGATTTCCAATCCCGATGGCATGGCCGCGGCGTTGACCGCCGTGCGTGCGCTGGCCCAGCCGGTGGTGTCGATCACCGCCGCGGGCGAGATGGATCTGGTGGCACGTGGCGAAGGCGATGTGCTGATCATGACCCTGTCGGATGCCGAACGTCTTGCCACCGACGAACGGACCGTGCAGCAGAGTTTGGAAATCATCCGTCGCCGGATTGACGAGGTCGGCACACGTGAGCCGACAATCCAGCGTCAGGGCAGTGACCGTATCCTGATTCAGGTGCCGGGCCTCGGCTCTGCCCAGGAATTGAAAGACATCATTGGCACCACCGCCCAGCTGACGTTTCAGCCGGTGGTCAGCCGCACCAGCGATGCCACCGCAGAGCCGGGGATCGGCAACGAGATCCTGCCATCGCTCGATGAAAGCGGCGTGTTCTACATCCTGGAGGAAAATCCGGTTGTGACCGGTGAGGAACTCACCGATGCCCAGCCCGCGTTTGACCAGAACGGCCGTCCTGCGGTGAACTTCCGGTTCAACCCTTCGGGCGCGCGCAGATTCGGCGACTATACTGCGGAAAACATCGGCAACCCCTTTGCCATCGTGCTCGACGCCGAGGTGATCAGCGCCCCGGTCATCCAGAGCCACATTCCCGGCGGTTCGGGCATCATCACCGGCAATTTCTCGGTCGAGGAATCGACCAATCTGGCGGTGTTGCTGCGCGCCGGTGCCTTGCCTGCGGGGCTGGATTTCCTGGAAGAGCGTACCATCGGCCCGGAACTTGGGGCCGACAGCATCGAGGCCGGCAAGATCGCGACCATCGTGGCCTTTACGGCGGTGCTGGTGTTCATGGCGCTCAGCTATGGTCTGTTCGGGATCTTTGCCAATATCGCATTGATCATCAACATTGGGCTGATCTTTGGCCTTCTCAGCCTGATTGGCGCGACGCTGACACTTCCCGGTATTGCCGGTATCGTGTTGACGGTGGGTATGGCGGTGGACGCCAATGTGCTGATCTTTGAACGTATTCGCGAAGAGTTGAAGACCGCGCGCGGGCCTGCCCGGGCGATCGAGTTGGGGTATGAAAAGGCGCTTTCTGCCATTATCGACGCCAATATCACCACTTTCATCACTGCTGTGATCCTGTTTGTCATGGGATCGGGGCCGGTGCGGGGCTTTGCCATCACGCTGGGTCTGGGCATTCTGACGTCGGTGTTCACCGCGATCTTTGTGACGCGGTTGATCATCGTGATGTGGTTTGAACGCCGCCGTCCCAAGACAATCGAGGTATAGGCACATGCGTCTGAGACTTGTTCCCGAGAATACCAATTGGGATTTCTTTTCCCGCCCCAAGCTGTGGCTGGGGATTTCCGTGATCCTGATTGTCATGGCCTTTGGGTCATTCATGCTGCGTGGGCTGAACTATGGCATCGACTTTCGCGGCGGCACCACGATCCGCACCGAAAGCACCGAAGCGGTGGATGTCGGGACGTATCGGGACGCGCTGGCGGCACTGGGCCTTGGCGATGTCGTGATCTCTGAGGTTTTTGATCCGTCTTTCGACGCCGATCAGAATGTCGCCATGGTGCGTATTCAGGCCCAGGACGGTCAGGAAAGCGTCACCGCCGAATTGATCGCCGAGGTCGAGGCGGCGCTGAAAACCGTCGCCCCGGATATCAAGTTCGTGTCGGTGGAATCGGTTGGTCCCAAGGTTTCGGGCGAGCTGATCCAGACGGCGGCGATTGCCGTGGTGCTGGCGATCGGGGCGGTGCTGATCTACATCTGGTTGCGGTTCGAATGGCAATTTGCCTTGGGCGCGGTTGTTGCCCTGGTCCATGACGTGATCCTGACCATCGGGGTGTTTTCCGAGCTTCAGATCAGATTTGACCTCGCGATCATTGCGGCGCTGCTGACCATCGTGGGCTATTCATTGAACGATACGGTGGTGGTGTTCGACCGCGTGCGCGAGAACCTGATGAAATTCAAGAAGAAGCCGCTGCGCGAAGTGCTGAACCTGTCGATCAACGAAACGCTCAGCCGGACATTCATGACCTCGGTCACCACGCTTTTGGCGTTGATTGCCCTGTTTGTGCTGGGCGGCGATGTGATCCGGGGCTTTGTCTTTGCCATGATCTGGGGTGTCGTCGTCGGCACCTATTCCTCGATCTTTGTGGCCTCGACCGTGTTGCTTCTGTTGGGGGTCAAGCGCGATTGGAGCAAGACCAACAACGACACCACCGGCAATCAGTTCGGCAACATTGATGCCTGACTTTCTTGTCGCAGCGCTGGCGGTGCCGGGGCTGTGGTGGATGGTCTTTACAATCACTGCCGCGGGCATTGTCCGCGGCTTTACCGGTTTTGGCACAGCGTTGATTTTTGTCCCGGTCGCCGGGCAGTTCCTGCCGGCGGCGGATGTGGTCCTGATCATCACCCTGACCGGGATCATTTCGACCGCCGCCCTGTTGCCGCGTGCCTGGGCCAAGGCCGACAAGGCCGAGGTCGGGTTGATGGCGGTTTGCGGTGTTGTGACCGTGCCCATCGGCATTTACCTGATGCAGATCCTGCCGGGCGAAAGCATCCGCTGGGGGGTGACCGTGGTGGCCGCTGTCACTCTGGCCGCCTTGATCACCGGCTGGCGCTACCGTGGTGCGGTGGGGCGTGTCGGATTGGGGGGGATCGGGCTGGCGGCTGGTTTGTTGGGCGGCATGACCGGCTTGTCCGGGCCGGTGGTGATCTTGTTCTATCTCGCCGGAGTCAAGAGCGCATCGGTGGTGCGGGCCAACACGATCCTTTACCTCGCGCTGTTGGATGCGTTGATTGTGGTCAACCTGCTGCTAAAGGGGCTGTCCAATCCGGTGATGATCGGTGTCGTGATGATCCTCGGCGTGCCTTATCTGGTCACCACGTTGATTGGCCAACATATCTTCGATCCCAAACACGAAAACGCCTATCGCTGGCTGGCTTATGGCGCGATTGCCCTGGCTGTGATCAGCGGTGTGCCGCTGTTTGATGCCTAGGGCCTTGGCACCAGCCGGGTAATGCCGGTTGCTGCCGCCCGGGCCAGCTCTTCGTCCAGGGACATCGGGATGTATTCCCCGCGCCGCCAGAGGCTTCCCAGATCGTCATAATGGCGCGACAGGAAATGTCCCGATTGGCCGGTCGATGTCACAAAGACCGATGAATCCGGGTCGGCAAAGTCATAAACCCCGCGATAGCCGGCGCCATGCACGTTCTGATAGGGGTTCGGCCCGCGCCCCGAGGTCCGCCCGCGCAGCAAAGTGTGATCGCCGCCGGATGTGGATTGGCGGATGTTGACGAAATAGCGCAGCACCGGCACTTCGCCCAGGACCGGGTGGTCATGTGTCGCCTGATGCGCGTCGCCCCAGCGCAGCGCCGAAAGATCGCGGCCAAAATTCTCTTCCAGCCAGACGATCGCATCTTCGAGCGCAAGCCGGGCAATATCGACACAGGTTTCCGTGGGCGAGGATTGCAGAATGTCGCACCAGGCGCTGGCGCCGTCGACATCGCGGTACACCCGTTCGATGAACAGCGGCTCGACATGGTCGAATTCGTCGGCCAGCGGGCCAATGTCGTCGCGGATCAACCGATCCTGCAAGGCGCGCAGCCAAGCGGCATAGATCAGCGGCTCTGGCAGATGTTCGTTCATCTCGCCGGTCCAATTGGCCAGCAGGGCCAAAGCGGTTTCGCGTTGGCGGGCGATGGTGCCCTCTGGCGCGGCCTCGCCGGTGAACCAAAGGTCCGCCCCGATCAAGGGCAACAGCGACCGGGCGGTGATGCTGACGGTGTCCAGCTGCGCCTCGGTGAAACTGTCGCGGGTATGTACCTCGCGGCCCTGCATCAGCCGTTGCCAGCGTTGGATACGCTGGCTGTCGCCCCAGCTATAGGACACATGTTCGGGGAAGGGGCGGTCGATCATCTTGTTGTTGGTGTTGCCGACGATGCCCCCCTCTGGCCGCAGGAACGATGGGTTGTCTTCGTAGGGCAGAACCCCCTGCCAACGGTTGTCGACGATCCAGCCACGGGTGGGCATCCGCCCCTTGCTTTCATGGCGTTCCGACCGGCGCGGCATATGGCCAATCAATTGCATCGCAATGCCGTCGCTGTCGGCCAGGGTCAGCATCTGGCTTGGGGCGACATAGGCCTCGCCCGCGGCGCGCGCGTCTTCCAGGGTCTGGGCATACATCAGCGCCACACCCGCAGACAGGGTAGTGTCCCGGTCGGCCAGCGCGGTCCAACTGAGCGCGGCCACATGGCCGGCCGGGGTGACTTCGCCAAGGTTGTAATGTGACCCCGGCAGCACCGGGCCATTGTCGGTCCAGCGCAGGGTCAGGGTGACCGGCGCTTCGTCCTTGATCTGCACGATGGAGCGGCGGGTTTCGAAATCCTTGAACCCGCCGGGGGTCCGGTATTGCTGGGGGTTGTCGGGGTTCAGCTGTTCGATGAACAGGTCCTGATCATCCAGATAGGACGAGGTGATGCCCCAGCCGATGTTCGGGCTTTTGCCCGCCAGAACCAGCGGCACGCCGGGAATGGTGCCACCAATGACGCCGCCGCTGGCCAGATCCATGCGGGCGAGATACCAGATTGACGGTGCGCTGAACCCCAGATGCGGGTCATTTGCCAACAACGTCCCCCCACTGGCCGAGCGATTGGGCGCCGCCGCCCAGGCGTTTGATGCCCCGGCCAGACCGCGTGGCGCAAATGGTGACAGCAGATCACGCGATGGGGTGGGGGTGTTGCTTTGGGCGTAGCGCGGCGCGCTTTGGGTGATTTCCGGCACCAGGCTGGCATATTCCGGCAATGCGGCCACACCGGCTCCGGGGGCGTCGGGCAGGATGTCGGCCAACCGGGCCTCGTCACGCACCAAAAGCGATGTGCGGGCGCGCAGAACTTCTTCGGGCAGATGGCCGGACAATTGCACCGCCAGAAGTTTTACCAATGCAATCGAATCCGCGGGCTGCCAGGGCGCAATCGGTGCGTTGAAGACAAAGAATTCCGGCGCGCCCCGGCCCAGCGCATTTTCATTCACCTCCGCCAGACGGGCATTCACCCCGGCAGAATAGGATTGCAACGCCGTCAATGTGCGCGCGTCCTGTGCCGCCAGCGATTTCACCGCCAAAGGATAAAGATCCAGTCGCCGCAACAGCGTATCGGTGTTGAGCGTCCTGCGGCCAAACACCTCGGACAGCCGCCCCTGGGCGGTGCGGCGCAACACAACCATTTGCCACAGCCGGTCCTGGGCATGGGCATAACCAAGACCGAAAAACACATCCGGGTCGGTGTCGGCAAAGATATGCGGGACATTGGCGTTGTTGCGCACAATCTCGACCGCGCCCGCCGTGCCGCGCACGCTCACCGTCTTGTCGTAGTCCGGCAAAGACCGGGACGCGAGGTAGTACACCACAACCACCGCCAGTGTCACCAAAATCACCAGGGTGGTCGCCAACCGGAACAGCCATTTGAAAACACTTGCCATGCGTGGTTTGCCTTGCCTCTTTTGCCAACGGGTTGTGTAATCCCGGCCAACGGGTGAGAACCCCTTAAACGAAACATATGCAAGACAAAAGCAGGAGGGTGCGACATGGCGAAGCTGGCATTTTTGGGATTGGGTGTCATGGGCTACCCAATGGCGGGTTATCTGGCCCGCGCAGGCCATGAGGTGACGGTTTATAACCGCACCGCGGCAAAAGCGGAAAAATGGGTGGCGGAATTTGGTGGCGGATTTGCGCCGACCCCGGCAGAGGCGGCCAAGGGCGCAGAGTTTGTCATGTCCTGCGTTGGCAATGACGACGACCTGCGTTCGGTCTGTCTGGGCGAGGATGGGGCGTTTGCCGGGATGGTAGCGGGCAGCACATTTGTCGACCACACCACCGTGTCGGCGGCGGTCACAGCGGAACTCTATGCCGTGGCCAGGGACAAGGGCATTGATTTCGTCGATGCCCCGGTGTCGGGCGGTCAGGCCGGTGCGGAAAACGGTCAATTGGTGGTGATGTGCGGCGGTGATCAACCGGCCTATGATCGTGCGGCGGCAATGATCGACGCCTATGCCAAACAATGCAGCCGCTTGGGCGAAAGCGGCGCAGGCCAGCTGACGAAAATGGTCAATCAGATCTGTATTGCCGGATTGGTGCAGGGGCTGAGCGAGGGGCTGCATTTCGCGCAAAAGGCCGGGTTGGACGGGCGCGCGGTGGTCGATGTGATCGGCGGCGGCGCGGCTGGTTCCTGGCAGATGGTCAACCGTTATGAAACCATGCTGGACGATGCGTTTGAACATGGCTTTGCCGTCGATTGGATGCGCAAGGATCTGGCGATCTGCCTTGCCACCGCCGATGAGGTTGGCGCCAGCCTGCCGGTCACGGCGCTGGTCGATCAATTCTATAAAGATGTGCAAAAGGCCGGCGGCGGGCGTTGGGACACCTCCAGCTTGATCAAGCGGCTGAACAACGCCGGGTAACCATTCTCACGGGCTACATTATCTTTGATCGGCCGGTCACAAGGATGTGAGCGGCCGATTTTTCAACAGAATGACCTCTTGCCGGCGGCATAGCGCGGGAATTCCATCGCCACATGCCAAAGTTTCAACATATTTCATGCTTAACGCTGGGGTAATATTTTAAACGGAACTGCGGACTTCAAATGGCTATTCTATATTACCAAGGCTTTATCGTTATCACCTTGGTGATCGCGCGCTGTTTCGGGCGCAATGCATTGATGATCTTTTGCATGATCTGGAGCGCATTGACCGTGGTCAACCTGTTCACGCCCTGGCTGATTGTCCTGCAATTGGCGGTGGTCTGGACCACACATGCGATTCTTGACCGTGGGGCTGATACGGAAAAGGCCCGGGTCGGCGCGCCGGGCGACCCGCGAGCCCCGGTTGGGATGAACAAACGCGAGAAGGCAAAGTTCCTTGCGGCCAGTGCGAAAAAACAAAAGGCCCAGAACGAGAAGTTGAAAAATCATCTGAGCCAGATCGAACTGGCGCAGAAGGAATTGGAAAAACAGAAGCAGGCCAACGCGCAGCAGGGCGCAAACCCGGCGGACACCGGCCCACAGCCCAAGGTACAATCGGCGCGCAAACCGAAATCCGAAAAGGGGTTGCTGTATACAGCCGGGCGTGCCCTTGGCGCATTGACCAAGCGCCGCAGTGCGAAGCCCAACAGTGCAAAGCCCAACAGTGCAAAGCCCGCCAGTGCAAAGCCTGACAGTCCAATTCCCGACAGTGCGAAATCCAATAGCCCGCAGCCCAACCGCCCATTGCCCAACGGTGAAACCCGCCAACCGCTGCCTGCCGCCGAAGCGCCAGTGCAGGCGCCGCGCCTCGTCACCGCGCAATCAGAGCCGCCAAAGCCCCAAGCCCTGCGGCCGGAAATCCTGACGGATCTCTGGGCCTATGACGAAGAGGTGCGCAAAATCGTGACTGCGCTGCACCGACATGCGGTTTGGGCGCTGGAGATGCAGCGGCAAATGGATGCGGACGGTCAGGGCAGCCGGGCGGATTTCGACCGTATTCTGGCCGATGTGTCGCGTGCGCAAACCCCAACCGATCCGGCCCATATCTGGCAGGATACCCGCCCCGTGCCGGCACCTGACGCCCATGCCGGAGAGCAGCAGGAATTTGACCGCATCCTCGGCGAATTGGACGCGGATCTGCGCGAGGTGCACGATACATTGGCAAATGAACCCGGCCTGCCGGGGATTTTTCACAATGTGATGCATGAATTCGGCTATGCCGCGATCCTTGCGCGGATGGCCCCGCCCCAAAATCAACGCGCCACCGAACCGGGCCAGGATACAGCTGCCGCACCGGCAATTCTGCCCGCAGGATTGCAACCGGACAGTGCCATCACGCGGATTTCCGCCGAAACCGCGCGGGCCAATGCCCTGCAAAAAGAGGTCGCGGCACGCGGCATCACGCGGCTGGTGCATTTCACCCGGATCGAGAACCTGCCGTCGATCCTGCAAAACGGGCTGATGTCGCGCGATGCGCTTCAGGCATTCGATTTGGCACCGCTGATCAATGATCAGATGCGACTGGATCAGGCAACCGGCGCGGTGTCGCTGTCGATCAGCCATCCCAATGACCGCTTTCTGTTCAAAAGCCAGCTGACCAGCGGCGGGGATTTTGTGGTACTAGAGCTTGATCCCGCCGTGCTTTGGCAAAACGACTGTGCCTTTTGCTGCCGCAATGCGGCGGACCATCGGGTGCGGGACATGCCGCTGGCGCGCCGTCGCGAGTTTCGGGCATTTACATCCATGTTTGATGAAATTGATGGGTTGGCCTCGCGCAGCGCCCAGGGGTTGGATCTGGACGCGCCAACCGATGTCCAGGCCGAGGTTTTGGTCTTTGATCGGATCGACCCGCGGCACATCACCCGGATTGTCGCCCGCGATCCAAAGCATTTTGGCTATTTCCCCCGCGATATCGGTGATATTCCCTGCGCGGTGCATAGCGCGGGGCAGGGCTATTTTGCCAAACGCGGCAGCAGTTTTGCCAAGATGAGGGCCAGCTAGGTGGCACAACGTCCGATTTTTATGGCCGACCCAACCGCCGCAGGTTGGGTTCGGGTGGAAACGGTTGAATTTCAATGGCATGCAGGGTTCTCTCTGGCGCAGAAGCAACGGTCGATCCAGGATCTGCATGATGCCGGGGCCCGCCATTGTGCCACAAACGGCGCCGCACTGCGGTTTCTGGAAATATCCAGCAAATCGCCCGATGCCAGCGGTGTGGCGCTGAGCGCCTTTAACCTGATGCGTCGCGATGTGGGGCGCGCGGCCGCACCACTGGAATGCGCGTTTCAGGGCAGCAAGGTGTTTCGGGATGGCGGCCCATATACCGATCTCTTTCGCGCCGGACCGCTAGAGGCCAAACGCGATCCGCGCCTGCGGAACGCGGGACCATTGCACGGTTTTCATTTTGCCGGTGTCGACTGGCCGCTGACGCCGGTGACCGCGTTTTACGATTGGTTGTATCTCACAACCCTGGCGGAAAATCCGGCGCTGGCAGAGGCCTGTCTCGCCTATGACGGCTTCACCGATATCGAGTTCAATCCAGCCAAATCCCTGAATTGTCAGGCGCGGGCGGCGGCGTTGTTTGTCGCGCTGACGCGCGGCGGTCACACCGCGGCAGAGTGGTCGGATCAGGCCGGGTTTCTGGCGTTGATGCAAAATGGCGGTCGGGTCGAACAACCGCGTCAGGCCAGTTTTGATCTCTAGCGGTCCGACCTTGGGCGTGCCGCCGACAAAACGCGCCGATGGCCCCTTTGGTGAAATCGCCCGACATCTGGGCCACAAACCATCGAATTGACCGCCGTCGTCGTGACATATTGAAATTTGAGCATTGTATTTCCTGTCATTGGAGCCTTATGTTGATCGAAGGCCCTTGGAAAATCACAAGGCCAAAGAGTTTCGCTGTTTTTGAAGTCGCGCGGGCAGGAACGTCCGACCCCTTTCAAGGCAGACCGATCTGATTGCCAGGCTGCGCCAATGACGTGGCGGTGATCAAGAAGACCAGCCCGAACCGCGCAAGCGGCGGGTCGTAAATGGGCGGATGGCAAATTTGCCAAACCGTCGGAGAAGAAACGCGATGCAACGCGCGAGACAACAGAAGGCAGGAACAGGCGCCGCTCACGGCCCTGAAACCATGGCTATTCTGACCGCGCCAATCACCGCCTTAATCGGATATTTCCTGCAAACCGCTGCTCCGCCCGGGTCAATCCCGGCGGACCGGTCGATGCCGGAAAGCACGAAAGTAACATGGCCAAGAAAATGCTTATCGATGCCACCCACGCGGAAGAAACCCGCGTTGTGGTGGTGGACGGAAACAAGGTTGAGGAATTTGACTTTGAATCCGAAAACAAACGCCAGCTTGCTGGCAACATCTATCTCGCCAAGGTAACACGGGTCGAACCCTCGCTGCAGGCGGCTTTTGTCGACTATGGTGGAAACCGTCACGGGTTCCTGGCGTTTTCGGAAATTCACCCGGATTATTATCAAATCCCCGTCGCCGACCGTCAGGCGTTGATGGAGGAAGAGCGCGCCTATGCCGAGGCAATGAAGGCGCGCGACGAAGAGGCAGAGGCGTCCCGCTCGAAGAAGCGGCGGCGGTCGTCTTCGGCGTCGAAAGCGGCAAAAACCACCAGCAAGGATGCGGTCGAAAGCCGCGAGGTCAAGGTCGATACCTCGGCTGAGGCTTCCGGCATGGAGACCATCGACCTGGATGGGCCCGAGGATACGCTGGAAGGTCTGTCGCCCATGGTGACCGTGGCCGAAACGCCAGTGGCAGAAACCCCTGTTTCTGAGGCTCCGGTCGCTGAGGCAACTCAGGGCGATGATACGGTTGCGGCGCAAGACGTTGATGCCGATCCGGCCGACGCCACCGCATCAGACGCGGGCGAGGCGGCACCGAAAGAAGGCGCAGCAGAAACCGGCGAAACCCCGGAACCTGCGCCGGTTGAAGCCGCCGCAGAGGTGGTTGCAGACACCGCCGCAGCAGCAAACACAGACGAAGCCGCAGACGCACCTGTGGCCGAGGCTGCCCCGGTCGCAGACGAAGATGCCGCGCAGGACAGCGCCGAAACCGAAGCGGATGACACCGCAGAGGATGACAGCGACGAGCCGACAGATAAATCTGACGCCGCCGCCAAAGACAGCGATATCGAATCCGTCGCCGAAGAAGACGACGAAGCCGACATTCGCCCACCGCGCAAACCACGCCCGCGTCGCTATAAAATTCAGGAAGTGGTCAAAGTTCGCCAGATCCTGCTTGTGCAGGTGGTCAAGGAAGAACGCGGCAACAAAGGCGCTGCGCTGACCACATATCTGTCGCTGGCCGGTCGTTATTGCGTCCTCATGCCCAACACCGCACGCGGCGGTGGCATCAGCCGCAAGATCACCAACGCCCCCGACCGCAAGAAGCTCAAGGAAATCGCAGCCGAGATCGACGTGCCGCAGGGCGCGGGCCTGATCATTCGGACCGCCGGTGCCAAACGCACCAAATCCGAAATCAAGCGCGACTATGAATATCTGCAACGGCTCTGGGAACAGATCCGCGAACTGACGCTGAAATCCATTGCGCCGGCCAAGATCTATGAAGAGGGCGACCTGATCAAACGGTCGATCCGCGATCTTTACAGCCGCGACATCGACGAGGTTCTGGTCGAAGGCGAACGCGGCTACCGCATCGCCAAGGACTTCATGAAGATGATCATGCCGTCCCACGCCAAGAACGTGAAACATTACGCAGAATCTCTGCCGTTGTTCGCGCGCTATCAGGTCGAAAGCTATCTGGGGGCGATGTTCAATCCCACGGTCCAGCTGAAATCCGGTGGCTACATCGTGATCGGCGTGACCGAGGCGCTGGTGGCGATCGACGTCAACTCTGGCCGGGCCACCAAGGAAGGCTCGATCGAGGAAACCGCGCTCAAGACCAACCTGGAGGCCGCCGAAGAGGTGGCGCGCCAGCTGCGTCTGCGTGACCTTGCCGGTCTGATCGTGATCGACTTCATCGACATGGACGAGCGCAAGAACAACACCGCCGTCGAAAAGCGCATCAAGGACAAACTGAAAAGCGACCGTGCGCGCATTCAGGTTGGCCGGATTTCCGGTTTTGGCCTGATGGAAATGTCGCGTCAGCGTCTGCGCCCCGGCATGATCGAGGCGACAACCGCGCCTTGCCCGCATTGCCATGGCACCGGTTTGATCCGTTCGGACGACAACCTTGCCCTGCAAGTGCTGCGCCAGATCGAGGAAGAGGGCACACGCCGCCGCTGCAAAGAGCTTCTGGTGCGCTGCCCGGTGTCCATTGCCAACTATCTGATGAACGCCAAGCGCGAACATATCGCCCAGATCGAGGCGCGCTACGGTGTGGCCGTGCGGGTCGAAGGCGACCCGACGTTGGTCAGCCCGGATTTCAACATCGAGAAGTTGAAAACCGCGACACGCAAGGTGGCCGAGGTCGCCGCGCCGGTTGTGTCCGCCGACACCACAATCATGGATATGGTTGACGATCCGGTCGAAGAGGATGTGCCGGACGAGGCAGAGGTCGAAACCGAAGTCAGCGAAGCGGTCGAAACCACTGGCGAGGAAGAGACACCCAAGCCGAAGAAACGCCGTCGGCGTCGGCGTCGGCGCAAGTCGAAGACCGGTGAAAACGGTGATCAGGATCAGGAGCGCAGCAGCGAGTCCGATGATGACGATGACGACGCGCCCGCAGGTTCCGACACCGACAAGGCAGAGCCCGTCGTGGCCGCAACAGATGCAGCGGATGTGACCCCGGAGGCCACGGAAGAAAAGCCAAAGCCGAAGCGCACCCGCAGCACGTCGAGCAGCCGCCGGAAATCGTCAAAAGCCAAATCTGACGACAAGGTTGACGACAAGGTTGACGCTGAAGCGCCCGCAGCAGCTGCGGTCGTGGCCGAAGCGGTGGCAGCAGAGACATCGGTCGCTGTGGACACCGACACCGCGGAAACAGCCCCGGCTGAGGTTGCGGCGGTCGAAACGTCCGGCGATGCGGCAGAAGTTGCGCCAGAAGCTGTACCAGAGGCGACTGCGGTGACAGCACCGGCGGATGACAGCCCGGTAGAACCGGTTGCCGAAGCCGAAGCACCGGCAGAGCAGGTCACGGCAGAGGCAGAGGCAGAGGCAGAGGCTGAGGTTGCTGAGCCTGCCGCCACTGAGACCTCCGTTGAAGAGGCACCAGAAGCCGAGTCTGCGGATGCAGAAGCCGCCCCTGAACCTCAGGTGCAGGAAGCGGTTGCTGCGGAGCCAGAGGTCACGGCGGAACCCGCACCGGCCAAGGAAGCTGCGGAGGAGCCTGTTGCAGAGGAGGCAGCACCAGCCGAAGCAGTTGCAGAGGAACCTGTCGCCGTTGAACCCGCTGCGGCGGAAACTGTGGTGGCAGAGCCTGTGGCGGATGTCGCGGAGGCCCCGGCAGAGACATTGGTTGAAACTGCCGCGCCTGCTGAGGTTGAGGCCACGCCCGAGCCTGTCCTGGAGACAGCTTCTGGCGAGCCAGAGGTCGAAGACCCGGACAAGCCAAAGAAACGCGGTTGGTGGTCGATCGGCCGCTGATCGCGACGCGGACCCAACCGCAGTTAACCTGACATTGGCCCTGGCGCTGATCTGCAAAAGATCACGCCGGGGCCATTTGTTTTCAACGGAGTTTTCATCAACGGGATGGATAGGGCGGGCGTGGACGTGAGCCGACAGACCGGCGATCTCAGCCTTTTTGGATCAAATAGACCTGCACACCCTCGGCGTCATGGCTTTCGAGCAGGGTATGACCGGCCTCCTGACAGAAATGCGGGACATCAATCACCGCCGCCGGATCATCGGCCAAAAGCCGCAGCACATCACCCTTTGCCAGCGATTTTAAACGCTTGCGTGCCTTGAGCACGGGCAGGGGGCATAAAAGATGGGTCGCGTCCAGCGTGTCTGTCATAGCGCAGGATTTAGGGTGCCGCAGCCTGCAAGTCCAGCGCCTTACTCTTGACGCAAAAAGCGGTCAAATTAATACAAAATCAATAGAGCTGCGCAAGAGAATGGTACATGGGCGGTTATGAACAGAATCAGGTGAGACGGCGTCGGGTGTTCTATATTCCCGGCTATGACCCGATTCATCCCCGCCGTTATCGGGAATTATACCGCAAAGAGGGGGCGGCCCAGGCCGGTATTTCCGGTTATGACCTGACGCTCACGCCCCGAAAATCACAGGAAAATTTCGGCTGGAACGTGGTTGGCGACATGGATGGCGCCACCGTGACCACAGAGGTCGAGGTTCTGGTCTGGTCCGACATCGTCAAGAATTCGATGCGGCACGGGATCGCCAGAACCTATCTGGCCATGCTGCAAACCGCCGTGACCTATATCGGCACCGGCGCGATGTGGCGGCTGACAAAGCTGCGCAGTGGCCCGGTGATTGCCGCGCTCTATCCGGTTGTGATGTTGCTGTGTCA
This sequence comes from Marinovum sp. 2_MG-2023, assembly GCF_030548265.1. Classification (NCBI taxonomy): domain Bacteria; kingdom Pseudomonadati; phylum Pseudomonadota; class Alphaproteobacteria; order Rhodobacterales; family Roseobacteraceae; genus Marinovum; species Marinovum sp. 2_MG-2023. Next base: position 41,477 of record NZ_JAUOSD010000018.1, on the reverse strand, counting down.
GGCCGTGCTTGCCCTGATCGCGACGATTGTGGCCTTTCGTGTCGGAAACTGGGCCATCAACGCGGCCATTCTGGCGGGCGGCGGTGATCTTGGCGGTGTTGCGGGGCTTGTCGGGCCATTGGTGGCCGGGCTGCTTGGTCTGGGCGTTGGTTGGGCGATCCTCGACAGGTTTCGGCGCTGGGACAGCAAGCTTTTTGTCTATTACCTGATGCATGATTATTCCTACAGCGCCCGGACCAAGGGCGCGAATACGCCGGAAATGGAGGCCCGGATCGCCGCCTTCACCGATGCGGTTGCGGCGGCCTGTCAGGAAGATGTCGACGAGGTTTTGGTCATTGGACATTCCTCTGGCGCGCATCTGGCGGTGTCCGTGATGTCGGATCTGATCCGCTCTGGGCGGGCCGTCGATGGCGCGGGGCGGGCACCGGGGCAGGGGCCGGCATTGGGTCTTTTGACCCTCGGTCAGGTGATGCCGATGGTGACCTTCCTGCCGGACGCCTGGCGGCTGCGCAATGATCTGGCATTCCTGTCGCAAAGCGATGCGGTGTTCTGGGCGGATGTGACCGCGCCGGGGGATGGCTGCGCCTTTGCGCTGTGCGACCCGGTCGCGGTGTCCGGCGTGGCCGGGCCGGACCAGAAAGCCCCGCTGGTGTTTTCGGCGGCCTTCAAGAAATCCTTGACGGCCGCGCGGCTCAAGGAATTGCGCTGGCGGTTTTTCCGGCTGCATTTTCAATATCTTTGCGCCTTTGACGCGCCGCGCGATTACGACTACTTTCGCATCACTGCCGGGCCGCTGACGCTGCGGCAAAGATATCAAACCCGAGTGTCGTCGAAATCCAGAGTGGCAACGCCAGTGAACACCTTTACCTCTACCGCGCCATGACCCGGCCGCCAAAACCCCGAAGCCGTGGGGAAAAGGTGTCTTTGTGGCGGTATATGTCGCTGTTTCGCAAGGATATTCTGTCGGCCCAACCGGCGCGGCTGTATCGCGCCTGGATGGCCGAATTTCGCACGCCGTTTTTTCGATCCTATATGGTCAACCAGCCGGACCTGATCAAAACCGTGCTCAGGGAACGGCCCGACGATTTCCCGAAGTCCAACCGGATCAGCGAAGGCTTGCGCCCGCTCTTGGGAAATTCGGTGTTTCTGACCAATGGCGCGACCTGGAAACGCCAACGCCGGATCATTGATCCCGCGTTTGAGGGGGGGCGCCTGCGCGATACATTTCCGGCGATGTGGGCGGCGGCGCAGGCTGCGGTGCGGCGTCTGGAACCCCAGGCCGGGGCGGTGGTGGAAATCGAAGCCGAAACCAGCCATGCGGCGGCGGATGTGATTTTTCGCACGCTGTTTTCGATCCCGATCGAACATGAAATCGCCTCGCAGGTATTTTCCGAATTTCGCGACTATCAGCGCAGCCAGCCGATCCTGAACATTGCGGCACTGGTGCCGCTGCCGAAGTGGATGCCGCGATTTTTTCGCCGCGATACCCGGGCGGCGGCACGGTCCATTCGCGCCTTGATCACCCGTCTGACCGAAGATCGCATGGCCGAGATTGCAGCAGGCACCGCGCCGGACGATCTGGCGACCAAGATCATGACGACCCGCGACCCCGACACGGGCGAGACGTTTTCCACCGAAGAAATGGTCGATCAAGTGGCGATCTTCTTTCTTGCCGGCCATGAAACCAGTGCCTCGGCGCTGGCCTGGACGCTTTACCTTATGGCGCTCTACCCGGAGTGGCAGGACAGGGTCGCCGAAGAGGCCCAAGCGCTGACAGAGGGGCCGGCAGAGGCGGATTTTGCCGTCATGTCGAAACTGCGCCTGTCACGCGATGTGTTCCGCGAGGCGCTGCGGCTTTACCCGCCGGTGCCGATGATGGTGCGCGAAACCACCTGCCCAGAGCGATTCCGCGACCGGGATATTGCCCGCGGCAGCCAAATCGTGCTGTCACCCTGGCACCTGCATCGCCATGAACGGTTGTGGGATCAGCCTGATGATTTTGACCCGGGCCGGTTTCAGACCGAGAATGGCAAAACCTGTCTGCGGGATGCCTATATTCCGTTTTCCAGCGGCAGCCGGGTCTGTACCGGCGCGGGGTTTGCGATGGTCGAAGGCACGCTGATCCTGTCGCATCTTCTGCGTGATCTGCGGTTTGAATTGGTAGAAGATGCCGACCCGCCGGTGCCCGTGGCGCATTTGACCGTGCGCTCTGACCGGGGCATTCGTTTGCGGGTGATGCGGCGGGGCCCGGACGGGCAAAACCGCCAGAAAAACGGCTGACGCGCAGAACCGCGCGCCGGATCAGCCGGGGTTTTTCAGCTTGGCTTCAAAAGCATCAATCTTGGCCTCAAGCAATTTGCGGCCACGTTTTTCCGCCAAACGCACGCGCACCGCCGTCAGGAACGCCTCTTCCGTTGTGGAAGAGGTGCTCATGGATTCGGCGATGGCGGTGATCAACGTGTCATCACCCATCAGCTCTGCCGCTTCAATTGCGTCCCGTGCCAGACGGTCAGCCAGATCTTCGACGACGCTCATGGGGGATCCTTATCGCGTTGTTTCTGTCAAACGGCGTTTGACGTAATCGCTGACGGTGCCGATCATCGTGTCCATATGATCGTTTTCAAAGAAATGGCCGGCGCCTTCGATTTCAGTATGGGTGATGGTGATACCCTTCTGCTCGTGCAGCTTGCCGACCAGGGATGTGGTGTCGGCGGGCGGTGCCACCCGGTCGGACGTGCCATTGATGATCAGGCCGGACGACGGGCAGGGCGCGAGGAACGAGAAATCATACATATTGGCGGGCGGGCTGGCGGAAACGAATCCGGTGATTTCCGGGCGGCGCATTAAAAGCTGCATCCCGATCCAGGCGCCAAAAGAAAATCCAGCGACCCAACAATGTTTTGAATTGTTGTTCATCGACTGAAGATAGTCGAGCGCCGATGCCGCATCGGACAATTCGCCAACACCCTGATCATATTCGCCCTGGCTTCGGCCTACGCCGCGGAAATTGAACCGCAGCACGGTGAAGCCCATGTTGTAAAAGGCATAATGCAGGTTGTAGACAACCTTGTTGTTCATTGTTCCGCCGAATTGCGGATGGGGATGCAAGACAATGGCAATGGGGGCATCACGGTCTTTTTGCGGATGATAGCGGCCTTCCAGCCGTCCCTCGGGACCGGGGAAAATAACCTCGGGCATATGCGGTGAAACTCCTCGCGCGTGTGACGGCAATTGTTGACGAATTTGCTCGACAACCTTAGAATGGTTCTAAACCCGATCCGGTGACGGTTTGGGGCTTATCGCAGATAAGCCTATTGGGTACTGAGGTCAACAAGTCATGGGCGTCTTGACGCCATCCTGGGGGGAATGTCGATGAAGCTGAGTACCAAGGGGCGCTACGCGATGGTGGCGTTGGTCGATATTGCGTTGCAGCCCAACGACAAGCTGGTGACCCTGGGCGAGATCGCGCAGCGCCAGGATGTGTCGCTGCCTTATCTTGAGCAGTTGTTTGTCAAACTGCGCCGCGCGGAATTGGTGGCATCGGTGCGCGGGCCCGGTGGGGGCTATCGTCTTGCCCGGTCGGCGTCGGAAATCCGGGTGGTGGATATTCTGGCAGCGGTGGATGAAACCGTCGATGCGATGCACAAGGGGGCGGGCGCCAGTGGCGGCCTGTCCGGTAGCCGGGCGCAATCGCTGGCCAATCGGTTGTGGGAGGGGCTGTCGGCGCATGTCTATGTCTTTCTGCATCAGACCCGTTTGTCGGATATCATCGAGAATTCGCTGGCACCTTGCCCGGCGGTTCCGGGGCTGTTTTCGGTGGTGGACGATGGGTGAGTTTGGGGGCTTTGCCCCCGTCCCGTTGGGACTCCCCCAGGATATTTTGGGTCAGATGAAAGGGCGCGGTCGTGGCTAGGGTCTATCTTGATCATAACGCCACCATGGCTTTGCGGCCTGAGGCGCGTGCCGCGATGATTGCGGCAATGGATGTGTTGGGAAATCCGTCGTCGGTGCATTCCGAGGGGCGGGCGGCCAAGGGATTGATTGAAAAGGCGCGGGGTCAAATCGCCGAGGCGTTTGGCGCGGGGGAGGCGGATGTTGTTTTCACCTCCGGGGCGACCGAAGCGGCGGCGCTGGCACTGGCGGGGCGCGATCTGGCGTCTGGGGCGGTTGAACATGATTGTGTGGGCGTCTGGACCGATGGGGCCTTGGCGGTCGATGCTGCGGGGCGGGTCACGGTGCAGGATCCGGCGTACAGCGCATTGCAGGCCGCCAACAGTGAAACCGGTGTGGTGCAGTATATGCCACAGGGGCTGGCGTTAAGTGACGCGGTGCAGATCTTTGGCAAGCTGCCGTTTGCGTTTTCCTGGTCCGGGGCGCAAATGGCGCTGACCTCTGCCCATAAGCTGGGCGGGCCAAAGGGCGTTGGTGCCCTGGTGTTGCAGCGCGGTTTGGATGTCACGCCGCGCATCCTTGGCGGTGGGCAGGAAATGGGCCGTCGCTCTGGGACAGAGAACGTGGTTGGCATTGCCGGATTTGGCGCGGCGGCGGCTGCGGCGGCGCGGGATTTGGCTGATGGTGTTTGGGAGCGGGTTGCAGAACTTAGAAATATTCTAGAAAAGGCCATTGAGGCTGGATCAAAAGGAACTATTTTAGTCGGGAAAGAGATGCCCCGACTGCCCAACACCACCTGTGTTATCGCGCCGGGGTGGCGAGGAGAGACGCAGGTCATGGCAATGGACCTGGCCGGTTTTGCGATCAGTGCCGGGTCGGCCTGTTCCAGTGGCAAGGTGAAATCAAGCCGCGTGTTGCGCGCAATGGGATACGGCGAGGACGAGGCGGGATGCGCAATCCGCATCAGTCTTGGACCCGCCAACACAGAAGAAGATGTGCTTCGTTTCGCAGAAACGTGGTGCGCCAGATATGAAAAGCATCGCGCCCGCGCGGCGTGACACCGGAGGTAGACATATGACAGCCCTTGATCAAACTCAGGTCAAAGACGGCGTCGATCAGGAAACGGTTGATGCGGTCCGCGAGGTCAGCACCTATAAATACGGCTGGGAAACCGAGATCGAGATGGAGTATGCGCCAAAGGGCCTTACCCCGGATATCGTGCGGCTTATTTCGGAAAAGAACGGCGAACCGCAGTGGATGACCGACTGGCGGTTGGCGGCCTATGATCGCTGGTTGCAGAAGGAAGAACCGGATTGGGCCATGGTCGATTATCCGGAAATCGACTTTCAGGATCAGTATTATTATGCCCGCCCCAAAAGCATGGAGGTCAAGCCCAAGTCATTGGACGAGGTCGACCCCAAGCTGCTGGCGACTTATGAAAAGCTGGGCATTCCGCTGAAGGAACAGATGATCCTGGCCGGTGTCGAAGGGGCCGAAGATGCGCCCGCCGAGGGCCGCAAGGTGGCGGTCGATGCGGTGTTTGATTCGGTGTCGGTCGGCACCACCTTTCAGAAAGAGCTGAAAAAGGCCGGGGTGATCTTTTGTTCGATCTCCGAGGCGATCCGCGAACATCCTGAGTTGGTGAAGAAATACCTCGGATCGGTTGTGCCGGTCAGCGACAATTTCTATGCCACGCTGAACAGCGCCGTGTTTTCCGATGGTTCGTTTGTCTATATCCCGCCGGGGGTGCGCTGCCCGATGGAATTGTCGACCTATTTCCGCATCAACGCCGAAAATACCGGCCAGTTTGAGCGGACGCTGATCATTGCCGACAAGGGCTCTTATGTCAGCTATCTTGAAGGCTGTACCGCGCCGCAGCGTGACACCAGCCAGCTGCATGCGGCGGTGGTGGAAATCATCATCGAAGAAGACGCCGAGGTGAAATATTCCACGGTTCAGAACTGGTATCCGGGTGATGAGAACGGCAAAGGCGGCATCTATAACTTTGTGACCAAACGCGCCGATTGCCGTGGTGATCGGGCCAAGGTGATGTGGACACAGGTGGAAACCGGGTCTGCGGTGACGTGGAAATACCCGTCCTGCATCCTGCGCGGTGACGATTCCCAAGGCGAGTTCTATTCGATCGCCATCACCAACAACCACCAGCAGGCCGACACCGGCACCAAGATGATCCACCTGGGCAAGCGCACCAAGTCGCGGATCGTGTCCAAGGGCATCAGCGCCGGCGTGGCCCAGAACACCTATCGTGGTTTGGTCTCGATGCATCCCAAGGCGAAGGACAGCCGCAACTATACCCAGTGCGACAGCCTGTTGATCGGCGATAAATGCGGGGCGCATACAGTGCCCTATATCGAGGTCAAGAACAATTCTTCGCGGGTGGAACACGAGGCCACAACATCCAAGGTGGATGATGAGCAGATGTTCTATTGCCGCCAACGTGGCATGGACGAAGAAGAGGCTGTGGCGCTGATTGTGAATGGTTTTGCCAAGGAGGTGCTGCAAGCATTGCCGATGGAATTCGCAATGGAAGCGCAGCAATTGGTCGCGATTTCGCTGGAAGGGTCGGTCGGCTAGATCCGCCGCAGGGTGATCGGCTGGGAAGGGGAAGATATGAAGTTTCTGCTTTTGCCAGCAGTGATGACTGGCGTATTTTGCGCGATCTTTGCCAGTATTGTCGGGTTGATCACCGAGGCGCTGACCATGTGGATGGTGTTTGCCGTGTCGTTTGTGTCGGGGTTTCTGGGCAATTTGTTTTCCCAGATCGTCACAGGGCAAGGCAATGACTGATCCCAGGTTTCATCGCAGCTTGCTGCACGTGTGTATCCCGTGACCCCCGTCGTGCAAAATCGGCGCCGGGGCGCGTTTCATCCTATCAGATTGCGGACATCAATGCGCCACGGAACATGGCAGCGGCGTCTTGCGGATCTGATAACCGTAACAACCGAAATTGGCAGGCCGCCGCACCGCATGTGCCGCGCGTTGCCTTCGCGTATTTGAGAGGTAGAAAAATGCTGGAAATCAAGAACCTGCACGTCAAACTTGAAGAAGAAGATAAACAAATCCTGAAGGGCGTCGATCTGAAAATCGAGGCGGGCAAGGTCCATGCGATCATGGGGCCGAACGGATCGGGCAAGTCGACCTTGTCCTATGTTCTTTCGGGGCGTGACGGCTATGAGGTGACAGACGGCAGTGCCACGCTGGAGGGCGATGACCTGCTGGATATGGAGCCGGAAGAGCGCGCTGCGGCCGGTTTGTTCCTGGCGTTCCAATACCCGGTGGAAATTCCCGGTGTCGGCAACATGACCTTTTTGCGCACCGCGGTGAATTCGCAACGCAAGGCGCGCGGCGAAGAGGAAATGAGCGCGACGGATTTCCTTAAACTGATCCGGGCCAAGGCCAAAGATCTTAAGATCGACGCTGATATGCTGAAGCGTCCGGTCAATGTCGGCTTTTCCGGCGGCGAGAAGAAGCGCAACGAAATTCTTCAGATGGCCATGCTGGAACCAAAAATGTGCATCCTGGACGAGACCGACTCGGGCCTTGATGTGGATGCCATGAAACTGGTGTCGGATGGCGTGAACGCACTGCGCGATGCCGGGCGTGGTTTCCTGGTCATCACCCACTATCAGCGTCTGCTGGATCATATCAAACCCGATGTGGTGCATATCATGGCCAATGGCCGGATCATCAAAACCGGTGGTCCCGAACTGGCGCTTGAGGTCGAAGAACGCGGTTATGCGCATCTGTTGGAGGAGGTGGCGTAATGGCTCTTCCGCAAACCAAGGTGGATGCAACCGAAGCGCGGATTGCGCAATATGATCTGCCCGCAAGCGGCTGGAGCTTGTCTGCGCGCAAATCGGCGCTGGCGCGTCTGCGGGACATGGGATTGCCGTCGCGGCGGGATGAATATTGGAAATACACCCGGCCGGACACGCTGGTGCAGGCGGATGTCCCGCCAGCCGCCCTGTTCGAAACGGACGAGCGGCCGGTGTTTTCCGATGTTGATCGGCTGCTGATCCGTTTTGTTGACGGCGTGTTTGATGCCGAAGGCTCGGATGATCTGACGCTTGAGGGGGTTGTGATCGAACGTCTGGCCGAAGCAGGCACCGATCTGCATTGGGCACAGTCGCTGTATGGCCAGTTGGAAAACAACGGTCAGACACCGGTGCAACGGCCGCTTGCGGCGCTGAACACCGCGTTTGCCAGTGATGGGCTTTTGATCCATGTGACCAAGACGCCAAGCAAGCCGATTTCGATTTCGTATGAACATCGCTCGGAAACCTCGGACGCGATCCTGCACCATGTGGTGAAGGTCGACAGCGGGGCCGAGGTGACGATTCTGGAAAACGGTCCGGCAGCTGCACGGTTCAACAAATGCATGGAGGTCGACATCGCCGATGGCGCGACCCTGCACCACGTGCGCACCCAGGGCCGCGACCATGAACGCCGCGCCGTGACGCATATCTTTGCCCGGCTGGGTACGGAATCCGTGTTCAAAAGCTTTACCATGACGGCCAATGGCGTGATGACCCGCAACGAATGCGTGATCGAGCTGACCGGTGATGATGCGGCGGCGCATGTGGCCGGGGCCTGTGTCGGGGATGGTGATTTTCACCATGACGATACGGTGTTCGTGACCCATGATGCGGTGAACTGTGAAAGCCGACAGGTGTTCAAGAAGGTTCTGCGCAATGGCGCGACCGGCGTGTTTCAGGGCAAGATTCTGGTAAAGGCGGGCGCACAGAAGACCGACGGCTATCAGATTTCCCAGAGCCTTCTGCTGGACGAGGACAGTCAGTTCCTCGCCAAGCCAGAGCTGGAAATCTATGCCGATGATGTGGCCTGTTCCCATGGCTCGACCTCGGGTGCAATCGACGAAGAAGCGCTGTTTTATCTGCGGTCGCGCGGTGTGCCGACCGATCAGGCGGTGAACCTTCTGACGCTTGCTTTCCTGGCGGAAGCGGTCGAAGAGATCGAAGATGCCACGCTGGCCGAAGAGATCAGGGCCCGGATCGAGGCATGGTTGATCCGGCACAGAGACTAAGCCGAAACGTGGTTGGACCTGACAGATTTGCCTGACAGATTTGACTGAACAGGTTTGACCGGGAACAGGGGTGGGCGCATGAGCGTGACACGGGATATTGTTGCCACCTATCGGGGACCGCGCAGGGTGGTGCGGCGGCTTCTGGCGTGGGGGCAACGGGAAGACAGGGTTCTGGCCATGGTCATGGCGGGCTGTCTGATGATGTTTGTGTCGCGCTGGCCCGTGGTGGCACGGCAGTCTCATTTCGAAGGCACAGAGATGCAGCCAAGCATTGGTGCTGCGCTGTTTGGCTGGCTTATGGTGGCGCCCTTGTTGCTGTATGCCCTGGCAGCGGCCAGCCATCTGATCGCACGGGTTCTGGGCGGGCAGGGTGATTTCTATGGCGCGCGGTTGGCGCTGTTCTGGGCGTTGCTCGCGACATCACCGCTGGTTTTGCTGTTTGGCCTGGTCGAAGGCTTTATCGGCCAGGGTATCCAGTCACAGGCTGTCGGCTTCTTGTGGTTTGTGATCTTCCTTTGGTTCTGGCTATCGGGACTGCGCGAAGCGGAAGGGGCGGCGTCATGAACACGACGGTGTTGCGGGATATGATCGTCGAAACCGTCACCGCCCCGCGCCAGTCCGCGGCACGGCTGATCGCGCTGAACCTGCCGCGCAGCGTTTTGTGGCAGGGGCTGGTGTTGGTTGTCGCGCTGAACGCAATCGCGTTCTGGCTGGGCAATCTCGCCGCGCCATCGCCGCAGCCGCTGCCCGCGATGATGGCCACGCCGTTCATGTTTGCCCTGACCCTGGGCTGTGGCGCGGTGATTACCGTGTTTGCCTTGACCTATGTCGGCAATTGGCTGAAGGGGCGGGCGGGTTTGGCCCAGATCCTGGTTCTGATCACCTGGCTTCAGGTGCTGCGGTTGGCGGTTCAGGTTCTGGCGACTGTATTGTCCATCGTGATGCCGGGGTTTGCGCTCTTGGTGCTGCTGGTGGTCAATCTTTATGGTTTTTGGATTCTTGTGAACTTTATTGATGTGGCGCATGGCTTCGGTTCGCCGTTCAAATCCTTCGGCGTGTTGATGATGTCCGGTCTGGGCATTGCGGTCGGGTTGATTGTCATGCTGTCGCTCATCGGGGTCACATCACTAGGAGTATCGGCACATGTATGATGTCACTGCGATCCGGGCGGATTTCCCGATCCTCGCACGCGAGGTGAACGGCAAGCCGTTGGTCTATCTCGACAATGGTGCCTCGGCGCAGAAACCCCAGGTGGTGATTGATGCGATCACCCAAGCCTATTCGATGGAATATGCCAATGTGCACCGGGGGCTGCATTTCCTGTCCAATCTGGCGACAGAAAAATATGAATCCGTGCGCGGCACCATTGCCCGGTTCCTGAATGTCGCGGATGAAGAAGAAATTGTGCTGAACTCCGGCACGACCGAGGGGATCAATACCGTGGCCTATGGCTGGGCGATGCCCCGGCTTGAGGCGGGCGATGAAATCATCCTGTCGGTGATGGAACATCACGCCAATATCGTGCCTTGGCATTTCCTGCGCGAGCGTCAGGGCGTGGTGCTGAAATGGGTGGAAACGGCGGCGGATGGGTCGCTGGACCCGCAGGCCGTGATCGACGCGATGGGGCCGAAAACCAAACTGGTGGCGATTACCCAGATGTCCAATGTGCTGGGCACGCGGGTGGATGTGAAATCCATTTGCCATGCGGCGCGTGCCCGGGGCATTGCCACGTTGGTCGACGGATCGCAGGCGGCTGTGCACGGCCCGGTCGATGTGCCGGACATCGGCTGTGATTTCTATGCGATCACCGGTCACAAGCTTTATGGTCCCACCGGGTCGGGCGCGATTTTCATGGCGCGCGCGCGTATGGCAGAGATGCGCCCCTTCCTGGGCGGCGGTGACATGATCCGCGAAGTGCACCGCGACGAGGTCATCTACAACGATCCGCCAATGAAATTCGAAGCCGGTACCCCCGGCATCGTGCAAACCATCGGGCTTGGCGTGGCGCTGGAATACATGATGTCGATCGGCATGGACAATATTGCCGCGCATGAGGCTGCGCTGACGCATTATGCACGCTCACGGCTGGACGGTTTGAACTGGCTGAATGTACAGGGCAAGGCCGCCGACAAAGGCGCGATTTTCAGCTTCACGCTGGACGGGGCCGCCCATGCACATGACATTTCGACGATCCTCGACAAAAAGGGTGTCGCGGTGCGCGCCGGCCACCATTGCGCCGGGCCTTTGATGGATCATCTTGGGGTGACCGCCACCTGCCGGGCCTCGTTTGGCATGTATAACACCACGGCCGAGGTCGATGCCCTGATCGACGCTTTGGAACTGGCACATGAGTTGTTTGCCTGAACCTTGCGATTCACGAAGATTTCCAATTGCAGCGCCGCGCTGGCCTGCGTATAGAAGGCCTGCACGCACCTGTAGCTCAGCTGGATAGAGCGCTGCCCTCCGAAGGCAGAGGCCAGAGGTTCGAATCCTCTCAGGTGCGCCATTTTCCATTATCGAAGTTTCTGTGACCCAGTGTGAACCGGCGCTTCCGGGCCTTCATGGCCCATGGCAGGAAGCATCTGTTCGTGGTGGGGGCTACTGCGGCGATCGCAGGGGGGCTGGCCGGTGGTGGGTGCCTTTGGGATCAAGGGCGGTTGGGCCACCTTCGGCGGGAACCGTAGCGCGAATCCCCGATCTTCCGACTGGATCTTCTACTGACTTAGAAAAATCAAAAACCGGAGCCACACCAAAGTATCGGGATGTGGCTCCGGCAAAGGGCGTCTGTTGGTTAATTCCGAACGACCCATTGCTTGAAGCTTGGCTCAAGGTCATCGCAGGCCGCAAGCAGCAGGTCACGGGATTGGAACGGGCCCGCGTCGTCAATGGTGGCAGAGACCGTCACGCATTGGGCGGGGTCCGCTGCCAGACGCATTTCCATGCTTGATGCATCATAGCTGAACATCTGCGCCTGATCCGTGGCGTCACAATCCACCAGACCAAATGGGTTCTCTGCATTGTCCGGCGCGTTATACGCCATGCATTTGCCGTCATAGGTTGCCGAAGCGATCATGCCGCTGTCTGCCGCATAGGCGAACAGGACATCATCGCCGGTTGGTTTGCAGGAATGGGCGTGCAGCTGATCGCTCAGCCCGCGACCTTCGGTGTCAATGCACCAGCCGAGCATCGCGTCTTCGTCGAGGTTGTCGGCAAGGTGGATCACCGGCCCGACGGTTTGAATGTTCGGCGCATCGGCAAGGGACATCTGCGGGAATGTCAGGCTCATCGAGGCGGCGATCACCGAGGTGAAAATCGGATTAGGCATTTTCATGGTTCAATCCTCTCTCTTGGGTCACTGTTGAAACTGCTGTTGAAAGGCGCGAATGCGTGCGGCGTTGACGCCTTGGTCGCTGCGGCCCACACGGGACACGCCCCGCATATCAACGCGGCTGCCGTTGTCCAGGGCGGTGACAACCACCACAACGTCATCGGCGAAATAGAAGACTGCGGTGCGGGCAACCGCCTCAAATCGCAGACGTTCGATATCCTGGGCGACAATGTCCAACCCCATGTCGCCCGCGACGGCCAATGCGCGCTGAAACGCCGCCTCGGCAGACAGATCTGTCTCGAGGGGGGCAATATCGGGATAGGCTTTGGCCTGCATCGCGGCCAGCTCCGGCCCGCCGTAATCAAGCGTGTTGCGGGCCCCGTCGCGGGTTTCATCCAGAACCTCAAACAGCGGCGGATTGGCGGTATCGGTCGATATGTCGTGGATCGGCGCGGCGCGGGGCGTCGGGTTCAGCGTGGCATTGGCCATCGGCGCAAGCAGCGCGAGGCCGACAATCGTGGCAATTCCGCCCGCCAACATTCCGCCGCGTTCCTTGCGCAGAATGTGGACGACCAGCGCGATCACGCCAACAGCCGCAACAGCCATCGCCAGTGGATTGAAATAGCTGCGATAAAGCCCAAAGCCGGTGATCGGCTGCCACAGGCCCAGACGGCCGCCAAACAGGATCAGCGCCGCGGCGCAAGCGCCGAGAACAGCCACCAAAAGTGCGATTTTTCCGAGATGTTTCATCGTTTTATAGGTCCTTCACTACCCAGGTTCGTTATCCGGCCTGTCCGCCATCCGATCAGGCGGTCTTTTGGCCCGGTCAATTGCTTAAGTGTTCAGTTGCGGCAGAGCCCGCGCCTGTGGCGATCTTTAATGTGGCCCAGGCCTGTGCCGCATCAAGCACCGCAGAGGCCGCCGAAATCTTGGCCGTTGCGGCATTGCGATCCGTTTCAAGCAGGTCAAGAAGCGTGATCGCCCCGTTGCGATAGTTCTGCTGGGCCAACGTCAGCGCACGGTCATAGTCGCGGGCCGCCGTTTGCAACAGGGACGCGCGCTGGCGATAGCGGGTGAGGTTGGATTGCGCGACCTGCACATCTTCGACCGCCGAAGCGACCGCGCCGCGCCATGCGATCTCCGCCTGTTTGGCGGCGGAAATCTCGGCATCGCGGCCGGCGCGCAGCGCGCCTTGGTTGAACACTGGCAGCGACAGTTGCGGGCCAAAGCTCCAGCTGTCGGTAATCTCGGTGCGGCTGACCGTGCCGGACAGCGAGAGCGAGGGATAGAGCGCGGCCTCTGCCACCCCGACCGCAGCGACCGCAGCGGCCAGATCGGCCTCGGCGCGGCGCACGTCGGGGCGGTTGCGAAGCAGATCCGCAGGCACGCCGGTATTTGCCCCGCCGGGGGAGGAGAGTTGCGGCGCGCCTTTTTGCATCTGCGTCAGGATCGGGGCGGCAGGTTCGTTGAGCAGCGTGGCAATCGCATAGACATTGGCGTCGAACAGCGCCGCATATTGCGGCAGGCTGGCGCGTGCGGTGGACAACAGGGCCTGCGCCTCGGCAACCTCGTATTCGGTGGCGGCCCCGGCGTCGAATTGGCTGCGCGTGATCTCGACCGTGTCTTCGCGTGTCTTGATCGTCGTGCGGGTCAGGGCCAGCACCTCTTGATAATAGCGCGCGCCGGAATAGGCCGACAGCACTTCGGCCAGCCATGCCAGCCGGACGGTTTCCGCCTCGGCCTTTGCGGCTGTCAGGGATGCGGTCGCAGCCTCACGCTCGCGCCGCAGACCGCCAAAGAAATCGAGCACCAGCGCCGCCCCCAAAGAGCCGCTGTTGCTGGTGACCGTGCCATCAATCGCATCACCGCCAGAGGTGGTCTGCTGTGCCGACAACGCGCCATCGACAGCGGAATTGACGCCGGTTTTGCGCAGGTTTGCCTGCGCTTGCCGGATCGCCTCACTCGCGGCCATCACGTCAAGGTTCTGCGCCATTCCGCGCGCCACCAGCCGGGTCAGCATCGGGTCTTTGTAGTCCAGCCACCATTGCTGTGTCGCGACCTGACCGACCGACGCGGCATTGCCGGCGACAAAGCGGGTTTGCAGCGCGACCTCGGGGCGTTGATACTCCGGGCCGACCGCACAGCCCGCCAGAAGCAGGCTCAGGATAAGGTATTGCGGCTTCATTGCACGGCTTCCTTTCGAATACGGAATATCTCTGTGGTTTTGATGACAGCGACATAGAAGACCGGGACCATGACGATGCCGATCACGGCAGAGAAGATGATCCCGCCCAACATGCCGGTGCCGATGGATTTCTGCGCATTGGCCCCCGCGCCAGAAGCCAGAACCAACGGCAGAATGCCAAAGCCAAAGGCCAGCGAGGTCATCAGGATCGGGCGAAGACGCTGGCGGGCCGCCGTGGTTGTCGCCTCCATCAGGCTCTGGCCCTTGGCGCGCAGGGATTCCGCAAATTCGACGATCAGGATGGCGTTTCTTGCCGCAAGGCCGATGGTGGTCAGCAGGCCGACCTTGAAATAGACGTCATTCGCCTGGCCGAAATACCATGTGGTCACCAGCGCGCCCAGAATGCCGACCGGCACCGACAGCATCACCGCAAAGGGCACCGCCCAGCTTTCATAGAGCGCAGCAAGGCAGAGGAAGACCACCAGCGCCGAGATCGCATAGAGGATGGCCTCTTGGTCGCCGGACAGACGCTCCTGATAGCTGAGGCCGGTCCATGCAGCCGCATAAGAGCCGTCGAGCTGCGAAGCGAGATCCTCCATCAGGTCCATTGCATCGCCCGAGCTGACGCCAGCCGCCGCTTGGCCCGAGATTTCCAGCGCGCGGGTGCCGCCGTAGCGGGCCAGCTGCGGGGTGATCATCTCCCACTCCTGGCTCATGAAGGCCGAGAGGGGGACCATTTCGGATGTGGCATTGCGCACATACCAGTGGTTGATGTCCGACGGCTGCATCCGCCAGTCCGCACCGCCCTGAACGATCACTTCGCGCAGCGCGTTGCCAAGCGGGAAGTCGTTGACGTAAGAGCCCGAGAATACCGTGGACAGCATGCCGTTCACATCCGACAGCGAAACGCCCAATGCCTCGGCCCGTTGCTGATCAATCCGCAGTTTCAACGCCGGTTCGGTGGCGGCATCATTGCCCCGCAGGTTGGTCACCCGCCCGTCCTGATTTCCCAGCGCCACAAGCTGATCTGCCGCCGCGCTCAGTTCGTCCTGTCCGCCGCCGGATTGATCAACCAGATACATAGAGAACCCGGATGTGGTGCCCAGCCCCTGAATCGCGGGCGGTTGCAGCACAAAGATACTGCCAAGCCGGGAGTTGAAGAACCGGCCATTCGCACGCGCCAACAGGTCGGACGCATTGTCATTCGGGCGCTCTTCGTAATCCTTGAGCTTGATGAACATGACACCGTAATTCTGCCCGGACCCGGCAAAGCTGAACCCGACGTTGGCAAACACCCCGTCGACGACTTCGGCCTCTTCGGTCAGCAGGTAATCTTCGATCTGTTCGATGGTGTATTGCGTTTGCTGCACAGTCGAACCTTGCGGCAGTTCGACCATGGTCATCAGCACGCCCTGATCCTCGGTCGGCAGGAAGGAACTCGGCAGGCGGTCATAGACCCAGTAGGCCCCAAAACCGACCAACCCCAGAACCAGAACCATGCGGAAGGGCCGCAGCGCGAGCCGGGCGACCGTGGCGCCATAGCCGCCGGTCAGCCGGTCCAGCCCGGTGTTGAACCAACGCAGCGGGGCCACCGGGGCCTTGCCATGACCGGGTTTCAGAAGCTGCGCGCACATCGCCGGCGTCAGGATCAGCGCCACGAACAGCGACAGCACCATCGCCGAAATGATCGTGACCGAGAACTGCTTGTAAATCACCCCGGTCGATCCGCTGAGGAAGGCCATCGGCAGGAACACCGCCGACAGCACCATGACGATCCCAACCAGCGCGGTCGAAATCTCGGCCATGCTCTTTTCGGTGGCGGCCACCGCATCAAGTCCGTCTTCTTCCATCACGCGTTCGACGTTTTCGACCACGACGATGGCGTCATCGACCAACAGGCCGATGGCCAGCACCAGCGCGAACATCGTCAGCGTGTTGATCGACATGCCAAAGGCCGAGAGCACACCGAAGGTCCCCAGCAGCACGACCGGAACGGCAATCGTCGGGATCAGCGTTGCGCGCCAGCTTTGCAGGAACAGGAAGATGACGAGGAACACCAGCACAACGGCTTCGATCAGCGTTTCATAGACCTGATCGATGGATTCCTCGACAAAGGGTGAGGTGTCATAGGGGTATTCGACGCTGACACCGTCGGGCAGGGCCGATGACAACCCATCCATCACCACACGCACCCGTTCGGCTGTGTCGACCGCATTGGCCCCGGTGGACAGGTTGACGGCAAAACCCGCCGCCGGGTGGCCGTTAAAGCGACTGACGCTGCCGTAATCTTCCTCCGCCAACTCCACCGTTGCGACATCGCCGAGATAGATCGCAGATCCATCGGCGTCGGTTTTCAGCAGGATCGACTGGAAATCCGCGACCGAGCCAAGCTGTGATTGTGCTGACAGGGACACCGTGAATTGTTGGCCCTTGCTGACCGGTTGATCGCCAAGGCTTCCGACCGTGACGTTGGTATTCTGCTGCGACACAGCGGTCGTCACATCGGCGGGGGTCAGTTGATATTGATAGAGCCGCTCAGGGTTCAGCCAGATCCGCATGGCATATTCGGTGCCAAAAAGGTTGATCGAGCCGACCCCTTCGGTGCGCTGGACCGCATCCTGAATGGTGCTGCTCAGGATGTCACCGAGTTCGAGCGACGAATAGCTGTCATCTTCGCTGACCAAGGCACCGACCATCAGGATCGAGCTGGTCGAGCGGGTGACGGACACCCCCCGGCTGGTGACCGCGTCGGGCAGTTGCGACTCGACAAGCTGCAGCTTGTTCTGCACCTGCACCTGCACCTGGGCCATGTCGGGGTTGATGCTGTCATCAAAGGTCAACGAAACACTGGCCGCGCCCTCGCTGGAGGAGGACGTCATATAGGTCAGACCATCCAACCCGGTCAGCCCGTCTTCGATCACGGCGGTGACCGAATTTTCCACTGTTTCGGCCGAAGCGCCGCTGTAAGAGGCAGAGATCCGCACCGTGGTCGGCGCGATGTCAGGATATTGCGAAATCGGCAGGCCGGTCATGCTGTAGGCCCCCAACAGCATGGTCGCAATGGCAAGCACCCAGGCGAAAACCGGGCGGTGAACAAAGAATGCAGCCATTGATCAATCCCCCAGGGCGGGGGTTTCCGCATCGCGGGCAACGCCGTTTTCGTCGATGATTGCCGCGACGGGTTTCACCGCCTGACCGGGGCGCAGTGATGACAACCCGTCGACGATCAATTGATCACCGTTGTTCAATCTGTCGCGCACGATCCAGGCGTTGTCATAGCTGCCGTCGTCCTGCAATGTGACCTGCTGCGCGGTGCCGTCCGGGCCCACGATATAGGCGGTCAGCTTGCCCGAATTTTCCCGTGTGGCGGCCAGTTGCGGCACCAGAAAGGCCTGCATTGACCCGATCACCACATCGCCGCGCACAAACATGCCCGGAATGATCAGATGTTCAGGATTGTCGAATTTGAACCGGATTGTCACCGTGCCCGTCGTAGTCGAAACCGAATTTCCGGCGGTGACCAATTGACCGTGACCACGGAAAATTTCCTCGTTTTCAAGGGTGAGCGTCGCCTCAAGCGCGTCGTTCTGTTTCAATGCGCCTTCGGCAATGCCCTTGCGAACCGACAGAATGCGCGCGCTGGTTTCCACCATATCCACATAGATCGGGTTCGCCTGAACGATGGTGGTCAAAGCATCGGCCTGACCCGAAGTCACAAGATCCCCGACAGACACCGTCGAAATATCCGCACGTCCGGCAATCGGGCTGGTCAATGTGGTCCATGACAATTCGGTTTCGGCATAATCCAACGCCGCTTGGGCCGCATCCAGCGTCGCATTGGCTTCGGCCAGACTTGCGCGTGCGGCCTCAACCTCGGCCTCTGTATAGCCGCGACCGGCCAATTGTTCGGCACGGTCATATGTCGATTGCGCGACCGACAGGTTTGCTTCTGCCATCGCCACATTCGCCCGCGCCGAAGCCTCGGCCGCGACGTAAGATGAATCGTCGATTCGGAACAATGGATCGCCAACTTTCAGGAGTTGATCAGGCGTATAAAGAACCTCTTGGATGACGCCGCCCACGCGCGGGCGCACCTCGACTTGTTGAAAGGCAACAGCGTGCCCGGGCGAGGTCACGATGCGCGGCACTTCTTGCAAGTTTAGCGTGACAACGCCCACTTCGCGCGGCCCCATGTCCATGCCAGCGGGCGGACCAAATTGCGCATTTGCAATCGTG
This sequence comes from Marinovum sp. 2_MG-2023, assembly GCF_030548265.1. Lineage (NCBI taxonomy): Bacteria > Pseudomonadati > Pseudomonadota > Alphaproteobacteria > Rhodobacterales > Roseobacteraceae > Marinovum > Marinovum sp. 2_MG-2023. Next base: position 22,772 of record NZ_JAUOSD010000018.1, on the reverse strand, counting down.
GCAGACCCCGTCAACGCAAGTATCGCGCCTATTTTTTTCCACAGGTTGGCTCTCATCGGGTCCTCTATTCTTGACTATCTGGCAATTTTGATGCTTGCTACGTAAACATTGCAGACTGTGCAAGGTTTCGGAAAATGACAGTTTCGTTACGAGAGAGACGAAGGCAGCAAACAGCCCGCGACATTCAACTCGCCACGCTGGAACTTGCGGTCGAACAGGGGCTTGAAAACGTCACGACAGAAGAGATCGCAGCGGCCGCGGGGATCAGCACGCGGACGTTTTTCAATTATTACGTCAACAAGGAATCCGCGGCGATTGGCGCGCCTCCGGCCTTTGGCGAGGAGGACAAAACCGCCTTGCGCGAGGGGCGCGGCGCGCTGCCCGACGATCTCAAGCGGTTTCTGGACAAGCACATCAAGATTCTGGCCGATGACGACAACATTGTCAGAATGGTTGGTACTGTCTTGCGTTCAAACGAAAAAGCGCGCGGCATTCTCGACAGTTTCTTGATGATGGAACGCGAAACGCTGACGGAGTGCCTGGCCGGTCGCGTGGCGGATGTGCAGACCGCAGCGGCGCTTGCCAGCATGTGCACCGATTCAATTGGGCGCGCGATTTTCCTTTGGGAGACCGGCGATGCCGCCACACTTTCCGCCGCGCTGGACATCGTCTGGGCCGGAACGCTTCACGCAGCGGGTCTGATGGTGGTGCCGTCCGATTAGGGGCGGCGCGACCTTTGTCCGGGCAAAACCCGATTTCACGGTGCTCGGGTCAGCCTTCAAAAAGCGCATAAAAGTTTAGGAAATGTGCAGCCAATGCCCACTGACAACAGAGGTCAGAGGCGGGCCGTTCCCCCAACCCCGGCTTGGAATTGCGGTCCCCGTGGTCAGCGTGACAGGGCCGCGATATTGCCTTTGTCGGGAAAACAGGTGGCTTTTGCGCCTTGGGATTCCTGCCAGCGCCCGATTGAGCGGCGGGTCTTGAACCCCGGCAGACCATCGGCACCGCCGACATCATGGCCAAGAGCCTCCAGTTTGCGCTGCGCCACCGCGATGTCGGAACGGTACATCGTATCGACCCGGGCCCAGCTGTTTCGGAAATCGCCCACGTTGTATTGAATGCGGTCGCCGATATGGCCAACAAACAGGGCATAGAGGTCAGAGGTGTTGTAATCCTTCAGCACATAGAAATTCGGCGTGACAATAAAGGCAGGCCCATGCCGACCGGCGGGCATCATCAATGAACCCGCAGCGCCCAATTCATGTTGCGGAAAGGGGCGGCCAGAGGTGCGGGTGACGCCCATCGCGGCCCAATCCGCGATCTTGCGCGATTGATCCGGGCCTTCCAAAGTGCAGGACACAGAGGCGGGGACATCGACCTCAAACCCCCAGTCCCGCCCGGAAATCCAGCCGTGACGGGCAAGATAATTGCCAATGGAGGCGATGGTATCGGCCTCGGACCGCCAGATGTCGGCCCGGCCATCGCCATTCCCGTCCACCGCATATTTCAGGAAATTGCTTGGCATGAACTGTGGTTGCCCCAGCGCGCCGGCCCAGCTGCTTTTCATTGCGCTTCCGGGGGCGTGACCGGCCTCGGCAATTTGCAGCGCGGCCAGCAGTTCTTCGGTGAAATAGGGCGCACGTGTGCTCATGAATCCTTTGGTGCCCAGAACCTGAAACACGTTGTGGGGGATGTTCACCCGGCCATAGCCGCTTTCCCGGCCCCAGATCGCCAGGATGATACGGCCGGGCACGCCGGTGGTCTTTTCAACGCGCGCCAATGTGGTGGCATGGCGTTTGGCCATCTGTTTGCCGACGGATGTCGCCCCGTCGACCGAGCCGCGATTGAAGTATTTTCCCGGCGCACCAAATTCGGCCTGACGCTGGCGCCGTGGCGCTGTGGTTGTGCTGCCCGGTGGCACCAAATCCGGCAGATCCCAGTTGAGATCAACGCCGCGAAAGGCCGTGTTGAACGTTGCTTTGGACACACCTGCCGCATGGGCGCGGGGCCAGATGTCGCGTTCCAGCCAGGACTGGAATTGTCGTTCAACCGCCTTGCGGTCCTGAGCGACCGCAGGACAGGCAAGAAACATCATGACAACGAGGAAAGAGAAAATGCGACGTGGCAAGGGGCACCTGTTTGCAAAGCGGAACATGCCCAGACTAACGCAGGATCGGGCGGCCTAGGTATCACGAATAGATGTAACACCACGACGAGATGTCAAAGAATTTGCCAGCAGCGTGCCGAAATAACCCCCGCCGGAAAAGCAAAACGCCGCCCAAAAGGGGACGGCGTTTGAAAGAGCAGGGGGGGAGAGGCAAACAGGGACTTACCGCCCCCAGCTGCGCACCGCGCCGCAATCCATATGGACGAAGTTCGAGCCCGAGTACCGGCCAACGCCACCGGCGCGACAGGCCGTTCCAGCCTTGGCAATCTGCCCGACCGAACGCCCTTTGAGGCTGATGTCTGCGGCCTGACCCTTCAGGTGGAGCGAGTTTTTGGCCACACCACTCGACCGGGCCCGCAACATGGCGTTTGTCTTCGGGCTGCGATAGCCAGACAACAACATATAGGGTTCCGACACATCCAAAAGATTGTGCGACGCCGCCAGAATGTCGATGGTGCGCAGATCAATATATTTCACATCATTCGTGCGCCAATCACGCATGAATTTATGCACTTCTTCGACCGCATCTTTAATATAGTCACCTTCGACCCAATATATCATATCGAGCCGCTCGCCCGTCCGGGCCGAATACATCTTGATCCGTCGAATATCACCGCCACCGCGCAGGAAACCCGCCGCGTTGGTATAAGTTGGTGCTGCTGTTACAAGTGTCGCTGCGAATGCCCCCAAAAGGCCACGCCGCGTCATGCCGCTGCCGCGATTATCCGTCATGTTGAATTGCGCCTGTCCGTCGCTCTCTTACAATTTGGCTCGCGATGTTACGCGAAACCTGCCATCTCATCCCCAGATGCGTGATTTGTATGCCACATCCGGCATTTTTCTCCAACCGGAGATTCGGGTGAGTACCGGGTATCTGGAAAGTTGGGCGAAAAATTGCCCAAATTTTTGTGAGTTGGGCAAAAAGGTGCACAAGTTTCGTGATTCGGTCCCGGTGTTACAATCCTGTCAATTGCGGATACACTGCATTGCAGAGCTTAAGAAATTGTGAGTAGACAATGGTATAGGTCTGCGTGCCTAATGGGGTAACGCATTTTTTCAGGTCCGGAGGGACGTTATGACGCAAGCACTGGCCAAATATCGCGGCACGGGCAATTTCAAGGGGCTGTTGGGTGGAATCGCCCTGGCTGTTACGGTTGCAACCATGATGCCCCAGGTCGGCCAGGCACAGGTCACGGCCTTCAAACAGGCAGTGGCCGAAACCGCGTCGGAGCATCGCGATATCGCGGCGTTTTACCGTGAAAACCAGTTTTCGCCGATCTGGACCGGCGATTCCGATTTGCATCGCGCCCGGCGCGCCGCATTGATCAGCGCGGTCTCGACCGCGAGCCTCTATGGTCTTCCTTCCCAGATGTACGACCCCGATGATCTGCGGCGCAAGCTGGCCTCGGTGCGGGGGCAGGCCGCCCTTGGTGCGCTTGAGGTCGAGCTGAGCCGCACGCTGGTGCTGTTTGCCCGTCACATGCAAACCGGCATTCTGGACCCGCGCAAGGTCAGCAGCGGCATCAAACGCGACGTGCCCCTGCGCGACCAGATTACCTATCTCCAGGATTTTGCCGCCGGCGACCCGGATACATTCTTCCGCAGCCTTGTGCCGACCTCGCCGGAATACACCCGGCTGGTGCGCGCCAAATTCGATCTGGAACGTCGGATCAAACATGGCGGTTGGGGCCCTGTGGTTCCGGCCGGTTCGCTGAAACCCGGCGCCTCCGGGAATGCAGTGGTTGCCATGCGCAACCGCCTGATTGCCATGGGCTATCTGGAACGGTCGTCGACCGGAACCTATGATCAAGCCATGGAAAAAGCGGTGCGTGATTTCCAGATGGCGCATGGGCTTGAACCCGATGGCGTGGCCGGTGCCGGCACAATGCGGGCGTTGAATGTCACCGCCACAGAGCGGCTTAAATCCGTACTTGTCGCGATGGAACGCGAGCGCTGGCTGAACAAGCCGCGCGGCAAACGCCATGTGTTGGTCAATATCCCGGAATTCACCGCGCGCATCATTGACGACGAAAAGGTGACCTTCCAAACCCGCGCGGTGGTCGGCAAAAACGTTTCTGATCGCGCAACACCGGAATTTTCCGATGTCATGGAATATATGGAAATCAACCCATATTGGAATGTGCCCCGGTCGATCACGACGAATGAATACCTGCCGTTGATGCGCAACAATCGCAATGCTGTCAGCCACCTTCAGGTGATCGACAGCCGCGGTCGGGTTGTGCCGCGGTCGGCGGTGAATTTCGCCGCCTATTCCGGGCGGACCTTCCCCTTCTACCTGCGCCAGCCGCCGTCGAACAGCAACGCCTTGGGCTTGGTGAAATTCATGTTCCCCAATTCCAACAATATCTATCTGCACGACACCCCGGCCAAAAGCCTGTTCGCCCATGAAGTGCGGGCCTATTCGCATGGCTGTATCCGGTTGGCGGAACCGTTTGAATTTGCCTATGCGCTTCTGGCGGTTCAGACCGATGATCCGGTCAGTTTCTTTCAAACCCGGTTGCAATCGGGCAAGAACCAGCGCGTCAATCTTGAGCAGCCCATTCAGGTGCATCTGATCTATCGCACGGCGTTTACCGATGCCAAGGGCCGCGTGCATTACGTTGCCGACATCTATGGCCGCGACGCACAGGTCTATCAGGCGCTGCGCAACGCAGGGGTGGCGCTGACCTCGGTTCAGGGATAAACCCAGCCCGCAATGATATGCGAGGCGCAAGATGAACCATAGTGTTCAGGACATCGCGACGGCGCTCGGCTGTGAAGCTGTGGGTGCCGTCGATATTGTGATCAAAGCGGTAAGTGAACCGGCCGACGCCGGGCCGGATCATCTGGCGCTGGCGATGAAGCCGGAATATGCCGAGGCCCTTTCCAAAGGGGCGGCGCGTGCCGCGATGTTGTGGGGCGGCGCTGATTGGCAGGCCCTGGGGCTGGAGGCTGCGATCCTTGCGCCACGGCCACGGTTTGTGATGTCCGGTCTGTCGGCGATGATGGATCAGGGCCCGCACTATGGCGAGGGCGTGCATGCCTCTGCGGTGGTTGATCCAACGGCCTTGATTGGCGCTGATGTCCAGATTGGCCCGGGGACGGTGATTGGCCCACGGGCGCAGATCAGCGCAGGATCGGTGATCGGGCCGCAATGTTTCATTGGCGCCGATGTGGTGCTGGGCGCGGGGGCCTTGCTGCGGGAACAGGTTGTGCTGTGCCATGGCGTGCAAATCGGCCGGAATTTCATCTGCCAACCGGGGGCGCGGGTCGGGTCCGACGGGTTTTCCTTTGTCACCGCAGAAGAGAGCGCCGTCGAACGTGCGCGCGATACGCTGGGCGATCAGGGCGAGGGCGCGGCCCAGGGCTGGGCGCGCATTCATTCTCTGGGCGGGGTGACCATTGGCGACAACGTGGAAATGGGCGCGAATTCCTGTATCGACCGGGGCACGATCCGCGATACGGTGATCGGCGACGGCACCAAAATCGATAATCTTGTGCATGTTGGCCATAACGTTCAGGTGGGCCGGGATTGCCTGCTGTGCGGTCAGGTTGGCATCGCGGGGTCGGTTCGCATCGGCAACAATTGTGTCTTTGGCGGTCAGGTCGGGATCAGCGACAATATCTTTATCGGCGACCAGGTAATTGCCGGCGGCGGGTCAAAGATCCTGTCCAATGTCCCAAGCGGGCGGGTTGTGCTGGGCTATCCGGCCACCAAGATGGACAGCCAGATGGAAAGCTACAAATCCCTGCGCCGCTTGCCACGTCTGATGCGCGATGTTGCCGCGCTTAAAAAAGCAGTTTCCAAGTTGGGGCAGAGCGACTAAATCACCCGTAGGTGGATCAGAGGGCATGACGATGGATGTGAAAAGTAAAGTCGTGGACATCATCGCCGAACAGGCTGTGCTGGACGTAGAAGACATCAAGATGGATGCCACGCTGGACGATCTGGGGATCGACAGCCTGGGTTTGGTCGAAAGCATTTTCGCCATCGAAGAGGCGTTTGATATTTCGATCCCCTTCAATGCCAACGAACCATCGGAAAGCGATTTCGATATTTCTTCGGTGCAGTCAATTGTGACGGGCATCGAGGCATTGATCAAAGAAAAGCAAGCCTAGGGCCCCATCGGGCGTCGCTTGCGAAAACGGGACAAATTGCCATGAAACGGGTGGTCATTACCGGCGCGGGGACGATCAACGCGCTGGGTCACAATGTTGCGGATACGTTAGAGGCAATGCGCGAAGGGCGCTGCGGGATTGGGCCGCTGGACATTCCCGATGTCGACCGGCTGTCGATCCGGATCGGCGGCCAGGTGCGCGGGTTCGATCCTGAAAGCCGGTTCAACCGCCAGCAATTGGCGCTTTATGATCGGTTTACCCAATTCACCCTGATTGCCGCGCGCGAGGCGCTGGCGCAATCCGGGCTGACATTTTCCGGTGAATTGGCGGCACGTTCCGGCGTGGTGCTGGGCAATTCCGGCGGCGGTATGACCACGCTGGATGCCAATTATCGCTCTGTCTATGAGGACGGTAAAAACCGTGTGCATCCCTTTGTGGTGCCAAAGTTGATGAACAATGCGGCGGCGTCGCATGTGTCGATCGAATTCAACCTGAAGGGGCCGTCGTTTACCGTGTCGACCGCCTGTGCCTCGTCCAATCATGCGATGAGCCAGGCGTTTCAAATGGTGCATGGCGGCATGGCGCCGGTGATGATCACGGGCGGATCTGAATCGATGCTGTGTTTCGGCGGCGTCAAAGCCTGGGAAGGTCTGCGCGTCATGTCAAAAGACGCCTGCCGCCCATTCAGCGCCAACCGCAACGGCATGGTTCAGGGCGAGGGCGCGGCGATCTATGTGTTCGAAGACTATGACCACGCCAAGAAACGCGGCGCCGAAATCCTGGCCGAGGTGGTGGGATTCGCCATGTCGTCTGACGCCTCTGACATCGTGATGCCGTCGAAAAGTGGCGCGGCGCGCGCCATTCGCGGCGCGATGCAAGATGCCAAGATCGAACCGACAGAGGTCGGTTATATCAATGCCCATGGCACCGGCACCGCGGCCAATGACAAAACCGAAAGCGCGGCTGTGGCCGATGTGTTTGGCGCCCATTCCGACAAGCTGATGATCTCTTCGACCAAGTCGATGCATGGCCATCTGATTGGCGGCACCGGCGCGGTTGAGCTTCTGGCCTGTATCATGGCGCTGCGCGACGGGATCATCGCGCCCACCATCGGATATGAGGAACCAGATCCGGAATGCGCGCTGGATGTGGTGCCCAATGTCGCACGCGAAGCCAAGGTTGATGTGGCCCTGTCCAATGCCTTTGCCTTTGGCGGCCTGAATTCGGTTCTGGCGCTGCGCAAGTTCTGATAGGTCAAAGGATTGAAAAAGGCCCGGATCGCAGATGCGCCGGGCCTTTTTTATTGCGAAAGTCGCGGGATCAGCTGTCGATCTTGATCGCGCTCAGGGCAATGGCCTGTTGATAGACCGTTGCGGCGTTCCATTCGTTCAGCACGCGGAAATTTGCTTCGCCCTGTTGATAGCCACGACCGGGTTTCCAGCCCTTGGCGCGCAGAAAATTGGCGGTGGATGCCATGGCATCGGCAACGTCATAGAAATTGACCCGGCCATCGCCATTGCCATCCGCACCATATTTCAACGCATTGCCCGGCAGAAACTGGGTGTGGCCCAGCTCGCCGTGGAAGGCGCCTTTTTGTGTCGGTGACAGCATGCCACGATCGACCATTTGCAGCGCCGCCAGCGCATGTGGGGTGAAGAAACCCGAGCGGCGGCAATCATAGGCGACGGTTGTGATCGACGACACCACCGGCGTGCTGCCCATATTGCGGCCAAATCCGGTTTCCATGCCATGAATGGCCAGCAAAATCCCCGACGGCACGCCATAGCGTTGTTCCAGCGACGCATAGAAGCCGGCATTGCGTGCCTTGTGCTTCTTGGCCTGGCTGGCAAAACTGTTGAGCGAGCCAAGCCGGATGCGAATGAAGTCATCCAGTTTGTATTTCACGCCCTTTTGGTTGCGGTCGGCGCGAATGGTGCCGGTGGAATATTGCGCCGACGCCAGCGCCTGAAGCCCACGTTGGCCGACGCCTGCGCGCTGGGCCTCTTGGGCGAATTCGCCTTTCCAGCGTTCAAATCCAGAGGAATTGTTACCGCATTGGGCTGCGTGAACGGCGGGCGCGGACAGACAAAGGGCAAAAGAAAGCGAAACGATGAAACGGCGCATGGCGGATATCCTGTTGATCCAAACTCTTGTCAGATCACCCTATCTCGACATTTTAACGAATTCACCGAAAAAATGATCTTACTCACAGCCCGGTTCGACCTTCAGGCCCATCGACTCGCGGTATTTGTCGCTGAGCATTGTGCCGCGCGCGAACTGACAGCGTTCGCTGTCGTCAAAGCCCATTTCGGTGAGCGTGTCGTTGGTCTTGGTCAACAGGACCGCCATCAGCCCCAATCCGATGACCACCGATGCCGCCGGCAGCAGGATGGCACGCGCTCTGCCGTTGCGGATGCTTTTGGTCGGGCGGGGGGCGCGGGCCCCGGGCCGCTGTTTGGACTGAAGCTCTGCTTCGGTGCGCGCGGCGATGCGGGACAATCTGTCTTCAAAGCTGGATTTTCCGGTCATGGAACCTGTCCTTGGAAAACGTATGAAAAGAAATCGGTACATCTGTTTGCGTGGCGCACAGGTTCGGTTTTGAGGCGGCAATCCGGCTTTTGCGTGGCGGTTCGATAAAAGTGGGGTTGGACAAAAGTGGGCTTCGGTAAAAGCAAAATGGGCGCCCCGAAGGACGCCCATCTTTGATGGTCAGTGCTGAAACCGGGAACAGTTTAGCAGCTGTAGTACATGCCGAACTCAACCGGGTGGGGTGTGTGTTCGTACAGTTCGATTTCTTCCATCTTCAGCTCGATGTAGCCGTCGATCTGGTCTTTGGTGAACACGTCACCGGCCAGAAGGAAGTCATGATCAGAGGCCAGGCAGTCAATGGCTTCGCGCAGGCTGCCACAGACGGTTGGGATACCTTCAAGCTCTTCCGGCGGCAGGTCATAGAGGTTCTTGTCCATCGCCTCGCCTGGGTTGATCTTGTTGGTGATGCCGTCAAGGCCAGCCATCAGCAGGGCCGCAAAGCACAGGTAGGGGTTCGCCGAAGGATCGGGGAAACGTGCTTCGACGCGCTTGGCTTTGGGCGAGTCGGTCCAAGGAATACGAACACAACCCGACCGGTTGGAGGCCGAATAGGCGCGCAGAACCGGGGCTTCAAAGCCTGGGATCAGACGCTTGTAGCTGTTGGTCGACGGGTTGGTGAACGCGTTCAGCGTTTTGGCGTGCTTCAGGATACCACCGATGAACCACAGCGCTTCGTCGGACAGATCGGCGTATTTGTCGCCAGCAAACAGCGGTTTGCCGTCTTTCCAGATCGACATGTTGCAGTGCATGCCGGTGCCGTTGTCGCCATAGATCGGCTTGGGCATGAAGGTCGCGGTCTTGCCATAGGCCTGTGCGACGTTGTGCACGACATATTTGTACTTCTGCAGTTCATCCGCCTGGGTGGTCAGCGTGCCGAACACAAGGCCCAGCTCGTGCTGGCACGAGGCCACTTCGTGGTGGTGCTTGTCGACCTTCATGCCGAGGCGCTTCATGGTCGAGAGCATTTCCGAACGGATGTCCTGGCCGTCGTCGATCGGGTTCACAGGGAAATAGCCGCCCTTGACGCCCGGACGGTGGCCGGTGTTGCCCATTTCGTATTCGGTGTCGGTGTTCCACGAAGCGTCGATTGCATCAACTTCGTAGGATACCTTGTTGATCGAGTTCGAGAAACGCACATCGTCAAACAGGAAGAATTCCGCTTCCGGACCCCAGAAAGACGTGTCACCGATGCCCGATGCTTTCAGATAAGCTTCGGCTTTTTCGGCTGTGCCGCGTGGGTCACGGGCATAAGGTTCGCCAGTGTCCGGCTCGACAACCGAGCAATGCACGCAGATGGTTTTTTCAGCATAGAAGGGGTCGATATAGGCGCTGTCGCAGTCGGGCATCAATTTCATGTCCGATGCTTCGATGGATTTCCAACCTGCAATCGACGAGCCGTCGAACATGAAGCCGTCTTCGAGGAAATCCTCGTCAACTTCGCTTTCGATGACGGTCACGTGTTGCAGTTTGCCGCGCGGGTCGGTGAAGCGGATATCGACGTAAGCCACTTCCTCATCTTTGATCAGTTTGACCAGGTCCTTTGCGCTCATTTCGTCATTCCCTTGTTTGATAAGAACATTTTCTTGGTGTTTGGGTCCGTTTGTGATCGGACCCCGCCCGACAACGTCAAGAGACCCCGGACCATGTCCGGGGCGCGTGTCGTGTGATTACAGTGCGTCGGAACCGGTTTCGCCGGTCCGGATGCGAATGGCCTGTTCGATCGTGCTGACAAAGATCTTGCCATCGCCGATCTTGTCGGTTTTTGCCGCTTCGACAATCGCTTCGATTGCCTGATCGACCTGATCGTCGTCAAGTACGACTTCGATCTTCACCTTTGGCAGAAAGTCGACAACATATTCTGCGCCGCGATAGAGTTCGGTATGGCCTTTTTGCCGCCCGAAACCTTTGACTTCGACCACGCTAAGGCCCTGGACGCCAACATCCTGAAGCGCCTCTTTGACTTCATCAAGTTTGAATGGCTTGATGATCGCTTCGATCTTTTTCATGTGAAACCTCCTCGCAAACCCCGTGCTTTTGCAGGTCAGACCACTTCTACTGCGGGGCTACAATTGTGTAGGGTTGAGAAGTGGTCGATTTGAGCAGGGGCAAAATCTTTGAGATTAAAAGATAGGCGTTTTGCCCAAAATACAAGCGAAAATGAATCGAGGGCGCGGATATGACCGAATTGCTGACTGCGGCACAGATGCGGGCGCTGGAACAGGCGGCCATTGCCAGCAAAAAGGTCACCGGGCTGGAGTTGATGGAGCGGGCCGGCGCGGGCGTGGTTGCGGCGGTGATCGGGCAATGGCCGGAACTGGCGAAGGGCGCGCATAGGGCGGTTGTGCTCTGTGGGCCGGGCAACAATGGCGGTGACGGTTTTGTCATTGCGCGGCTGTTGCAGGCGCGCGGTTGGGCGGTCGCGGTTTTCCTCTATGGCGACCCGTTGAAGCTACCGCCGGATGCGAAGACAAATCTTGATCGCTGGCAACAAGTGGGGCCGGTTCTTGCGTTGGCCGGTGTGGGCGATGTGACCTCTGACGCGCCGGACCTGATTGTTGACGCCATTTTCGGGACCGGGTTGAAACGCCCGATTGCGGATTTGTCGGAGCTGTTTTCGAATCTCAACAATGACACCGCGCAGGCCCGGTCACTATCCCGCGCGAATTGCCGACTCACCTCCGTGGATATGCCCAGCGGGCTCTGTAGCGACAGCGGGCGCGCCATAGGACAGCTGCGCGGGGCAGGTGGCGACCCTCAGCCGGGGCCATCCCATGTCGAAAGCCAGATTACGGTCACCTTCCATAGTATGAAGCCGGGTCATGTGCTGGCGGATGGGCCGGAAATTTGCGGAAAGATTGTGGTCAAGGACATCGGTCTTGGGGCTTCGCCGCTTGGATCAGGTGAGGTCGCGCGCCTTGTGAAAGCGCCGGTGGGGGCGGATCTCTGCAAGCGGAGGGGGCATAAATTCGCACATGGCCATGCGTTGGTCCTTAGCGGTGGTTTCGGCAGGACCGGCGCGGCGCGGTTGGCGGCGCGGGGGGCGCTTCGGATCGGGGCTGGATTGGTGACATTGGGTGTGCCGGGGGCGGCGCAGATCGAGGTCGCCAGCCAGATCACGGCGCTGATGATGCGACGCGTGGACGACGCCGCAGCCCTGGCTGATGCGCTGGGGGATTCGCGGATCTCTGCGCTGTGCCTTGGGCCGGGGCTCGGGCTTGAACGATCCCGCGATCTGGTGCCGGTGGCGTTGCAAGCGCCGCATAGACCCGGCGTTGTGCTGGATGCGGATGCCCTGTCGGCTTTTGCGGATGCGCCGGGCAGGGTGTTCGACATGTTGCATGCGGGTTGCGTTCTGACACCCCATGGCGGCGAATTTGCCCGCCTTTTCCCGGACATCGCAGAGAGGCTCAGCCAGGCGCCGATGCGCGGTCCGGCATATTCCAAGGTCGATGCGGTGCGCGAGGCCGCGGCGCGTGCGGGCTGTGTTGTGCTGTTCAAGGGGCCGGATACGGTGATTGCCGACCCCAGCGGCGCGTGTTTGATCCATACGGCCGCTTACGATCGCGCAGCGCCATGGCTGGCAACGGCGGGATCGGGCGACGTGTTGGCCGGGTTTATCTGCGGCCTGCTGGCCCGGGGGGTGGCGCCATTACAGGCGGCTGAAACCGCCGCTTGGCTGCATGTGGAATGCGCCCGCGCATTTGGGCCGGGATTGATCGCCGAGGATCTGCCAGACCAATTGCCACTTGTGTTGCAGAACGCGGCCCTTTGATCGTTTTGGGGCGATTTCCGACCTCAATTTTGCTTTGATCGGGCATTTGGATTGCTAGGGTATTTGGTTAGATAGGCATGTGGTTTGACAGGGTTGGCATCGGCAGTGGGCCATGAGGCCATCGCCCTTGACCAGCGCGGCTGCGGTGCCGGATGTCACCGGGTGATGGCGGATACCGGGGCGCAGCTTTCGACCTCTACCCCATTGGCGTAGAGGATATGCGCCGTGTTAAAGCGCAATTGTATCAAACGCAAAACCCTTGCGTGGTTGAGTGTGACAAATTGATTGTCGACCAGACGAGATGCCGACACCAGGGCAGATTTCGTCCCGAACAGGGTCTGAGCGCGCCAATCACGCACCAGAACCCGCTGGCGGGCGGGCATCACCATGTCCAGATCCGGGCGGGTATGGCCCAATGATCCGGCGGCAACGGTCACCGATTCACATTTGACTTCAGTTGTTTGAATGTCGCGCAGCACCGCCACCCCGACATCGCGGGTGATGATCCGGTCACCGGGGGACAGAAATTCCACCGGAATTTCGCCATCCATTGTCAGCAGACAGGTCCCGGCAAGCAGACCGTTCAACCGGGCCAGTGCAGTATGACATGGCTGCGCGTCGCCCGGCATTGATCCGGACAGCGGAGAAGATCCCGCTGCGCGCCCGAGTGTTTTCGGTTTCATGGCCGTACCTGTAATTTCCTGCCGTCTTTTTGCCTCGGATATCCCAATATCGGGTTAATACCGTGGCTTTTCTGGTGTCTTTGGGCTGCGAATCCTCTCGCATCCTTTGCAAAGCTTTGCTAGAGACCTGCGAACACGGGGCGATGCCGTGAAACGTGCGGGTGTGGCGGAATTGGTAGACGCACCAGATTTAGGTTCTGGCGCCTTTGGCGTGGGGGTTCGAGTCCCTTCACCCGCACCAAAATTTTCTCTTGATCCTGCTTTGCTTTCAATCCGTTTCAACAAAGGGTGACGGGATGCAGCGTATCAGGACTGTCAATCTGATTGGGCCGGGCAAGGTCGGAACGACGCTGCTGCGGCGGCTGGCGGGTGATGTGGATGTTGCGGTGCTGGATATCTTTGGCCGCAGCCCTGAGCGCGCCCGCGCGGCGCAGGCCTTTGCGGGCGTGGGCCGGGTGGCGCAGAGTCTGGATCAAATGCGACCTGCGGATCTGTGGTTGTTGACGGTGCCCGATGACCAGATCGCGCATGTCGCCGGACAATTGGCGCAGATTGACCGGCCTCCGGCGATTGTTGCCCATTGCAGCGGATTTCATCGCGCGGACATTCTGGCGCCATTGATCGACGGCGGTTGGTGCGGGGCCAGCGCCCATCCTGTGTTGTCTTTTGCCGATCCGGCCAGTGCCGCCCGGCAGTTCGACGGCTGTTATTGCGGCATCGAGGGCGCCGCCGCGTCCGAGATCGAAATCCTGTTCACGGCGATGGGGGCAACCTGTTTTTCCATCCGATCCGAGGCCAAGGAAATCTACCACGCGGCTGCGGTCATATCGAACAATTTCACCACCGTTTTACAGGCGCTTGCGCGAGAAGCCTGGGCTGCGGCGGATGTGCCGGACGCGGTGGTTGACGATCTGCATGCCGCACTTTTGCGCGGGACGGTCGACAATGTGCTGGCGGTTGGTCCACAGGCCGCTTTGACCGGTCCGGCGGCACGGGGCGACAACGATGTTGTCCGGGCGCAAAGCGCGGCTGTTACGGACTGGCGGCCAGAGGTCGGACACCTCTATGACGCGCTGAGCGAGATGGCCGCGCGGTTGAAAGACAGCGGCCACAGTTGAGCAGGCGGGGTGATGACGCGGCGGTTTCGACGCCGGTCAAATGCCAGCTAGCCGCATGTCATCAGCCGCAAATCACGGCAAAATGGACAGCCAGACCCAAATCGTCAAAATCGACAGCGCCGTTGCGATCAACACCGAAGAGGCCGCAACCCGCTTCGCCACGCCATACATGTTTGCAAACACATAGGCATTGATGCCCGGCGCCATCGTCGCCGTCAGCACCGCCGAACGGGTTGCCCCGGCGGTCAGCTCGTTGAATCGACTGAGACCATAGGTGATTGACGGATGCAGGATCAGCGAAATCAAACAGACAAAGGCGATGATGCGAAAATCGCCATCCGGGCGATAGCGAAACATGACCCCGCCCATGGCAAACAGCGCACAGGGGATTGCGGACCGCACCACCAGATCAAGCCCCGATTGAGCGACCTCGGGCAGGACAATACCGGACAAATTGACCGCCAGGCCCAAGAGAATGCCAATCACCAAGGCATTGCGGAACATCGCCCGCAGGATCTTGGCCGGCATATGGCGCGCTGGCGTGCCACGGGACCGGGCAATCTCCATCGCGGTGATGCCGATGCCATAGCAAAACGGCGAATGCATCGCGACAATGGCGTAGTTTGGCGCCAAAGCTGCGGTGCCATAGGCGCTTTCGGTGATGGCAAGCCCCAGCATGACCGAATTGGCAAACAGGCAACAAAACCCGATTGCAACCGAATCTTCCCAGTCACGTTTGAACAAATACCGTCCCGCCAGCAGCCCGGACAGGAACCCGGTCAGCGAGCCGGTGTAGAAACTGACCAACAAGGCAAGGTCGATGTTCTGTCCCAGATCTAGCGTCGAAATCGCCTTGAACAGCAACATCGGGATCGCGATTTTCTGGGTGAATTCCATCAACCCGTCGATGGCACCTTCGCTCAGGAAGCCGCGCCAGGCCGCAAGATACCCGGCCCCAATGACCAGAAAGACCGGAAGAATGACGTCAAGAAGCGCTTGCATGGCGGACCGCCTTTCGGGTCAGTTGCGGCAGGGGGGCACGGGAGGGACGCAATAATGTCGTGTCATGCCCGCAGACCCTTCATAATGGCAGGACCAATTCCATGCCGTCATAAGCAGGTGTGATATGGTCCGGGGTTTCGGCGGCCACCACATCGTAATCAAGATCAATATGCATATTGGTCAGCACCGCGCGTTTCGGCGCGACCCGCGCAATCCAGTCAAGCGTTTGCGACAGATGCGAATGGGTGGGATGTGGCGCGCGGCGCAGCGCATCAACCACCCAGACATCCAAGCCCTGCAGCTTTGGCCAGACATCATCGGGGATTTGGGCGACATCGGGCAGATAGGCCAGCCCGGCAATGCGGAACCCCAATGCATCAATTGCCCCGTGGTTGACCTCAAACGGCGAAAAGGTGATCGCGCCACCGGGGCCATCAATGGTCACATCGCCCGCGATTGTGTTCAGGTCCAGAATGGGCGGGTAGGGGGATCCGGCAGGTTGCACAAAGGCATAGCCGAACCGGTTCAACAGTGAATCCTGTGTCGCACCATCCGCCCAGACCGGCAGGCGGGCCTTCATGTTGAACACGATCATCCGCAGATCGTCGATGCCATGCACATGGTCGGCATGGGCATGGGTATAGACCACGCCATCCAACCGCCCGATGCCTGCCTCCAAAAGCTGATTGCGCAAATCAGGAGAGGTATCAATCAACACGGTTGTGGTGCCTTGCGGGCCGATGCGTTCGACCAACATCGAACAGCGGCTGCGGCGGTTTTTCGGGTTTTCGGGATCACATTCGCCCCAATGACCGCCAAGCCGGGGCACGCCGCCGGAAGATCCACAGCCAAGGATGGTGAAACGGTATTGATCGCTCATGTCGCGTCCCAGGCAGCGGCCTTGGCAAACAGGCGTTCGAAATTGGCTTCGGTTCGGGCGGCGAAATCGGCGAATTCCATGCCAAAAGTCTCTGCCGCCTTCCGGGCGGTAAACGCGGCATAGGCTGGTTCGTTGCGTTTGCCGCGCCGGGGTGGCGGCGCAAGATACGGCGCATCGGTTTCGACCAAAATGCGGTCGATGGGGGCGGCGGCAAAAATATCGCGCAGCTCCTGGGATTTGGGAAAGGCGGTGATGCCCGACATCGACAGGTAAAACCCAAGATCCAGACTGCGTTTGGCCAGTTCCGCGCTGGAAGAAAAGCAATGCATGACACAGGAAAAAGGCGCATTGCGATGCTCGGTTTCCAGGATCTCGGCCATGTCGTCATCGGCGGCGCGGGCGTGAATGATCAGCGGCAGGCCGGTGATCTGCGCCGCTTCGATGTGAATGCGCAGAGAGGTTTTCTGCACCTCGGCGCTTTCGGCGGTATAATGGTAATCCAGCCCGGTTTCGCCAATGCCGACAAATTTCGGATGCTGCGCCAGCGCCACAAGCGCGTCGACGGTGGCCAGCGGCTCTTCTGCGGCGCTCATCGGGTGGGTGCCTGCGGCGTAGAACACCGGTGCAAATTCTTCGGCCAGCGCGCGCACGCCCGGTTCGTTGCGCAGGCGGGTGCAGATTGTCACCATGCGGTGCACGCCTGCCTCGACCGCGCGGGCCACCAGGTCGGCGCGCTCCCCCTCGAAATCAGGAAAGTCGAGATGGGTGTGGCTGTCGGTGATTTTTGGTGTGCTCATATCCGGCCTCAGGCGGCCATGTCGGTCGCGGTTTTCTGGAGTTTAATCATCGTATCTAGGATGAGCGCGGCAGGGTCAAGATTGACCGCCCGGCCATGACGGGTTCTGGCGGCAATCTCCTGGCCGATCTCGGCCCAGGCGCGGGCGCGGCGGGCATCGGGCGCCAGACGGGCAAAGACCTCGGCCTCGCGCGGGGCGGCGGCGGGCAGGGGCATCTGGCCCGTGGCGCCGCTGCGCGCCAGGCGGATCAAAGCCAGATCCAGCAGCGAAAAGATGGTGTTGACCCGGTCTTCGGCGCCGCGTGCGGTGGCCGCTTCGGCCAGTTTCAGCGCGCGGGCGCGGTCCAGCCTGGGCAGGCTGTCGAGCAGGGAAATGATCGCACCATAAAGCGCCGGCCCCTCGTTCAGCGACAGGCGGATGGCATCGCCCACCGATCCGGCGGACAGGGCGGCCAGCGCATCGGCCTCTTCCGGGGTGACGTCGACGCCCGCCTGTTGCATGGCCGCCGACATGTCCGGTGGTGCCAGCGGACGCAGGTTCAGCATACGACAGCGCGACCGGATGGTTGGCAGCAAGGCAGAGGGTTGATGGGTGACCAGCAACAGGGTGGAGCGGGCCGGCGGTTCCTCCAGCAGTTTCAAGAGCGCGTTGGCGGCATTGGGGTTCATGTCGTCGGCTGCATCGACGATCACCACCCGCCAGCCCCCATCCGCCGCGGACAGCGCAAACCGGGATTTCAATTTGCGCACTTCGGCAATGGTGATTTCGGCGCGCAGGCGCTTGGCCTTGTCGTCCCAGGGACGCACCAGGCGGAACAATCCCGGCTCTGAGCCGGCGGCAATCCGGCGGGCAACCGGATGATCCGCGGCGACATCCAGCGTATCCGGCGGGGGCGGGGCACCAAACATGCCGCCGTCGTCTGCGCCCGGTGGATTGGCAAGCAAATGCCGGGCAATCCGCCAGGCCAACGTTGCTTTGCCGACACCGCGCGGCCCGGCGATCATCCAGCCGTGATGCAAACGGCCAGAACCCACCGCTGTCAGGAACGCCTGTTCGGCGGCCTCCTGTGCAATCAGGCGCGGGGTGTCGCGCGGATGTGGCGCGCCGTCGATCTGGTCTGGCTGGGGGACATCATCGCTCATAGGTGGGCATCTATCAGATTGGCCAGGTCAGCCGCCACCAAATCCATATCGCGCCCGCCGTCGATCACCCGGAACCGGGCCGGAAACTCTGCGGCAAGTGCCAGAAAACCGGCGCGCATTTTTTCCTGCAATTCGGCGCCGAAATCTTCAAATCGTTCTTCAATGCCGTTGCGGCCCTTGGCGCGGGCCAGGCCAAGCGCCGGGTCCATATCAATCAGCAGCGTCAGATCGGGATCACGCCCGATCATCAGGCTGTGCAACTGGTCGACAACAGGCCGCAAATCACCGCGCGACAGACCCTGATACATGCGCGTGCTGTCGGCAAAGCGGTCGCAGATCACAATTTTGCCGGCCTCCAACGCGGGCAGAATGGTGCGTTCCAAATGGTCGCGGCGCGCGGCAGTGAACAGCAGGATCTCGGTCTCGGCAGACCAGCGATCCGGGTCCCCCTGAAGCACCAATGCGCGGATTTCCTCGGCCCCGGGGGAACCGCCGGGTTCACGGGTCAGCACAACCTCATGCCCCCGCGCGCGCAGGTGTTCGGCAAGCCGCCGGGCTTGGGTGGATTTCCCTGACCCGTCAATACCTTCAAAAGAAAGGAACATCGCCGCCCGTCGCGATCAGGAAGCGGTTTCGGGGCTGGGCTCGGCGGTGGAGCTGCCCCATTGTTCGACCAGCAGTTTTGCCGCCGTGGTCACCCGCGACATGAACCCGCCAGAGGCAATGTCGCGATCCGCCACCAATGGCACTGTGGTCTCTGGCAGACCCTCCAGCGTGATGATCATATCGCCGATCTTGTCCCCCTTGGCGATCGGGGCGGCGATTGGCGATTGGAACACCACTTCGGCGCGGACCTTGCCGCCATCCAGCACAGGCACCAGCATTTCGATGTCCTCCGCCGGGGTCAGCCCGACCTGCATTTCCGCCCCCATCCAGACGTCGGCTTCGGCCACGACCTGACCTTGCTGGGCGACGCGGGATTGGGTGAAATGACGGAAAGCCCAATTGACCACCTGTTCCGCCTCTTCGGCGCGGGCACGTTCACTGTCCAGACCGGAAAGCACAAAGACCACCCGGCGGTTGCCCTGCTTGGCCGATCCGACAAGCCCATACCCGGCTTCTTGCGTATGGCCGGTTTTCAACCCATCCGCCCCAATGCCGAGCTTCAGCAATGGATTGCGGTTGTTGACGTTCTGCGGCGCACGCCCGTCAAAGGCATAGCTGGTTTCGGCGAACATCGGATAGAATTCCGGGAAATCCACAATGATGCGGCGGGCAATCAGCGCCAGATCGCGGGTCGACATGCGGTGCCCGGCAGCAGGCCAGCCGTTGGAATTGGCAAAGGTCGAGTTGGTCATGCCCAATTGCTGGGCGCGGCGTGTCATATAGCGGGCAAATCCCGCTTCGGTGCCATCCGGGCTGAGCGCTTCGGCAATCACCGCACAGGCGTCATTGCCCGACAGGACGATAATGCCGCGCAACAGATCCTCGACGCGGACGCGGTCAGTTGTGTCCAGAAACATCGTCGACCCGCCATAAGACATCGCATGCTGCGACACCGGCAGTTTTTCGTTGATCTGCAAACGGCCATCTCGGATCGCCTCAAACGCCATGTAGAGCGTCATCAGTTTGGACATCGAGGCCGGCGGCAACGGGGTATCGGCATCTTTGGCCAGCAAAACGGTGCCGGTGCCGATGTCCACCACAAAGGCGGAGCGGGCCGGGGTATCAAAGGCCGCTGCGGGCAGGGCGGCGCCGCATGCGACGGCAGCGGCAAGGACTGTGGCGGCAAGGGTGCTGCGGATCATGTCATTTCCGGTTCTGCGGTTTTGGCCCCAAGGATCCGGGGCGGTTAACTGGACACGGCATAGGCATCAGCGAAGCCAGCCGATTTGATGATGGACAGGATTTCCGACCGCTCCTGCGTGCTTTGCGCCGGGCCGACAATCACCCGCCAGAAGGTTTTGCCCTGGCTCGATTGTTTTTTGACCGTTGGGATCAACCCTTTGGAGCGCATGGCGGCGGCGGTGTTGTTGGCGTTCTTTTCAATCGAGAAGATACCAAGCTGAATATAGGGTTTGCTGAGCGACGAGGTCACCGGCGCGGGCGTCGGTGTCGGCGGGGCCGCCGGCGGGGCGGCGGTGGGGGTGTCATCAATGGCTGCGGTGGCCAGATCCTCGATCGGATCAAGGTCGGTCGCGATCACATCATCCGGCGCGTCCAACCCGCCGGGCTGGGCATTTCCGGGATCTTGCGGCGTTTCTTCGCGGCGCAGGGCGGTGACATTCAGATTGGTCGGTTGTCCCGCCACAAGGCTGAGCGCCGATGCCGCATCCGATGACACCTGAAGCCGTGGACCGGGGTTGGAGCGTTCCTTGCGGAACAATGCGCCAATCACGAATTTTCCGTTCGACGGGTTGCGGATGATCACCCGCTCGGGGTCGTTGACATCCGGGTGCGCCACCCAAACCCCGCCAAGCGAGGGGCGGCCGTCCCATAGGCCGGCTTCGGTGATCTGAAACACATTCGGTGCCTCGACGTCGCGTTCCACCAATGTCACCGACCGGTTGGATGGCGTTGCCGCCTGTGCGTCGCCGGTGTCGCGCTTTTGCAGGAACCCCGGCATTTCCGCGCCGTTTTCACAGGCGGCCAACAGGACCAATGCGCTGCTGGCTGCGAGAATCCTTCGGGCCATTGCACCGCGTACTGCGCGCCTCGGACCACAAAAGGTACCTTGCTGAGATTTCATCGACTTGCCCTTCGCCTTTGTTGCCCCGAATTCAGGGCGCCTGCCGGTTTTCCGGTCTTTGACTGTTGCCTGCACATCGTCTTCGCCGTCAGTCTACCGCGAGGATGGCTGCAAGAAAAGGCCCGCCAGCGGCGATCGGCGGAAATCCTTCAAGACGGCTTTGCAGAATCAGTCAGCGCCGTTTAACGAGGCAAAACGCGGAGGAGTGGCAGAGTGGTCGAATGCACCGGTCTTGAAAACCGACGTAGGTGAAAGTCTACCGTGGGTTCGAATCCCACCTCCTCCGCCACTTGCCCTTGAAAAACTGTTCTCCCGATCCGGCCGCGGCCGGATTTTCTTGTGTTTTCAAAGGGGTTTGTGGGAGGGGCTGAGCACTGGCCTCGGTCCGAGGATGGCCCAAAGCGTTCTCTCTGGGCCGAGATTCTCTAGACCTCATGACTGCGCCGTTTTGGTGTTCAGGTTGTAAGTATCTGATAAAAAACAGTTTACCTAAAGTGCGGCCAAGCACTTCGATGTCGGTGGCGTTCACTGAAGAGACCGAAATCGAACCGTCAGATCACGTTGACCCAAAAAGATCACAGCTACTGGGTGTCGCGGTAGGCCAGTTCGTTTCTGGCGAGCCGCAGGATGCCCTCGACGCACTCATAGCGTTTGGTTCCAAACCAAATCCCCGTCAGGCCCAGGCTCGCCAGGAACGCGTTTCGGCTCCTCAATTCCTCCAGGCTTTCTGGACAGGGTTCGACGACGAAATGCTGTGGGAGATCGTCGCCGTGATGTTTTGCCTTGATTGCTTTGAAGACCTGGATTGTCCGGTCGTTGTGCAAGCTGCACCCAAGGAACAGAAGGCTATTGTTCCGAAAGTAGTAATCGAGCAGCTTCGGAATGGGCAGGGAAAGATCAATGTCATCCGCGCCATAGGCAGCGTCGTATTGATCCTTGCTCAGGACGCAGTGGCCGGGGCGGCGAATATCACCGTGCAGCTTGACCACCGTCGTCTTTTCCGCATCTGGGAAGTCCGTTGCGTTCTCCCCCGTGATGATCTGTACAGGTTCCGGATTGCCGGTTTCGAAAGCCTGTTCGATCAAACGGTCATAGTTCGTCGTAACGACCGTATCCGAGAAGAGTTCCGCCAGCCGAAAGACGACATCCGGTATGGTGCGGTTGCGGCCAAACTCGTCTCGAATGTCTTGAACGAAGACATCTCGCCCCCGCAGAGCCACGATTTGCTCTATGACGTTTTCGTATTGGCCCTCGTCAAGCAAGGCTTGCACGTCCTCGCGCGCCAGACCCGCTGTTTTCGCTTGGTGCCACAAGTGCCCTTCCCAAGAAGAGAAGCCGCCGGACACTGAAAGCCCTGCGCCGACGAACGGAAGCGTATCCTTGGTCGCTAACCGGTCCACGAGTTGTTCAAAGCGGCTTTGGTTGAGCTCGAACCAGTGATTGTCCTCGCCCTCGGCAGGAAAGCTGTCCGCGAAGAATTGCTCGCACAGGACTTCGTGCCTCCGTTCTTTCTTGTATTCCCGAAAGGCCTGATCGTAGCCCTCCCGGTCTCCGGCAAAGAACGCTTTGCTTGGATCCGTGAGTTTGGCGAGGCCAAAGTTGTCTCGGATCTTCTCGCCGTCATCGCCGTTCAGCCATTCGTTGAAGTCCGCGAACTTTTCGAAGTGGCCGTGGTTGTTGACCTGCCCCCCGCGAAATCCCTCACCGTAATGTAGAGTCTGCGCCAACTCTGAAGGAGCAGACAGATGCGAAAG
>NZ_JAUOSD010000017.1:0-103792 GCF_030548265.1 Marinovum sp. 2_MG-2023 | reverse complement strand
GGAAGCCGAATACCCAGATTCAACCTGCAGACTCTCATTATGAATGAGGGACCAGCAGGGGGCAGGTCAGCGCTGAATGCCATCACTTGGCAGATCACCGGTTTCGGTTTGATGTCGCTTGTCGGCTGGTTCTTTCCCGGCTCTTTAACGGCAGGCGGGGGAATTGCGTTCGTCGGGACTTTGATTGGTTTTGTGTCATATTTCGTACACGATCTTTGCTGGTCCAGAGTGTCCTGGAGCAGGCACCAGAACTGAGCTGCTTTGCCGTTGATGCCGGTGAAACTTGGCGAAACTACGCTTTATCCTTGCAGCCAGAAGGCTACCGTCATCCCGAGTCCGATAACGATGACGATTTTCCGGATCAGCGCCACCGACATTTTCCGCGCGATCCGCGCACCCACATATCCGCCGATGGTTGCCGCCAACATCATGATGACCGCATGTTTCAGGAACACGATCCCCGCCAGCAGGAAGGTCACAACCGATGCCGCAGACAAAATAAACGATAGCGCGTTCTTGAGCCCGTTCATCAAATTGATGTCGCGAAACCCCAGCCCCGAAAACAGGGCCAACAGGACAATTCCCAACCCGCCGTTAAAATACCCGCCATAGGTTGTCACAGCCAGCGTAGCGGCGGTTTTCCCGATTGTTGAACGCCCCCTTTCGGGGCGCATCCAGCTGCGTATCTTTTGGTCAAATGCAAAGAGCACCGTAGCAAAAAGCAACAGCCACGGCACAACAAAGCTAAAAATCTCTGACGGGGTAACCAACAGGAGCAACGCGCCGGCAATGCCTCCGACAATTGAAAGCCCCAGAAAATACGCGAGCTCCCTTCTGTCGATGGTTTTGATTTCCGGCAGGAAGCCAAGCGCGCCACTGAGATACCCGGGAAAGACCGCAACCGTGCTGGTGGCATTCGCCGCGATTGGCGGAACCCCGACAAAGACCAATGCCGGAAAGGTCAAGAAACTGCCGCCCCCTGCCACCGCATTCAATACGCCTGCGAAAAATGCCGCGACGGCAATAACTGTCAGGTCAAACATTCTGGGTCAAAAAGTCGTAGGCTGAAAACGCAAATATATCGACCAGCGTGTGAAGTTCTTTGATCATGATGTGTTCGTCCGGTGCCCCCAGATTATACGGCGTTAGCCCGCAGACCACGGTAGGCACATCCGCATAGCGATACAATCGCGCATCAGAGGCCCCTACCCGCATCGTCACCGCAGGTTCCTGCCCCAAAATCCTGGTGCAATTTGCCCGCAATGTTTCAATGACCGGATGATCCGGCGCAGTCCAGGTTGCTTCGAACCGGCGGGTTATTTCAAGCGTGACACCATCAACTTCTGCGCAAATACGTTGCATCTGCGCTTCGATGTCAGCGACGCTCACGCCGATGGGCAGGCGGACATCGCATGTAAATTCCGCACGATCCGCCACAAGGTTTGGCAACCGTCCGCCCGTGAATGTGCCGAACGTCACGGTCACGCTCTTAAGAACCCGGGTTTCGCCCTCCCCCGAGATCGCTTCGGATTTTTCAGACCAGCGGTCGATGAACGGGATCACATTGTTGCTGCTGTCGTCGGTCGGAAACTCCCGCAGGGACTTCATCGCGTCCATCACGGTGGTGAGCTTTTCAATGGCGCTGTCCCCTTTGTGGACATGCGCGGCATGTGTTGATTTTCCGGTTGCCGTGACCTTGGCCCAGACCATTCCCTTTTCACCGAAACGCAATACATCGGGCGATCCGACATCGCCGCAAATCATTGCGTCCCCCTTTGCATGAGGGACGGTATCAAGAAGGAATTGGGTGCCCCTGAGGCCCATGGATTCCTCATCCCCTGCAAAAGTACAGACAATTTCACCGGCAAAATCCGCGCCAGTTTCTGCCATGCATTTCAGGGCCAAAAGGCTTGCCGCGATGCCCCCTTTCATGTCGGAAATGCCCAGACCAAAGGCTTTGTCATCCACAACTTCGCCTTCGGGTTTGCGTGTCCATCCCGTCAGGTCGCCAACGGGAAACGTATCCATATGGCCGTTGAAAATCAGCCGCTTGCCCGGCGCATTGCCCGGCAAACGCAAAACAAGATTGTGAATCGGTTCTTCGGAAATATGCCGTTCAATTTCCACACCGGAAATCGTAGCCGCAAAGGCTTCGATGGCATCCGCAACACCGCGCACGTCGCCTTCGGGCTGGGGGCTTTTGATCCGCACCAAACTTAGGGCAAGGTCCAGAACCTCCTCGCGGTGCTGGCCCAACCATATCTCGATCCTCTCCCGAGTGGTCGCATCAATCTGAGTTATCGTCATTTTCAGGCCCCTACCAGCTGATGTTCATTGGTTTTCAATCGGCGGCGCTGCATCACAATGGTTGCAAGATAGGCCAGTAGACCGAAGATATAGATAATCTCTTTTGGCATCCGGCCGGATTGTTCCAAACCGACTGCGGTGACGTAATCTCCCCATGTGATACCCAACTTTTCTGCAGGCCCGTTGAACGAGAGGTCAGAGACGCTGAAGCGTCCGTCTTCCTCAACGCTCAGGCTCAGGCCCGTCGCCTGTAACAGATTGTCCGAAGATTCAGCCGCGGTAGCCGTAAACAACTTGTAGCGGTCCCCGTATTCGGTTTCGCGCGTGACATAGAGGCGGATCTTTTGACCTGCATAAACCGGTGTCCCCTGGGCAAACACCTGTTCCAACGGCGCGTCACTATAGGCCGGACTAAACCGGTCCAGCACAAAACCCGGGCGGAACAGGCTGACCACAACAAAGACCAGCAACAATGCCTCAACCAGTTTCAGGCGCACGAACATCCATTGCAGGGTGAGCGATGAAAACGCGAAGATCGCTATTAGCGACACCACAAAAACAAGGATCGCGTGCCAGACGCTTTCGACCCCGACAAGCAGCAGTTCAGGGTTGAAAATGAACACAACAGGCAGGATCGCCGTGCGGATCGCGTATTTGAAAGACTGCACCCCGGTTTTCATCGGGTCGGCGCCGGATATGGCAGAGGCAGCAAAAGCTGCAAGGCAGACCGGTGGCGTTGCGTCAGCCATCAGCCCGAAATAAAAGACGTAAAGATGCACGGCGATCAACGGCAGGACGAGGCCCGAAGCATTGCCAAGCTCGACCATGACGCCAGCCATCAACGAGGCGACGACGATGTAGTTTGCCGTCGTTGGCAGACCCATCCCGAGGACAATGCTGACCACGGCGACCAGACCCAGCAGGATATAGATGTTCCCCTGGCTCAGCGCTTCGACGATGCCCAGCATGGCGTTGTTCAAGCCGGTTGACGACACGATCCCCACGATAATGCCCGCGGCCCCGACTGCCGCCGTGACGCCTGTCATGGATTTGGCCCCTGCCACCAGAGAATAGAATACAATGATCGCGCCGGAGCGGATCCCTTTGAACACCGACAACCCGTGTTGGCGCGCCAGAATGATCTGCTGGGCCACGATGATCCCGGCCATCATCATGATGGACCAGAAAACCGCGCTGCCCGGGCTCCAGCGTTTGACCAGCAATAGATAGACCAGCAGGCCAATGGGAATAAGGAAATAGGCCCCTTCCCGCATCGTTTTTCCCATCGCGGGAAGGTCCGCTTTGGGCAGGCCGACCAAGCCCATTTTCAGGCTTTCAAGATGCGAGATGTAAAACAGGGAAAGATAGGCAATGACGGCCGGTATCATCGCGTGAACGATCACATCATAATAAGAAATGCCGATAAATTCCGCGATGATGAAGGCCGAGGCCCCCATGATTGGTGGCATCAGCTGACCGTTGATTGAGGCCGATACTTCGATGGCCCCTGCCTTATCGCCGGGAAAACCGGTTTTCTTCATCACCGGAATCGTAAAGGCCCCCGTGGTCACTGTGTTGGCGATGGAGGAGCCGGAAATCATGCCCGTCATGCCAGATGCCAGAATTGCCGCTTTCGCGGGACCGCCACGATATTTACCAACAGCCGCGAAAGACAAATCCAGAAAAAACTTGCCCGCGCCGGCGGTATCCATGAACGCGCCAAACAAAACGAAAAGAAACACATAGCTCAGGGACACGGCGATCGGGATGCCAAAGACCGCTTCACTTGTCAGCCAATTGTACCCGACAAGGCGCGAAACCGAGACCCCGCGATGCGAAATAATGTCCGGCATATAAGGACCGAACAGCGCGTAAATCATGAACACGCCACACACGATCACCAGCGGCAGCCCGACACCACGACGCGTCGCTTCCAGCAGCAATCCCATCCCGACGGCAGATATCAGAACCTCGATCGGGATGCTGAAACCCAGAAAATCAATGCTCAGTAATATGCCCGCGCGAAGAACAATTCCGTCATATCCAAAATACACGTAAAGCGCGCTTGCCGCAGCGATACCTGCCAGTACCAAACTGATCCACGATTTACCGGGACTATCTTCTTCAAATTTGGTGGGGAATAGCAGAAAACAAAGGAATAATCCGAATGCAAGATGGATGCCTCGGGCAGGGAGATCGACGAAAATACCCCAACCCAACGTATAGGGCAGCGGTGACGCAACCCAGAGCTGATAAAGCGACCAAAGTGCAGCAAAGGCGATGAACGTCTTTGGCCAGGGACCAAAATAGTTTTGCTGCTCTACTTTCAGCGCCTCATCTACGGCGGCCTGTTGCAGTGTTTTCTGGGTCATGGGGGTTTCCGGACGTTAAGGGAAATGCCCCTGCCCAATCGGGCAGAGGCCAGCCTGTATCTCGCAACGGAGAGACGTCGCTACTCGATCCAGCCTTTTTCGCGGTAGTACCGTGCTGCCCCTTCATGAAGAGGTGCGGAGTTCCCGTTATGGATCATGCTTTCCGGTGTGAGGTTGGCAAAGGCAGGGTGAAGGCCGCGAAAATCATCCAGGTTTTCAAACACCGCACGCACCACTTCATAGACCACTTCGGGGTCGACATCTTCATGGCTGACGATCGTGGCGTAGCCCCCAAACGTGGTCACATCGCCTTTCTGCGATGAATAAACACCTGCCGGAATTTCCGTCTTTGCATAGAACGGGCGCTCGTCGATCAATGCTTGTTCCACCTCTGTGTCCAGACTGACGATCTGCGCACCGCACCCTTCGGTTGCGACTGCCACACCAGAGTTGGGAACACCCACAACATAAGTGAAAGCATCAATATTGCCGTCGCAAAGCGCATTGGCATGCTCGGAAGAGGTCATCTCAGTCACCAGCCCAAAGAAGTCCTTGTCGGTGCCATACCGCTGCATCAGCAGCTCTGTGGTGCCACGCTGGCCTGAACCGGGATTGCCGATATTCAGCCGCTTACCTTCCAGATCCATCCAGGAATTGATGCCGGAATCTGCAGCAACAATCAGTTGGAAAGGTTCGGGGTGAACGGAAAACACGGCTCTGAAACCTTCGTCGTTTACGACTTTGTCGGACTCACCTTTGACCGCAAAGTGCTGCCAGTCAGATTGTGAGACGCCGAATTCAAATTCGCCCTGCGAAATCTGGGCCAGGTTATAGGTAGACCCGTTGCTGGACGGGGCCGCACAGCGATAGCCATGCTGCCGGCCTTCTTTGCGACCCTCGGCAGCTTCTTTATGGATCATGCGACAAATCGCGTTACCGGCGACGAAATAGACCCCTGTAGGGCCGCCGGTTCCGATTGTGATGAATTTGGTTTCCGCTTGCACGGACGCTGTCGCGCCCAATGACATCAAGGCAGAAACTGCACCAGCTGTCAGATATTTCTTCATGAAGGTCCCCTTGGCGATCTTTTTTTGATTCCAGATCAGGGTACGAGAAGAAATTACATCATTTCCAATAATTTTACTTCTTGTCTCTATAAGACTTAGTTATAGCGTGGGGCCATGCAGATCCGAGAGATTGAATGTTTTCAGGCGATCATGACGGCGGGAACCATGACCCGGGCATCGCAGATGCTTGGCATTTCTCAACCTGCCGTCAGCAACACCATCGCGACTCTGGAACACCGGCTCGGCTTTAAACTGTTCCTGCGAAAATCCGGCCGCCTCCAGCCCACACCAGAGGCGTTGATTTTCAACGAAGATGCACAGCGGTTGCTGGAAGCAGTCGTGCGCACCAACGAGGCCGCGCTCAGATTGCGCCATGGCGAACGTGGGCACCTGACGATTTCCGCCTTCCCTGGCGTTTCGATCCGGCTACTTCCAAAGATTATCGGTCGCTTCCTCAAAACCCGCGAGGACATCAAAGTCCGGCTGTTGTCACGCAGCTCCCACATTGTGATCGAACAGCTACCCAGCCAGCTGTTCGACATTGCAATCGCCGAACGCCCCTCTCAGTTCGTCGGAGTCGATGCAGAAACATTCTCCTATGAATGTCGCTGCGTCCTTGCCAAGGATCACCCGCTTGCGACCCATGAGGTTTTGACACCCGAATTGCTAGACGGGGCACCCTTCGCCGCGTTGTTCCGCGATCATATGACAACCTACCAGCTGCGACAGGCCTTTACCGCCGCACAAGCCGTTTGGAATGTGACGTTTGAGGCCCAATATTTTTCGTCCTTGATTGAATATGTAAGATCGGGCAGTGCCGTCGCTCTGATTGACCCGGTCAACAGTCAAGGTTTTACAGACGGGCTGGTGGTGAGGCCGTTCAAGCCAGCGGTGCAATATCAAATTGGAGTACTGACTCCCCAAGACAAACCTCTGTCCAAGGTGGCCACTCAATTTCTTGAACACCTCCGCGTCGAACTGCGGAAACAGGGCAGCGCTTGGTCCGATTAACCCATGCCGTGAATGCATGGCTGCCCTGCCAATTTTGAAGTTCTCATTCAAACAGGCCTCTCCTATGTGGCGGCTAACGCAACAACTTGAATCTTGGGAACACTGCAATGACCAACAACCTGAAAATCGCCGCTCAAGCTTCTGTTCTGATTTCCTTGACGATCGCTGTCGTGGCTTTGAACGTTTCATTGCTAGTACTGTAAGCACAGAAGTTAACTGTGCTGTCCCTGAGGGGATAGCGCTACAGAAAAGGCAGGTTACTGATCGTAACCTGCCTTTTCTGTTTCCAGGGCTCGACTGCCTTTCTTCCAAGAACCAGAACACCAACGCGACGGACCTTGGATGAGCGTTCAACTTCCGCTTTTCCTCTGCCGCAACGTCTTCCTGCACCGGCAATAGCGCCTCATTTCGCGCCTCCGATTCTCTTTTTGGCATGCTGTCTTCTTTGGCTGAAGATGGAAGAAACCGGCACGGTAGGCCAGCCCGAACCCGCGAACCGGGAAATCTCATAGCCCCTGTGAAAAACGACCATCGCGCGCGCGGGCTGTCGCAAAATCAATGCCTTAGCCAATCATGGGAAACGCGCTTGCCTAAGTTTTCCGCGCCTCTCCCGCTATAAATCGCCATTGCGCAAACAATTCCTTGCCAGTTGAGCAAATGGGATCCTATTCTTGACCATAGGCATACCTATGTAAAAGGCGCGCCAAAAGATCAAAGCAAAAAACCAACAGGAGGATCAGATACATGTCATTCACGTCCCGTATCACCATGCTAACCACCACAGCCGCCTTGCTGGCATCCGCAGCAGCAGCCGACACACGCCTGCGCATCGCCGGCACCGTTCCCGCAGAGCATTTTGGCAACGCAGTGCTTGAACAGATGGCAAAGGACATCGAAGACGCGGGCGTTGGCCTTGACGTCAAATATTTCCCCGCCGGCCAGCTTGGCTCTGGCGAAGAATTGCTCGAAAGCGCCATCCGGGGCGAAGTGCAGATGGTTCACGCAACCGTCTATGCGCAAAAGGATGCCCGACTGGAAATCAACAGCCTGCCCTTCATGGTCACCACCAAAGAAGAGCTTGATGCCGTCTATGGCGATCAGAATTCCGAATATAACAAAATTCTGGGCGAAATCCTGACATCCTTTGGCATCCAGCCGCTCGGAACCATTGGCGAAGGGTTGATCGGGATGATCGCAACCCAACGTCCGGCGGACCCGACAAAGATTGGCAGCCAGGGCATGAATGTCCGCGCATGGTCTTCGCAAATCGCAAAGCAGACGATGGAAGAGCTTGGCTATAATGTGACAACGCTCAACTGGGCAGAAGTCTTTCCTGCCGTACAGGCAGGCACCATTGACGGCGCGATCTGCTGCACACCCGAATGGGCGTACACCACCTTTGCGGCTAGCGGGGTCGGCAACACATATGTACCCTACAACGCCTTCATCGAAAGCACGATGATCTATGCCAACAAGAAATTCTACGACGGGCTGACAGAAGAACAGCGCGCAGTGGTTGATAAAGAAACCACCGAAGCCGCTGCTGAAATCAGTAAACTGGCATGGGAACGCAGCCAGGGCTTTATGGATCAACTGAAAGAAGCTGATTGGGAAATCGTCGAGTTTTCCCAGGAAGAGCGTGACGCCATCAAAGCGCATATTCAGGCAACAGTTTGGCCCAATGTGGCCGACGTCGTCGGGCAGGACATTCTTGATCGTTTGACCGCCAACTGAAGCCTTGTGAAGCAGGCCATGCTCCCCGGCCTGCTTCACCCATTCCGGAGCGGACCCCGTGATACAACTTGCCGATCATCTGCCCCCAAAGGTCGGGGCAACCGTAAAAAGCCTGTTGAAGATCAAATCAGCCTTTCTGATCTTGTCGACCTTCATTCTGGCGCTGACCTTTTTCTTGGTTGTTGTTTTTCGCTACATTCTGGAAAGCGATCTGTTCGCTTATGAGGAATGGTTGCTGCCCATGTGTTTTTGGCTGTTCTTTCTAGGAAGCGCCATTGGCACTTACGACGACACCCAGATCAAGGCGGATATCCTCGAAGAGTGGTTCAAGAACCCGCGCACGATCTGGTTGCGGCGGGTCATTCTGACGGCGATCGAGCTGGTTATCACAATCTTCCTTGTCTACTGGGGCGTTCTGATGCTGCGGGATGAAATCGTGTCCTACCCGCAATGGCAGACCACAATTGCACTGCGCATTCCCTTCTTTGTCCCGCGTCTGGGTATTTTCATGGGCCTTGTGTTCATGGCGCTCTACAGCGCGCTTCACCTCTACGTGCTACTGAAACTCGGCGTTGATGCCTTTGCCAAACAGCTTGAGGCAAACGCCGAAGAACAGCGCATCCAAAGGGAGGCCGATCTATGATTATCGCTTTATCTGTCGTGCTGGTCTGTGTGCTGCTTTTTGCAGGCATTTCCGTGCCGCTGGCCTTTGGCGGGGTGCTGATATTTCTGGCCTATACGGGCGGTCATGATGTGTCCGGTTTCCTGCCAACGGGCCATTGGAAGCTGAACACGGTTGTGATCCTCGTGATCCCGCTGTTTATCCTTGCGGGCGACATCATGAAGAACGGCCGCATTGCCGCGCCAATTGTTGATCTTGCCGAAATGCTGCTGGGTCGTATTCGCGGGGGCCTTTCGGGGGCCTCTGTTGTTGCCAGTGCGATGTTCGGTGCGATTTCAGGCAGTGGCGCTGCCACGTTGACCTGTATCGGCGCAGTAATGATGCCGCATCTTCGCCGCGCAAATTACCCCGAAGGATTTTCGGCCGCGCTTTTGGTAGCAGCAAGCCCCCTCGGCCTACTTATTCCACCCAGTTCGGCGCAGCTGATCTATGCATGGCTCACCCAGCAATCCGTGCTGAAATGTTTCCTGGCAACCGTTGTGCCCGGCATTATCGTGGCGTCGCTTCTGGTTGTAATCAATCTCATCATGATGCGTAAACAGACAGGGATCATCCTGCCGGTGCATCAGGAACAATTCGTCAAAGCCTTCAGCAAGAAAACCCTTGTGGCCTTTCCTGCGCTTATGATGCCGATCATTATTCTGGGCGGCATCTATGGCGGGATCATGACGCCAACAGAAGCCGCCGGTGTCGCGGTTATCTATGCCATCCCGATCGGGTTCTTTGTCTACAAAGGGCTGAACTGGAAGATCTTTATGGAAACTCTCAAAGAGTCATCCGTGACCATCGGTGTGGTCATGGTGATGATCTTTATGGTGCTGATCGTCAGCCGTTTTCTTATCTTTGAAGACATCCCCGGACTGGCAGAAGAACTGATTTTCTCAATTTCGAAAAACCCGATTGTGGTGTTGTTGATGATCAACCTGACCATGATCCTGATCGGTATGATCATGGATGACTTCAGCGGATTGATCCTGAGTGCGACATTGCTGTTGCCTATTGCCAAAAGCGTGGGCGTGGACCCTATCCATTTCGCGGCGATCCTCGGGGTGAACCTTGGGATGGGGAACATCACGCCCCCCACTGCGCCCCTGTTGTTTCTTGGTGCGCGGGTAACCGGTGCGCCGGTGCAGAAAATGCTTGGCCCGACCATGATCTTTATCATCTTCGCATGGCTGCCAACGCTTGCCTTGACCACCTTCGTGCCCGGTGTGGCGCTGTGGCTCCCCGACCTGTTGCTCGGCTAATAGATAGAGGAACTGATGACACGACACTTTTCAGCATTCAGCGTTCTGAAAGAAGGTCTTAAGGGGCATACGGGCTGGGCACCGCTCTGGCGCAGCCCGACCCCGAAAGCCGAGTATGACGTGGTGATCGTCGGCGGTGGCGGGCATGGGTTGGCCACCGCCTATTACCTCGCCAAAAACCACGGGGTGAAACGCGTTGCCGTCATTGAAAAAGGATGGCTTGGCGGCGGGAACACAGGGCGCAATACCACTGTTATCCGCTCAAACTACTTCTATCCCGAAAGCACCGATCTCTATGATTTATCCGTGCGGCTGTATGAAGGCCTGTCGCGCGACATCAACTACAATGTGATGTTCTCGCAGCGCGGGATGATGGTGCTGTCCCATTCCGAAGCGGAGATGGAGATTGCCGCCAGAACCGTGAATGCCATGAAGCTGAATGGTGCGGATGCGGAACTTTTGGACATTAAGGATGTCAAAAAGAAAGCACCGATCCTGAACTATCGTGACGATGCGCGCTATCCGATCCACGGTGCCATCTGGCAAGGGCGCGGCGGCACAGGGCGCCACGATGCGGTCGCATGGGGTTATGCCCGTGCTGCAGATCGTTATGGCGTTGATATTATCCAGAACTGCGAGGTCACGGGTTTTGTCATCGAAGGCGGGCAATGCAAAGGCGTGGAAACAACCCAGGGGGTGATCCGCGCAGGGCGCGTCGGTGTCGCAACAGCGGGGCATTCTTCCGTTCTGGCACAGATGGGCGGATACAAACTGCCGCTGGAATCCTATGCGCTGCAAGCCTTCGTCACCGAAGCGATCAAGCCGGTGATGGATACGGTTGCTTTCTCGCCGATGACAGGAAGCTACTTTAGCCAATCCGACAAAGGCGGGCTGGTGATCGGTGGCGGGCTGGACCGTATCCCTTCTTATGCACAGCGGGGCAACACGCCGGTTCAAGAGGCCGTGCTTGGGGGCATCATCGACATGGCCCCTGCCCTCGCCAAGGTCAAACTCCTGCGCCACTGGGCCGGGATTGTGGATGTCAGCCCCGATAGCTCTCCGCTGATCGGCCCATCGGGCACCGACGGCATTTTCGTCAACTGCGGCTGGGGAACCGGCGGGTTCAAGGCGATTCCCGCAGGCGGCTATCTGTTTGCGCATTTGCTGGCCAATGGTGCCCACCACGACATCAGCCGCCCCTTCGATCCCGACCGGTTCCGGCGCGGCCAACTGATTGATGAGGCTGCCGGTTCCGGCATCGCCCACTGACAAAGAGACAAGAATGCAAATATTTCCTTGCCCCTTTTGCGGCCCGCGCGAC
This sequence comes from Marinovum sp. 2_MG-2023, assembly GCF_030548265.1. NCBI lineage: Bacteria > Pseudomonadati > Pseudomonadota > Alphaproteobacteria > Rhodobacterales > Roseobacteraceae > Marinovum > Marinovum sp. 2_MG-2023. The sequence continues at coordinate 92,051 of NZ_JAUOSD010000017.1, read as the reverse complement.
GAACGCGAATTCCATTTCGCGGGCGAAGCCGGAAAAACCCGCCCCGACACGACGAAGGACATCAGCGATGGTGACTGGGCGGACTACCTCTTTCTTGCAGAGAACCCCAAAGGCGCATCCAGCGAAATCTGGGTGCACACGACCTGTCAGGAATACTTCGTCATGACCCGCGACACCGCGACCATGGAAGTCCTGGACACAACCCAGATGAGAAAGGAAAACGCATGAGCGGACGGCGCATCACCCGCACTGGGCTTGTCGATCGCAGCAAGGCGATTTCTTTCAGCTACGATGGTCAATCCTACACCGGTTTCGAAGGCGACACGGTTGCCTCGGCGCTGCTGGCGTCAGGGGTGCGTATCCTTGGCCGCAGTTTCAAATATCACCGCCCCCGCAGCGTTTGGGGCGCATGGTTTGATGATCCCAACGCGATTGTTGATATCCGCGTGGGCGATGTGTCCTTTCCCAACTGTCAGGCGACCACAACCCGCCTTGCAGAAGGGATGCGGGTGCGCTCTGTCAACGCATGGCCAACGGCACAGAATGATGTGAAAGGCGTGCTTGATCTGGCACAGCGGTTTTTGCCCGCAGGTTTCTACTACAAGATGTTCATGTGGCCCAACTGGCACCTGTTTGAACCCGCGATCCGCAAACTGGCCGGTCTTGGCACGCTCAGCGACGAGGTGCAGGAGAATTTCCAGTCGCTGATCATGCACGATACTTGCGAAACGCTTGTGGTCGGCGGCGGTGTCGCCGGTCTGGCAGCAGCATCGGCCGCGTCCGAAGCCGGACAATCCGTTCTGCTGATCGACGACCACGCAGATTTCGGCGGCAGTGTTTACCGCAACGGCGAAACGCTCGGGCAACCCGCGGATGAGTGGGTTGCAGAGAAGTTAAACGCGATCCAAAAAGCAGGAGGCCGGGTTCTGGCGAACACGACAGCCACCGGTATTTACGATCACAATGCGGTTTCTGTGGTGACGGAACGCGGCCTTGGCACCGCGCCCGTCGTGCGCAAGCTGCGCCCGCGAAAGTTGATTCTTGCGACAGGGGCCATAGACCGGCCTGTGACCTTTGCCAACAACGACCGCCCCGGCGTTATGTCGTTGGAAGCGGGCGCAGAGTATCTTGCCCGATATGGCGTTCTGGTTGGCAAGGAAATCGCAGTTCTGACAAACCGACCAGAGGCCGAGACGCTCTCAAACGTCTTGGGCGATGCCGGGGCCAATGTCACCTTGCTGGATGCGTCGGGCAAAAAGGCTGAGGCCATCGGCTCCAAAACCCTCAAAGGCCTTCGGCTGAACGGGCAGTTGCACAGCTGCGATACCATCCTTGCCTCTGCCGGTCTGACGCCGGTCATCCACCTGTGGCGTCATGCAGGGGGCAAGCTGGACTGGGACGCGGGGCGACAGACCTTTGTGCCCTCCACTGGCCCTGATTGGATGCAGGTGATCGGTGCCGCCAACGGTACATTTGATCTGACCGCCACACTGGAAGAAGCCCAAAGCGCCGCATTGGATACACCCGCCCCGCCGCGCGCGGCCTATGACATACCGGCCATGCTACCGGAGGCATTCGGCTCCAAACGCCAGTGGGTCGATTTCCAACATGATGTGACCCTCAAGGACATCACGCTGGCGCACCGCGAAAACATGGTCTCGGTCGAGCATCTCAAACGCTACACGACCCTTGGCATGGCGGGCGATCAGGGCAAGACCTCAAATATTGCGGGCCTTTCAGCGATGGCCGAACTGAAGGGTCAGTCCATTCCCGAAGTCGGAACAACCACATTCCGCCCGCCCTTTGTGCCGGTGCCGCTTGAGGCCTATTGTGGTGCCAAGCGCAATCGCCAGCTGGCACCGCTGAAACGGTTGGCCCTGGAACCCGAACACCGCGCGCTTGACGCTGCATTGGGCGAATACGGCGGCTGGCTGCGCCCCGCGTGGTATGGCGGTCCGGACGAGGCAACCGCCGTTGCCCGCGAGCACAAAACAGCACGCGACGCTGCCGCGATCATGGATGGTTCCGCCCTTGGCACAATCGAAGTCATCGGGCCGGATGCCCGCGCTTTCGTCAATTTCGTCTATTACAATACGATGTCGAACCTGAAATCCGGGCGTATCCGCTATGGGTTCATGCTGACGGAATCGGGATTGGTTTTTGATGACGGGGTTATGGCCTGTGTCGATGACACAAGGTTCATCATTTCCTGTTCGTCCTCTCATGCGGATGCGGTTATGGCGCATCTGGAAAACTGGCGACAAGACAGCTTTGATCCTGACCGTGTCCATATCCATGACGCCACGCAAAACTGGTCAACGGTCACCGTGGCAGGCCCCAAGGCAAAGCAGATCGTAACCGAATTGGGGGTTCTGGAAACACTGGATGATTTTCCGCATATGTCGTTGAAATTCGGCACATTTCAGGGCCAGGAAGCACGCGTAGCGCGTGTAAGCTTTACAGGGGATACAAGTTACGAAGTATCCGTTCGCAGCACGCTCGTCGCGGCGCTTTGGAAACAAACCATCCGCATCGGCAAGCCACTCGGTGCCGGTCCTGTCGGGGCGGAGGCGCTGACCATCCTTCGGGCCGAAAAAGGGTATATCCTTGTTGGTAAAGATACCGACGGGGAAACCATGCCACACGATCTTGGCTTCGCTGCGCCGCGCCTCAAGAAATCAGCGGCATTTGTTGGCGACCGTAGCCTGCACACAGAAAACGCCAATCGAAGCGACCGCAAGCAACTGGTGGGTCTGGGCGTTGACGCGGGTCATGCCCCATTGCCGGTTGGCGCTCATATTGTTGCGGATGCCAAAGGCAAGAAAAAGTCCCTTGGTTATGTCACGACCAGCCATGACAGCCCGGCGATTGGCAAACCTGTGGCGCTCGCATTGATGAGCGGCGGAATGGACGCCGTCGGACAAACAGTAACTGTTTGGCATATGGGAAAATCGTGGCAGGCCACGGTGGAATCCTCCTGTGCATTTGACCAAGAAGGAACACGAATAGATGCGTGACGATCGAAACAGATGGCCCCCCCTTCAGGGTGACGGGCGCGCGCCGCTCTTTGGTCAGGGGGTTCAGGCCCAGGTTATCAAGCTGCAGCAGCAGACCGTCATTAGTGGTGCCTTCAATGATTGCCTTTCGGCATGCGGCCTTGATACCGCAGCCGGAAGTGGGCCGGATATTGCAACCGGAGACACCTACGCGGTCCGCCAAAGGCGTGACCGCATCGTCGTTGTTAATGGTCCCGCTTTGACCGATGGCTGGAACGACAAACACAACGTTGCCGTTTCGGACATGACAGCGGCCTATTGCGTGATCTCCCTTTTGGGACCAAACGCAGAGCGGGTGATCGCGACCGGAACGGAATTTGACAGCAACCTGCCCTCTCCCTCAGTCTCGCGGCTATGGCACGGGTTCGGCATATTACTTTATCAACACGAGAAGCCGAACAACTACCGGATCCACATCCGCTCTGCGCATCTGGAATCGCTGTGGGAAATGCTGGCCCGCCAGATTTCTGCGCTTGTTGGTCTTTTGGACAAGCCCGCTGCATATGCTGATCTGGAGCAGAAACGAACTGGCACCAAACGTGAAAATGCAAGAGTAAGTTAAAGAGCCAAACAAATGAACGGACAGTAGATTGAGCGAAAAGAAGAGAGCCCCGAAGGCAGGTTCGATCTCTGCCGAAGACTGGATCGCCCAAGCGCGGAACATGATTATCAAACGTGGAATATCCGCGGTCAAAATTGAACCGATAGCGCGTAAGCTGGGCGTGACTCCGGGAAGCTTCTACTGGCATTTCAAAAACCGGGATGCGCTTTATCGGGCTTTGCTTAAGGAATGGCTGGCGACCAATGTTCATCCCTTTCTGGATGTACTTGAAGAAGCCGCAGATGATCCCAAAGCGCAATATCTTGCCCTCGCCTATGTCTGGGTTCTAAGCCCGCAGTTCGACGCGCAATTTGATGTTGCTATTCGCGAATGGGGCAAGACATCAAAGCTGGCCGCGCGCACCCTGCGGTTTATCGATCGCAAACGTATCTCGCTTTATCAATGGGTTTTCGAGGGTTTTGGACACGACCCGATGTCGGCCTTGGTCAGAGCGCGCACGATGTATTATCATCAGATCGGCTATTTCACGATGCGCATTGACGAAGCACCGGTCGATCGCCTGCTCCAGATTCCGCATTACGCAGAAATCATCGCGGGCGACAGCTGGCTGAAAGAGCTGACCACGGCTGACGAGATCAAACACGCATTGGCGAATTTCCCTCGAAGAGAGCGTCTGACGGATCGTATCGCACGCCGCCGTATCGGCGGGTTCGGTTAAGCTTCGATTTCGGGAAAGACATGGGCGTGTTTGACCACCCCATATACAAAGCTCGTGTCGATTGACCTGATGTGGCCGATCTTGTGCAGACGCTGTCTGACAAAACGTTCGTAGTCTTCAAGATCTGATGCAACAACGCGCAGCAAATAATCCGCAGCACCAGTCATAACATAGCATTCCAATACTTCGGGAATGCTGCGCACTTCTGCCTCGAATTGACCAACGATATCACCCGTGTGACCATCAAGCGCAACCCGCACAAAGATCGTAACAGGAAGCCCGTAAGCGGCCGGATCCACGTCCACGCTATAGCCCTGGATCACCTTGTTCTTTTCAAGATTGCGCAGCCGGCGCAGGCAGGGTGAGGGCGACAGGTTCACGCTTTCAGCCAGCTCCAGATTCGTCATTCGACCATTCTTTTGCAGGGCGCGGATCATTTTGCGATCTGTGCGGTCAATTTTCGGATGTTTTGGCATATTATTCCAAATTCACTTCTCACAGGGGTCACCTTAGCAACCAAATGCCCGCTGACCTATCCCAATCTACCCTTAGCTAAGGAGAGTGGTGAGAATGAAAAACGAGACTGCTGGCTTTTCCACACGCGCGATCCACCATGGATACGACGCCCGTGAACACCAAGGCGCGTTGAACCCGCCGGTCTATATGACATCGACGTTCACCTTTGAAACGGCCCAGGCCGGCGGACAGATGTTTGCAGGTGAACAGGAAGGGCATTTTTACAGCCGCATTTCCAACCCGACCCTCGACCAGCTTGAAAAGCGTATTGCGAACCTCGAAGGGGCCGAAGCCGGCCTTGCAACTGCGTCAGGCATGGGGGCGATTAGTTCGGTCTTCTGGACCTTCATTGAAGCGGGTGACGAAGTCATCATCGACAAGACCCTTTATGGCTGCACCTTTGCCTTCCTTAGCCATGGCCTGACCAGGTTCAACGTGACGGTCAAACCGGTTGATATGACGGACCCAGCGAACCTTGAGGCGGCGATTTCCCCCCGTACCAAGATCGTGTATTTCGAAACACCGGCCAATCCCAACAACCGCCTTGTCGATATCGCTGCGGTCTCTGCGATCGCGCATTCGGCCGGCGCGCGTGTCATCGTCGATAACACCTATGCCACACCGGTCCTGACCCGCCCGCTGGAACATGGCGCGGATATCGTGCTGCACTCCGCAACCAAATACCTTGGGGGGCACGGCGATCTGGTGGCGGGGCTGATTGTCGGATCCGCCGAAGATATGCAGCAGGTGCGGCTTGTTGGTCTGAAGGACATGACCGGCGCGGTGATGGCACCGCTGACGGCGATGCTCATCTTGCGGGGCCTCAAAACGCTCGAGCTGCGCGTGGAGCGCCATTGCCAGTCCGCCCGCAAAGTCGCCGAAGCCTTGCTGGCGCATCCGGCCGTGTTGAATGTCTCATATCCGGGGCTCGACTCCTTTCCGCAGGCGGCACTTGCCCGCAGGCAGATGTCGGATTTCGGCGGCATGATCCCCTTTGAGGTCAAAGGCGGCAAAGCAGGTGGCATCGCTATGATGAACCGCCTGAAGCTGATCCAGCGCGCCGTCAGCCTGGGCGACGCTGAAAGCCTGATCCAGCACCCCGCCAGCATGACCCATTCCACATACTCCCCCGAAGAGCGTGCAGAACATGGCATCGCCGAAGGGTTGGTGCGTCTTTCAGTGGGTCTGGAAGCCGCTGATGACATTATCGACGATTTGATGACTGCCTTGTCCCAGCACAACGCGATTGCCGCCTGAGCCACCCCAGAACGGGAGACAAAAATGACCAAGAAACCGCTATATGGCGATGCCACCAGCCAATCATCTACCCGCCTTGCCGGCGGATGGATCAATGACCTTGACCGGTCACGAAAGTCCGGGCCATTCCTTGCGGCGCATCCGATGGGCGGCATGGGCATGTCCACCAAGGCGGTACATGCAGGCACCCATGACGATCCGCGTACCGGCGCAGTTGGCACTCCGATCTATCAAACCTCGACATTCATCTTGCATGAAGAAACCTATGGGTCGATCGAAGAAGGCTTCGGGCGCGACCGGTTTATCTACACCCGCTATGGCAACCCGTCACAATGGGCCGTGCAGGAAAAGCTTGCTGCATTGGAAGGTGCCGAAAGCGCGCTGGTGTTCAGTTCCGGCATGGCGGCGATTTCTGCAGCGGTTCTGGCCCTGGTCGACAAGGGCGCGCATGTTGTCGCGGCCAGTGACCTTTATGGCGGCACCTACAACCTGTTCAATCAGGAATTCCCGTCACTTGGCATGTCCGCAACCCTCGTTGACAGCTACGACATCCAGGCCATCGAGGCCGCAATCCAGCCCAACACCCAGATCCTGTATTTCGAGACGATCACAAATCCCGTGCTCAAGGTTGTGGACATCCCTGCCCTGGTGGACATCGCGCGTCGGCACAATCTACGCCTGATCATGGATTCGACCTTTGCCCCGCCTCCGGTGATGAAGCCGCTGGAAATGGGCGTCGATCTGGTTGTGCATTCCGCCTCGAAATACCTCAACGGCCATTCCGATCTGATTGCAGGCGTGGTCTGTGGGCCGCGCAAGCTGGTTGATATGATCTGGCCGCGCTTGTTGAACTACGGCGGCCAGCTTGACCCGCACGCGGCATTCTTGCTGGAACGGGGGATCAAGACACTCGACATCCGGATGCGCGCGCATGAACAAAGCGCAACGGCGCTGGCAAAGTTCCTTGAGACACACCCCGGCGTGGACAAGGTGCTGTACCCGATGCTGCCCAGCCACCCCGATCACGCCCGTGCCAAAGAGCTGATGAAGATGGGCACCGGCAACGTGACCTTCTTTGTCAAAGGGGGCGATCAGGCGGCACTGCGTCTTCTGGATCATCTGCATTTGCCCAAACAAGCCACAAGTCTGGGCGGCATCGAAAGCCTGATCAGCCTGCCATTCAACTCTTCACAGGCCAGCATGACCGCCCGGCAACGCGCGGACATCGGCATCCATCCCGGCTGTGTCCGGCTCTCGGTCGGCATCGAAGACGCTGACGATCTGATCGCCGATTTCGACCAGGCCCTGAACGCCGTTACAGATATGAAAGGTGCCGCATAATGCGCAACTCCATCCCCACCGCCGCCCTCAGCGAGTTCGTCAATGAAGTCGCAGCCAACCCCGAAGAAGGCCTGATGAGCTATGGTATTGAGATCGACTGGGAAAGCGGCACGCGCGCGCGCACCTCGACCAAGCCGATGTTGGTCGGGCCCCACAAGGTCAGCCGTTCCTTTGTCTGGAAGGCGGATGAACCGCGCCAGTTGATGGGCAACAATCATGGGCCAAACCCGCAGGAGCTACTGCTTTCGGGCCTCGGTTCTTGCATGATGGTGGCCTTTGTTGCCGGTGCGACAACCGAAGGCATCCAGCTTGAATCCGTGAAAATCGACTTTGACGGCACGCTGGACCTGCGTGGTTTCATGGGGCTCGGCACCAACGCGCCCGTGGGCTTCCCGGAAATCCGTTACACGATCCATGTGACCGGTGATGGCACACCCGAACAGTTTGAAGAGCTTCACAAGAAGGCCGTCAAACACAGCCCGAATGCCCAGACGATTATCAATCCTGTCTCTTTGTCAGGCGATATCGTTGTGAGCCAGATCAAAGACTAAGACCCGACCGGGAGTCCCGCCATGACCGTTTCGCGCACCCATCTGAAGACCGTAGAACAACTGTTGCTGTGGCATTCGCATTGGATGATCCACCACGCCAACCATATCCGGCCCAAGGTCGACGGGATCAAGATCGGCGGGCACCAGGCCTCGTCGGCGTCCATGGTGTCTATCATGACGGCGCTCTATTTCTCAGCCCTGCGGCCCGAAGACCGGGTGGCTGTCAAACCCCACGCGTCGCCCGTGTTTCATGCTGCGCAATACCTGATGGGCAACCAGACCCGCGAGAAGATGGAAAACTTCCGGGGTTTGGGGGGTGTGCAAAGCTATCCCTCGCGCACCAAGGATATCGATGATGTGGATTTCTCCACTGGGTCCGTTGGCCTTGGCGTGGCGATCACGTCCTTTGCCTCCATCATTCAGGACTACATCGCGGCCAAGGAGTGGGGCAAAGGCGCGCCAATGGGGCGCATGGTTGCCCTGGTTGGCGATGCGGAGCTGGATGAGGGCAACATCTATGAAGCCCTGCAAGAGGGCTGGAAGAATGACCTGCGCAACACATGGTGGATCATCGACTACAATCGTCAGTCGCTGGACGGGATCGTGCGCGAAGGGCTGTTTGAACGTATCGAAAAGATCTTTGATGCCTTCGGCTGGGATGTGGTGCGCGTCAAACATGGCGCTTTGCAACGCGCGGCCTTTGAGGAACCGGGCGGTGACAAGCTGCGCGACTGGATCGATGCCTGCCCCAATCAGGAATATTCCGCACTGACCTTCATGGGCGGCGCTGTCTGGCGCAAACGGCTTATGGATGATCTGGGCGATCAGGGAGACCTTTCATCTCTGATCGACCGCCGCAGCGATGACGAATTGGCTGCGCTAATGGAAAACCTTGGTGGGAACTGCGTCTCCACGATGGCAGACACCTTCGATGCCATTGACCACGACCGCCCGACCTGTTTTTTGGCCTACACGATCAAGGGCTGGGGCACGCCCATCGCCGGGCACAAAGACAACCACGGCGGCCTTATGAACAAAACCCAGTTCGCTGAGTGGCAAAAGCACATGGGTGTGGCCGTGGGTCAGGAATGGGACCGCCTTGCAGGCGTGAAGGACGTCGCGGCGATTGAGGCCTTCCTCAAAGATGTTTCCTTTTTCGCCGACGGACCGCGCCGTTTCAACGATGCCAAGGTTGCCGTTCCTGCAATCGACTTCAGCAGCGACCGCGAAATCTCCACTCAGGCTGCCTTCGGTAAGATCCTTGATGATCTGTCCAAGGGCGACAGCGATTTGGCCGCACGGATCGTGACCACATCGCCGGATGTGACGGGCACGACTGGCTTGGCGTCCTGGGTCAATCGTCGCAAGCTGTTTGCACGCGCGGAACAGGCGGACGCCTTCATCGAACACCGCATCCCTTCCACGGCGAAATGGGCCTTCACACCGGAAGGACAGCATATCGAGCTTGGCATCGCCGAAATGAACCTGTTCCTGCTTTTAGGGGCCGCAGGTTTGTCTCATTCGCTCTTTGGCAAGCGCCTTTTGCCCATCGGCACGGTTTATGACCCGTTCGTGCATCGTGGTCTCGATGCGCTGAACTATGCCTGTTACCAGGACGCGCGGTTCATGATCGTGGGCACGCCTTCGGGCGTAACGCTTGCGCCCGAAGGCGGTGCGCACCAGTCCATCGGAACACCACTGACCGGCATGAGTCAGGATGGTCTCGCGAGCTTTGAGCCGGCCTTTGCTGATGAACTGGCCGTGATCATGGAATGGGCCTTTGACTATATGCAGCGCGACGGCGAAGGCGATCCGGATGAGCGCACATGGCTTAGGGATGAGACCGGCGGCAGCATCTATCTACGCCTGACGACAAACCCGATTGAGCAGCCTGGCAAACGTCACGACGATGCCTTCCGGCAAGGTGCCATTGATGGGGCCTACTGGCTGCGCAAACCCGGGCCGAACTGCGAAGTTGTGATAGCCTATCAGGGTGCGGTGGCCTCTGAAGCGATCAAGGCGGCGGGAATGATCGGCGAAGGACGACGCGACATTGGCGTTCTGGCCGTGACCTCGGCAGACAGGTTGAATGCAGGTTGGACGGCTGCGCAACGCGCGCGGTCGCGGGGTAACTACCGGGCAAAGTCACATATCGAAACACTTATGGGAGACCTACCCCCTCACTGCAAGATCGTCTCGGCGATTGATGGCCATCCTGCGACACTAGCCTGGCTGGGTGGAGTGGCCGGTCATCAGACCATTTCACTGGGTGTGGAGCACTTTGGTCAAACCGGGACAATCGGCGATCTCTACAAACATCACGGGATTGATGCCGCCTCCATCGTGGAGAAAGTACAAGGGCTGACGGACGGTCGCCATATCCAGATTTCCGCGGCTGTTTAAGCGCGCCTACATCATTGCCTGTTGGCCTAGGGGAAAGGGGGGCTGTTTGAACCGCGCTGGGTTTGCCGGTGGCTCCAACTCTTGAGTAGGATGGAGAATCATGAGCAAGACAACGAACAAGTATTCCTCCAAAGTCCGCGAACGCGCTGTTTGTGAACAGGCGTGCAATTTTGAGCTCTGACTCAGAGTCGATGCACTTTGCTGATTGTGATGCGGTGACGGGGCGGGCCCTGAGCAGATCGATGTTCGCGCGACCATACATCTGCCCATTCGACCATGGTTCTCGCAAGGCGGCGGCAACGGCGGCGTAGTCACGCCGGAGCCCGAACTCTGCGCAGAAACGTGTCTTTGCTCACCGGCAACACAAGCCGTCTTGCAAGCGCCTGCGCGGGGCGTCCACCAAGAGCCAGGCCGCGGTGACGCACCAGCCCCTGAGGGCGCGACCTGCGCCGCGAATGCGGCCGGGTCACGTCTGGCGGAAAACGCTCCGCAAATATCTTGGCTGGGCAATGCAGAGCACGACAGCGAAAGCGACGATAGGCGCAGCGCCATTGGCGCGATCAGTGGAGCCTTAGGTCGGGCCGTTGTTGTCCATGTCGAGGAACATCTTCCACGCGCCCGTTTCATCGCGTTTGTAGCCAAGTACCAACCGGCCTTCGGGGCTTTTGACCTCGCCGGAATCGCGCATTTTCATCGTGCCGTAGAAGCGACCGGACACGATGACGGTATCGCCATAGTCCTGAAGTTCTTCGATATCATAGCCCGAGGTGATTTCAGCGGCTGCGATGCGCGGGCTGTACTTGTCGCGAATGGCTTGCGTGCCAACTGTGACAGGCTGGCGTTCGTTGATGGTCATAACGTCCGGATGGCAGGACGCCACCATGCGCTCGATGTCCCCGCTGTCGAGGCCATTGTTCCACTCATTAATTGCGGCTTGGATTTCGTCACGTACAGTCATTGTCTTACTCCGATGGTTTGGGTTGATAGGCAGTGAAGAATTGGCCAACGACGATTTCTTCGATTTGACCAAGGAAAGCCTGGGTCGCAGGACGTTTGGCGAACTCCGGCGTCACCCGCTTGGCTGTCTCGTGATCTGGAAATGTGAAGATGTCTGCATAGAGGGTTTTGCGAGATTCATCTGTCGTCACCAAGGTTTCCCATGATGTCACGCCATCAAGGGCGACAAAGTCTTTGCGGGCAGCTTCGCGGATCGCATCGACTTGTGGGTCATCTTTCATCTTGAGAATGAAAATCTCGGTGATCTGCGCCATTGGTTTGTCCTCGTTTTGTGTCTTGCTGAGAACTTATGACGCTGCTACCGTAAGGATAACCCACCTAATACCTAACTTAGTGATCGGAAAATCGAACAATGGCCCGTGATGGTTTTGGCGATATCCGCGTCTTTGTTGAAGTGGCGCGGCGCGGCGGTTTCCGCGCGGCAGCAGAACACCTTCAATTGGCCCCGGCATCGGTTAGCGAAGCTGTGCAACGATTTGAGGATCGTCTTGGCGTCCGGCTATTGGAGCGATCATCTCGGTCGGTTGCACTCACACCCATTGGCGAACAGTTCTACGCAAAAAGCCTTCCGGCAATCATCGAGCTTGAAGGGGCGATGAATGACTTGGATGAACAGAAGGATGAAGTCACGGGCACTCTTCGCCTGACAGCCCCGTATAGCGCAGGTCCGTTCTTTCTGGATGATCTGGTCGCGCGGTTTGCGCTTGAGTATCCGGGCGTCAATGTTGAGCTCATTTATGACGACAAGAAAGTTGACCTTCTTGCGTCCGGCGTTGATGCGGCCATTCGGTCGAATACGCTGCTTGGGCCAGACACCCACGCCGTACCGGTCGGGCCAGAGTTGGCAATGACCATTGTCGCATCGCCGCAATATCTGGACGAGAACGGCAGGCCGGAAGAGCCGAAGGACATCTTGAATCATGACGCGATTTGCTACGCCTTCGGTATGGGAGGACAAAACGCGCCCTGGGGCTTTGATGGGCCGGACGGGGCCTATACGATGCAACCGAAACCACGGATGGTGGCGAACGATATGCGGTCCTTGGTCCACTATGCAAAGCAAGGGCTTGGGTTGGCCTACCTTTATCGAGAAATTGCCGTGCCACATCTGGGCGAAGATGGCTTGACCGAAGTGTTAAGCGATCACCTCGTTCAATTGCCGCGATACTCTCTGAACTATCGCAGCAAACGCAATATGACGCGTCGGCTCAGAGCTTTTGTGGATATGGCAAAGGCATCGCCAGCAGGGAGATAGCGGACATTACCGACCTCGGTCCGTTTTGAATAATGGGCTGGTTTTGATTGGCTTTATGCTGAGGTCGAATTTTACTCTGCATTTGACACTAGAACCGAAATCGTTAGCATCAAGCGCACAACAGGGGCATCCGGCATCGGTCGGGTTGAGACGTACCCTTTGAACCTGAACCGGCTCATACCGGCGTAGGAAGTTGTGTTTGCCCCTGTGATTAATTGGGTCAAACCGATTCCCTTCGTCTTAGAAAGGGATGCATATGAACCAACCTTCACACGATCTGAACGCCATGCGTGCGGCGGCACCGCTGGTGCAAAACATAACCAACTATGTGGCCATGAATGTGATGGCCAACATCATGCAGGCGGCGGGGGCCTCGCCTGCCATGGCCCATGCGCGGGGCGAGGCCGCTGAATTCGCAGGCCTGGCGTCTTCGTTGAGCATTAACATTGGCACACTTGATGATGAATGGGCCGCCTGCATGCAGATCGCGGCCAAGGCGGCTGGTGAAAATGGAAAACCGTGGGTTCTGGACCCTGTTGCCGTGGGCGCGACAGAGTTGAGACGCGAGCTTGGCACACGCTTGCTGGCATTGGGCCCAACGGTGATCCGCGGGAACGCGTCTGAAATTCTCGCCTTGTCAGGCGCTTCGGCGCAGGGACGAGGTGCCGATGCCGCTGATCCCGTCTCTGCCGCCGAGATTGCCGCGCGTGATCTGGCAATACGCACAAACGCCGTTGTGGCGGTGACAGGAGAGGTCGATTTCGTCACGGATGGTACACAGTCAGCACGTATCGCGAACGGCGATCCGATGATGCCCCGCGTCACTGCTTTGGGGTGTTCGTTGACGGGCGTTGTGGCCGCGTTTTGCGCAGTTGCCCCACCGTTTCAGGCAACAGTTTCCGCGCTGGCCTATTACGGTGCCGCAGGCGAAGTGGCGGCGCAAACTGCCCGTGGTCCCGGCAGTTTTCAGGTGGCGTTTCTGGATGCCTTGTTCGCAATGACCGGCGACGAGCTGGATGCAATGGCGCGGATCGAGGCCGCATGATCCCGCCCCTTTGCTTCATCACCGATGCCGATGCACCGTTGCCCATTGTGGATCAAGCCGAACAGGCCGCGCGCGGTGGGGCGGTCTGGGTTCAGTTGCGCCATAAGACACTTGACGACGCAGGTTTTGCCGATCTTGCAAAGGCCCTGCGCGCGCGGCTTGATCCTTTGGGTGCGAAGTTGATCTTGAATGATCGTTTGGAGATCGCCTGCACCTTGGGGTGTTTTGGCGTGCATGTCGGTCAATCTGATGGCGACCCTGCCGAAATTCGCGCGCGGATCGGGCCGGATGCTGTACTTGGACTGTCGATTGAAACGCCGGCGCAGATGGCGGAAGTCCCTCTTGATTGTGTCACGTATCTGGGCGTCGGTCCGGTGCGCGCAACAGCCTCCAAGCCCGACCATGCCCACCCGTTGGGCTTTGATGGTCTGGCGGATATCACCCGTGCGGCGGCGTTGCCCTGCATGGCCATCGGCGGGCTGACCGCAGCGGACGTGGCCAGCGTGCGTCGCGCGGGATGCACAGGCATCGCAGTGGTATCGGCTATTTCCCGCGCGCGAGAGCCGGAACGTGCAGCCCGTGGCTTTCTTGATCAATGGAGCGACATATGATCCCCAATATCCTGACCATTGCGGGATCGGACCCTTCAGGCGGGGCCGGCATTCAGGCTGACATCAAAGCGATTTCCGCCAACGGCGGCTACGCAATGGCGGTCATCACTGCGTTGACGGCCCAGAACACAAAGGGCGTGACAGCGGTCGAAATGGTGTCCGGCCCAATGATCGCAGCCCAGATTGCCGCGCTCCGCGCGGATATCGACATTCACGCGATCAAGATCGGGATGCTGGGGGATGTCGCGACAATCGAAACCGTGGCGAACGCGCTTGAAGGATTGGATGTACCCATTGTGCTGGACCCCGTCATGGTGGCCAAAGGCGGTGACAGGTTGCTGGCGGCAGATGCCGTTATGGCCCTACGCGAACGCCTTTTGCCGCGCGCCAGCGTGTTGACGCCAAACCTGCCCGAAGCTGCGGACCTTTTGCAAACGACTGAGGCCACAACCCTGGAAGAGATGAGAGACCAGGCTTTCCAGCTCAGGGCGACGGGCTGTGATGCCGTTTTGATCAAAGGCGGGCATCTGGCGGGTGCTATGGCGACGGACCTGCTGATCACGTCACTCGGCGAAACCGCACTGCCTGCCGAGCGGTTTGAGACGTCAAACACACATGGCACCGGCTGCACATTATCTTCTGCGTTAGCGACACAAATCGCGTTTGCCCACGCGCTGCCCGACGCGGCCCGTCGTGCCAAGGCCTATATCACGGGTGCGATTATGGCCGCCGGCGACCTCTCGGTCGGTGGTGGTCACGGCCCGGTTCATCATTTTCACCCCCAAGCCGAGAACCAGACATGAGCTTTACCCAAGACCTGTGGTCCATGACTGCCGACCTCCAAGACGCAATCCGCACGATGCCGTTCAATACTGAATTAGCGCAAGGTACCCTGCCACCAGAGACGTTTCGTGAATACATCATTCAGGATGCACATTACCTGGAAGGTTTCGCACGTGCGCTCGCCCTGGCGGCCTCTCGTGCGCCGGATGCAGAAAATATAGCAAGACTGGCAGGGTCCGCCAACGGGGCGATTGCGGTGGAACGGCAGTTGCACGGTGAATACATGAGGCTATACGGCGTCTCCCCCGCAGATTTCGCGACAACTCCACCCTCGCGGGCCTGCGATCACTACGTCAGCTTTCTCATCCGCACGGCGGCAGTTGATCCGTTTCCGATCGCGGTCGTGTCGCTATTGCCATGCTTTTGGATATATCAACGCGTTGGCGCCGCGATCCACGCACAAGCGGCGGCAGATCATCCCTATCGCGCCTGGATTGATACCTATGCCAGCGAAGCATTCGAGGCCTCGGTTCAAGGCATGCTTGATCTAACGGACGTTCTGGGAAAGACCGCCGACACGTCAACACGAAACGCCATGCAGAAAGCCTTTGCAAAAGCGTCTTGGCATGAGTGGAAGTTCTGGGACAGCGCATATCATCGGAGTGGATGGTGATCGCCGAACAGCACGCATAGAACCAAACCACATGCGTCTGTTTGCAAGTGTTGACCGATTACATCTGACCTGGGTCTAAACTGGGACTACAAATATCGCCCTTCACGCACTGCGCGACGTCGGTCGCTTTTGGCTCAAAGCCAACCTGCGGCGGCGAGGCTTGCATCGCAAGCCCCGCCCTCAGACCGTCAGGAACGGCCCAGATCGTACATTGAGCCTGGTGTACGAATGCTGCAGAACCAGCCCCGTGTTACGCTTCTGTCTGGTTTTCAAAAATTCGACCGATGGCATTCAGCAGAATTTGTGCGGCCAGAATACTGGTTGTGCCTGTGTGGTCATAATCCGGCGCAACTTCGACAAGATCAATTCCAACGATTTTCCCACGTTTGGAAAGACCGTCCACAAACTCCAAGACCTCATAGTACAAGAAGCCACCGTGACTCGGTGTGCCCGTTCCTGGCGCAATCGAAGGATCAAATCCGTCAATATCAATCGTCAGATAGTAACGTTTCCCCTCTGGAATGCGCTCCAGCATCGCCTCCACGCCCATGGTTCGGAACTGGCGCACGGACACGATATCTGAACCCATTTTGCGCGCGTCATCGTACCCTTCTTTAGCGGTGGAAGAGACATTGCGTATACCGACTTGAGACAGGCCCGTGACCCAGGGGCGCTCGGCGGCGCGGCGCATCGGGTTGCCGTGACCATTGCGCACACCGTGGCGCTCATCGACGAAATCCAGGTGGGCGTCGATCTGTACGATGTGGATTGGATCCTGGTCCGAAAATGCAGCGACGCAAGGAATATTGATCGAGTGATCGCCGCCTAGAACAACCGGTAACGCGCCGGCATCCAGAATAGCGCGTACGCCTTTTTCGATATTGGCATGGCTGCTCTTGGTATCGGTGTGCACGATGTCGGCATCACCAATGTCCACAATCCGTGTGTCTGCAAGATAGGTCACGTCATCTTCGTGATCATAAGCCCCAGCATGGCCAAACGAGAACAATGTGGAGGCATCACGAATGCCGCGTGGGCCAAATCGTGCGCCTGCACGCCACTGGGTGCCAAAGTCAAAAGGCGCACCCAAAATGGCGACATCGGCGTCAATTCTGGACCAATCCGGCTCATAAGGGGATTTTGCAAACGTCGCGATTCCGACAAAAGGCAGGTCCAAGCGACCGGTTTCGTATCCGTGGCTCATTTCTATTCTTCTCTTGTTGTTGAAGACGCCCCGATGGTGGGACACACTGTTCAGATCGCGCGCTCACGCGAGGTTTCCAAAAATTGGCGCAGTCGTTCGCTTTTGGGATTGCCAAAAATTTCGGCTGGTGGGCCGTCTTCAACGACGGTGCCATGATCCATGAACACCACACGGTTTGCCGCCTGAGCAGCGAAGCCCATTTCGTGGGTGACAATCACCATTGTCATACCGTCATCGGCCAGAGCACGCATGACGTTCAGAACTTCCCCCACCAGTTCAGGGTCCAGAGCTGAGGTAGGCTCATCAAACAGGATGGCCATGGGAGAGACCGCAAGTGCACGTGCGATGGCAACACGTTGTTTTTGACCGCCGGACAATTGATGGGGATGTTTGTAGGCATGTTCGCCAAGACCAACCTTTTTCAACGCATCAAAGGCAATGGTCTCTGCTTCCAAAGCAGATTTTCCGTGCACCAGTTTCAACGCCAAAGCCACGTTGTCGATGGCCTTCATATGTGGCCATAGATGAAAGTGCTGAAAGACCATACCCAGAGGCGCACGTGCCTCGGCCAGCTCTTTTTCACTTTGCTTGACCTTTTGCTCTGCGCCACCGTTCCAGCCGATCTCGCGTCCGAAAATGTGGATATCTCCACCGTCGTGAGGGGCCAGAAACGCAAGCGTTCGCAGCAGAGTGGATTTCCCTGAACCGGACGGGCCGATAATACAGACCACCTCGCCCTCATCGACTGTCAGATCGACATCGCGAAGAACGGTCTTGGTTCCATAGGCCTTGGTGACTTTGCGGGCACTGATGGCATGTTCGGTATTGGGCATCTCAGTGGCCTCCTATTTGGTAGTGCCGCTCAGCGGCGAGTCCAACCTGTGCAATTGCTTCGACGAGCGCCCAATACAGAAGCGCCGCGACGATAAACGGTTGCACAGAAAAGGTGAGGGTCGCCAATTCGCTGGCCGCTTTGGTGAGTTCGGCGATGGTTATGACGGATAAGACGGCAGATTCTTTAACCAGGATAATAGTTTGGCCAAAGATCGGTGGAATGACGGTTCGGGCGGCCTGTGGGATCTCAATATGCACAATACATTTGAGGCGATTGATGCCCAACATGGATGCCGCCTCGACATCTCCGGTCGGAACTGCATTCAGGCCGGCCCGCAGGATTTCCGCGAATGCCCCAGCTCCGAAAAAGCCCAGGCCGACAATGCCGGCCACCGGTGCAGATAGGCGCAATCCAATCTGTGGCCCCCCGTAATACAGCAAAAACAACAACAGAACGAGCGGAGCCCCGCGCATCACTTCGACGTAGATGCGTGCGGGTGCACTGATCCAGAAACGGTTGGAACGCAGGCACAACGCAAGGGGAACTGCGAGCGCCAGAGCAAGAAGCGTGCCCCACAGCGTCATCCATGCCGTGAGACCAAGCCCCTGAACTAGGAGCCCTAAATCTGTAGAAGTAAGGCTCATCAATGCGCCTCCTGTTGTTTCAGGCGGCGCTCCAGCAACATGCCAATGGCCGATAGAACCAAGGCGATCGCGACATAGAGGATCAATGCGATCATGTAGCTGTCCAGCGGCTGAAAGGTAGACGAAGCGATTTGCTGCGCACGTCGTGTCAGGTCGGTGACGGCGATGACGGAAATCAGTGAGGAATTTCGCACCAATGCCAGCGTTTCACCAACCAATGCAGGCAGCATGATGCGGATGGCCTGAGGCGCTTCAATTTTCGCAAGGATTTGGCGGCGGGACAATGCCAGCATCTGGGCGGCTTCTACTTCGCCCTCAGGCACAGCGGCAAGTCCAGCGCGATAGATTTCAGACTGGAAGGCAGCGGTATTGCAGGCGAGCGCCACCACCGCAGCCAGCGTTGGCGGTAGGTTGATGCCAATTGCTGGCAGAAGATAGAAAATCAGCAGGAGCTGCACCAAAATTGGCGTGCCCCGCCAAAACGAAACGTAGACTCGTGTTGATCGACGCACCAGCCCGTTATTCTGGCGACTAGCAGTCGCCAGAATAAGACCAAGGGGGGCGCCAAGCGCGATAGCAAGAAAGCTGACCCCAAGGGTTGTCAGCACGCCTTCGATCAGGACAGCCTGGTTGTCGATCAGCAGATCAAGCATGTCGATTTACTGCGCAGGGAGTGCGCTTGGCAGGTTCATCGCACCGCCGAACCACTTTTCTTGCAGTTGGGCCAGAGTGCCATCTTCAATCAGGCGTTTCAGTTCGGCGTCAAACAGTGCGTTCAAGCTGGCACTGTCTTCGTCGGTGCGTCCGGCCCAAGAGAAATACTTTGGCTCACCAAAGGTCGGCGCAACAACTTCAAAGATGTCAGGACGTTGGCGCGCGGCTTCCAGCAGGTTTGGCAGCGAGTTCACCACGGCATCAATGCGGCCAGCGGCAAGATCGGCGTAAGCTTCGGAGAAGTCGGTGTAGGTCGAAATCTTTGGCGTATCACCCAGAGTGTCAGCATACCCTTCCAAAGCAGCCAATTGTGCAGAACCCGCCTGTGACCCCACTGGTTTGCCTGCCATATCAGCAGGGGCACCAATGCTGTCATCACCTGCGCGTTTAAGGACAGCCATGGTTGCATCCGCAATTGGCACAGACAGGTAATAGGCGTCGCGACGCTCTGGCGTCACAGTCACCGAGGTGACAACATAGTCAAAACGCTCTGCCGCAAGACCAGGAAGAATACCCTGCCATGGCAGATCCAGACGCTTCAGCTCCACCTCGGGCAATGCAGAATCCATAAGGATTTCCATGATGTCCGCCGAATAGCCAACGATCTCGCCATTCTCGACAAATTCGAACGGTGGAAAACGCGCTTCGGTGCCAACGGTCAGGACACCGTCCGCTTTGATGCGGGATAGCAAATCTTCGGCAACGGCTGAAACTGGATTCAGCATCAGGGTGGCAGCGGCGGTCAGGAGAAGGTGTTTCATGGAATCCCTATTTCATGGTCAAAGCAGTGTTGAGTTGACCGTAGGGCTTCTAAAGCATCAGTAAAATAGCTATGAGTTAATCTTCATATCGAAGGATTAGATGTATTGAATTTCGCAAATTCAGATCTAAGATCACTGGCCGTCTTTCGCGCGGTTGTTGAACGGGGCGGTTTTGTGGGGGCGCAGGCGGAGCTTGGCATGTCTCAATCGACGGTCAGCTTCCATATGAAGGCCCTGGAAACGCGCCTTGGGTTTACATTGTGTGAACGCGGTCGTGGCGGGTTTCGCCTGACGGAACGCGGGAAGCTTGTTCATCAGAAATCTACAGAACTCTTCATTGCTCTTAACGATTTTGAAGGCGAGATTGGCAGCTTGAGAGATCGGGTGGTTGGCACCCTACGGCTGGGTATTATCGACAACACCTTATCTTTTGATGGCCTTCCGTTGCCAAGGATCATCAATCGGCTGCGCAGACTGGCCCCTGAAGCTGAGATCCAGATTTCTGTGGATGACCCACAGGTGCTGGCGGCCGATGTTTCAAGCGGGAATATTGATGTGGCCATCATGCCGCAAACACGGCCTGTCGCCGGTGTGAAAATGTCCAAACTCTATGTCGAACGGCACTCGCTATATTGCGCGAAGGGTCATGCGCTGTTTGATGTCCCGGATCGTGAAATCTCTGAAAGCTTGGTGGCAAATCAAACCTTCGTTGCCCGCAACTACGGGAATTTGATCGAACTGGATCGCTTCCCAAATGCACATGTCGGTACCTTGGCAGATCATATGGAAGTGCAGGCCATGTTTATTCTTTCAGGGGACTACATAGGATACCTTCCCGACCACTTTGTGATGGATCGCCTGGACCGTGGCAATTTGAGATGCCTACTGGGTGAGGAGGCGGCACTGAATTCTCAGTTCGTCCTCGCGACCCGGATCGGTCGGCGCTCAACCGGGTTGATGGATCTGTTCGTACGAGAATTGGTAGGATCGCTGTCAGAAGTGTACCATCGTGCCACGTGAGGGCGCGTAGGTGTGCGCGATGAGGAACTCACTTGGAATAAGTTTCCTTCGTGAAAACAGAGTGCCGCATTTTGCAGTTTGACCCGCCGCGGGTTTACCGGAGAGGTTTTAGTTCAATGGTTAGGCTGCTTTTTCGTCCTCGTTCAAGCTGTCGTAGAAAGCCTGCTCTGCTTTTTGTGGCGTGACATATGCGATAGGGCTATGCAGCCGGTCGGTGTTGTACCAGTCGACCCATTTCAGGGTTTCCCATTCGACCTGACCCACCGACTTCCAGGGGCCGAGGAACTTGATGACCTCGGTCTTGAACAGGCCGATGATGCTTTCGGCCAGAGCATTGTCATAGGAATCCCCGACGGCCGCCGAGGAACGCCATCGGTCCGAGAGACGATGGCGGCGACCGACGTGTCGATCCCGGCCTCGGCCAAGCGCTCGGCGTACCTGATCGACAGGTATTTCGACCCGCGGTCGAAGTGATGGATCAGATTGCCTCCTCGGACGGTGCCCGCTGGCAGATGGCCTGGTTCAGAGCGTCCAGCACGAAGCCCGTTGTCATCGAGGTTGAGACCCGCCAGCCGACAATCTTGCGGGCGAAGACGTCGATGACGAACGCCACATAAACCATGCCCTTCCAGCTTGAGACATGGGTGAAGTCGTCACCCATTGGGCTCGGACCAATGGCGCCGCAATGAACGACCCCAGAGCTGGTTGGGCATCTGTGCCACGAAGGCCCGGTTCACCTTGTCGTCCGGGCATGGCTGGGCCGCATCGGGATTGGTGGTGACCACCTTCTTGCCCCGGTCAACGCCTTGTATTTGCAAGACCTGCATCAGTCGTTCCACCGTGCAGCGGGCAATGTCCTGGCCCTCCAGGCGCAAGACGTGCCAAACCTTGCGGGCGCCATAGCGTCCCCGGCTGGCTTCATGGACGCGCTTGATGGCATCTTTGTCCAACAGGTCGCGCTTTGCCCGTGCCGATGCCCGATCCGGGTCACGCTCGACAGCTTTATGCGCATAGAAGGTCGAAGGTGCGATCCCCAGAACGCGGCAGATCGGCCCGACACCAAAGACCCCACAGTGATCGTCGACAAAGGCAATCATCGCTTGAACGGGCGGTCGAGCTCCACCGCCGCAAAATATGCGTTCGACCATTGTCCTCGGACCAATGGCGGAAAATGGTCTCACCCTTCTTCAGGGTCTCATTGGCAGTGCGAAGTTCACGAACCTCCCGCTCCAATTCCTTGATCCGATCCTTCTCGGCGCTTGTCAGCCCCGCCCGCTGCCCAGCTTCGGCGCGATCGCGCGGTACGCTGCGGTATCGCTGGTGTAATCTGCGCGGTTCTCTCGAAACAGCCGAACACCGCGTTCGCGAAGCTCAACCGGAGAGGCGGGGGTGAATCGTCTCTTCGTCATGGGGCTCATCCTTTGAGTGTTTTACTCTCCGGTAAACCCGGGGCGGTTCAATATGGCGAACTGACACACATTCAAACGTGCTGAAACGCTTCAGCATGACAAAGACCAGATACCAAATCAGCCAGTCATTCCGCGCATAGGACGTTGTCCGACCTGATGTAGGCTGGAGTACCGCGTAGGATAAATAGGCCTGTCAGAACGTCGATGACCTCAGTCGCGTTTAGCTTTCGATTCACCGGTTCGCCAGGCATTCCCGGCTGTGCTCATCCAGAATGTTCAGTGCTCTGAATGCCCTGCCATCGTCTGTCCGGTGGTGTACGAAGTCGTACGACCAGACGTGATTACGATACTCAGTGCGCAGCCGGACACACGACCCATCGTTCAGCCACAGCAGCCCCTTCTTCGGTTGTTTCATCGGCACTTTAAGCCCCTCACGTCGCCATAGCCGTTCGACACGCTTGTCGTTGACCTGCCAGCCAGTATCTCCCAAGGGGACTGTTGCATTAATCGGACTGAAACTGCCGATTTCTGTTCGCGAAATGTAAAATGCGCCCTGTCCGTTGGACAGGGCGCTTCGGCCAGCTGGAAGAAATCTGACCGGCAGTTCTTAGAAAGCTTCCGGCAGAAGGGCGTCCGGGAAGTTTTGATAGCTGACCGGGCGCAGGAAGCGTCGGATCGCCAGCGTCCCGACGGACGTCGCGCCGAAGTTTGTCGAGGCGGGATAGGGGCCGCCATGAACCATGGAATCCGCGACCTCGACCCCGGTCGGGAAGCCATTGACCAGCAAGCGTCCGGCTTTGCGTTCGATGATCGGGACCAGTGGCTTGGCGGCCTCGATGTCGCCCTCATCCATGTGCAATGTCATGGTCAGCTGGCCTTCGAAGCCTTTGGCCAGTTCCAGCATCTCTTCCACGTCAGAGACCCGGACCACGAGACCCAATGGGCCAAAAACCTCTTCCCCCAACGCATGGTCCTGAAGATAGTTTTGCGCGTCCGTCTCGTAGAGGTTCGGCGAGGCGTTCCGACCTTCATCAGTGTTGGTCAGCACCGGCTTCACGGCGTTGCGGCCCTCAAAGCGGGATTTTCCGTCTTGGTAGGCTTGCGCAATGCCATCTGTCAGCATGGTCTGGGCGGCAACCGCCTCCAATGCGGCTTTGGCCGCAGCGACAATAGCGTCACCTTCCGCGCCCTTCTGAATCACGGCAATGCCGGGGTTTGTACAGAACTGACCCGCGCCCATGGTCAGCGACCCGGCCCAGCCGGTGCCGATGGCTTCACCGCGGGCTTTGGTCGCCTCTGGCAGCACAAACATCGGGTTCACGCTGCCCAATTCCCCAAAGAAGGGGATAGGCTCGGGCCGTTGAGCGCAGAGATCGAACAGAGCGCGACCACCACCGAGCGAGCCAGTGAAACCCACCGCCTTGATCAGCGGATGTTGCACCAGACTGGTCCCGACGTCACGCTTGCCGCCCTGAATCAGGCTGAAGACGCCCGGATGCTGGCCGGTCTTCTGAATGGCTGCGTGGATCGCTTCGGCCACAATCTCGCCCGTGCCGGGGTGGGCCGAATGGCCTTTGACCACGACAGGGCAGCCCGCTGCAAGCCCGGCGGCGGTGTCGCCACCAGCGGTGGAGAACGCCAGAGGAAAGTTGGATGCGCCGAACACGGCCACTGGACCTATGGGCCGCTGCACCATCTTCAGGTCGGGACGCGGCAGGGGCGCGCGATCCGGCAGCGCATCATCATGGCGTTTGTCCAGATAGGCACCATCGCGGATATGCGATGCGAACAAGCGCAGCTGGCCAACGGTTCTTCCGCGTTCGCCTTGCAAGCGCGCCTCCGGCAAACCGGTTTCCTGTGTTCCGATCTCGGTGATCGCGTCGCCGCGCGCGTCGATTTCGTCGGCAATGGCCTCCAGAAATACGGCGCGTTCTTCGCGCGTGCTGTTACCATAGCTGAGAAACGCATCCTCAGCCGCTTGACAGGCCTGGTCCACCAATTCGACCGTGCCGACCGAAAACGCGTGAGAGGGGCCATGGGCCGGGCTGCTGTCAAACGTGGCATCATTGGCGACCCATGCGCCGGCGATGAGATGTTTTCCATGAGGTGTGAATGTCATATCTTGCTTTCTCTTTCCGCTTAGTAGGAGTCTTCCAGCATTGCCATGTAGTCATCGGCGCTGGCATCTATTGGATTTGTCTTGTGGCTGTGATCCGCCAGCGCACCTGCAATGATCCGGTCAAACAGGTCTTTGGTGACGCCCATTTCAGACAGTGTTGTGGGCAGGCCAATGGCGGCGGTCATATCCTTGATGGCCATCTCGATGTCATCGCCCGAGGACAGGTTCATGGCGTTTGCCATGATGGCATATTTGTCTTCAGACACCGAGGTCGGCGCGGCTCGGTTGAACTTTAGGACCGCTGGCATGAAAACGGCGTTGAGCGTGCCGTGATGCAATTTCGGGTTAATACCGCCAAGCGCATGGCTGAGACTGTGCACACATCCCAGACCCTTTTGGAACGCCATGGCGCCCATGGTTGCGGCGATGGCCATATTGCCGCGTGCGTCTTTGTCATCGGGGGATTCAGTGGCCTTGCGAATGTTCGCCCAACTGCGGCGCAAACCTTCCAGTGCAATTCCATCCGCTGGCGGATTGAAAGACGGGGCAAGGTAGGTTTCGATGCAATGCGAAATCGCGTCCATCCCAGTGGCCGCGGTCAGCATGGGCGGCAAACTCATGGTCAGCGCCGGGTCAACGATCGCGGTCTTCGGGATCAGATAGGGCGACAAAAGACCCACCTTGCGGCCATCATCCAGAATGACGATCGCCGCGCGCCCCACCTCGCTGCCTGTCCCGGAGGTTGTCGGAACGGCGATCATCGGGAAGGTTTTTGCGGTAATCTTCTCCAGCCCGCCTTCGATCAATGCATAGGTCTTCAGTTCGCCGCCATGGGCCGCCAGGATTGCGACACCTTTGGCCAGATCCAAAGCAGAGCCACCACCAATGGCAATGATACCGTCTGCATTGGATGCGGTGAAAGCTTCGGACGCGGCGCGCACCGCTGCTTCGTTTGGGTTGCCAGGGGTCTCGTCATAGACGCCCACAGGCGACGTCGAGATTGCGGCTTCTATCTTGTCAAGAAAGCCAAGAGCGCGCACGCCCTTGTCCGTGACAATGAAGGGGCGTTGAATGCCAGCCAGGGCAAGCTCTGCCTTTAGAGTGGCCAGTTCGCCAAACCCGAATTGCACTCGGGTGATGTAGTTGATCAGCCCCATGGGCTACTCCCTGTTTCCAAAAAGAGATGCCGGATTTGCGATCCGGGCCTCGTCTGCGCCAGAATCACGGCGCCCAATTGCTTCGGTCGCCGAAAATATGGACTGAATCCGGCTTGTAAATCCGATGAGTTGGGATAGGCATATAACAAAAAGGAAACCCCTCATCGTGACGAAGCCCAGCAAAAGCCTGCGCCAGCTGTCTCTCAGGCATCTCTCTTTGATCTCTGCCATCGACGACACTGGCTCGCTCAAGCAGGCGGCGGACAAGATCGGGATGAGCCAGCCGCGCGCCACCAAAGCCCTGCAAGAGGCCGAAGAGACATCCGGGCATATGTTGTTTCACAGGTCGAACCGGGGACTCAAATCCACTGTCGCCGGTGACATGGCAATCCGACATGCCAAGAACGTGCTGGCACAAATGCGCAGCATGGAACGGGAATTCCGCAGTTTGTCTTCTGGATCAGGGGTGCGTTTGCGCGTCGGCACAATCATGGGCGCGGTGCCATATGTATCGGAGACGCTTCAACGGTATTTGCAGACCTATCCGCAATCGACCGTTGAGATACAGGAAGACACCAGCGCCGCCTTGCTGCGCCAATTGGATCTGGGCGCATTGGATGTTGTAATTGGTCGCCACCTTTTCGGCGAAAACCCGGACGATTACGTCGCCACGCCCTTTCATGACGAGATTCTGCGTGTCGTCACCAGCCCGGACAACCCGTTGATACGAAAGTCACGAGTCGCGCTGGAGGATTTGTCCGAAGCGCGCTGGATCGTGTACACGGAAGGCATGCCCATGCGGCTGTCGCTCGAACGAGAATACCGGACAGCGGGATTGCCTCTGCCGACATCCCTGATCGAAACACAGTCCGTCCTGACGACCATTTCACTGATGCGCGGCGATCCACATGCGGTTGCGCTTCTGTCCGGGGATGTCGCAGAGTTCTTTTCCAATGCATCGCTTGTTGTCCCGATGAGCGTTCATTTGCGGACGAAAAGCGAACCTTATGAGGCTATCGTTCTGAAAGGCCGGGACCGGACAGAGCATGTGCAAAAGTTCCTCGACGATCTGATTTCCTGGGCTTCAAACTAGCTGTCGCGCAGCCCCAATTTGGGAATTGATGCTGTAACCGTCCCGGCGGCACACCTCGGCAGTTTCAGCCCGGCCCATAAACTCAGTCGCTAGGTGACAAGGTATCCTCCGTCGATTGGAAGTACCGTTCCGGTAATGTACTGGGCAATCGGAGAAGACAGAAAAACGGCACCACCAGCAATGTCTTCTGGCGTACCCCAACGGTTCAAGGGCGTTCGGTCCAGAATGGCCTTGCTTCGAATTTCATCAGCTTGAAGCGCCGCCGTCAGAGGGGTCGCAATCCATCCCGGCGCAATGGCGTTCACCCGGATCCCATCGGGGGCATAGGCGATGGCAAGCGATTTGGTCAGCTGGGCAATCCCACCTTTGGATGCAGAATATGCAGGAACCAATCCCCCGCCAAAAAACGACAACATCGAAGCCATGTTCACAATGGTTCCTTTCGATGTTTTCAGAAGGTCACGGGCGGCGGCGCATACGCGCATTGTGCCCGTGAGGTTGATATCCACCACATCGGCAAAGACCTCGGGTTGGTGCTCATCATTGCGGCGAATA
Organism: Marinovum sp. 2_MG-2023; assembly: GCF_030548265.1. NCBI lineage: Bacteria > Pseudomonadati > Pseudomonadota > Alphaproteobacteria > Rhodobacterales > Roseobacteraceae > Marinovum > Marinovum sp. 2_MG-2023. The sequence goes on along the minus strand of NZ_JAUOSD010000017.1, from coordinate 64,752 downwards.
ATACCGGCACAGTTTACCACATGGTCCAGACGCCCGAACGACCCTATCAACGCCTTCACTTGCCCGTCGTCGCGCACATCCAATTGCCGCACATCAAACGCAGGGTGTTTGCCCTGCGCCGTGTCGACTTCGCCCTGGATCGCCCCCGTGACGGTCACGCGCGCACCCGCCTGTGCAAAGGCCTGCGCGATCCCCTCACCGATGCCGGATGTGGCACCGGTGACAAGGACATTGGCATCTTCAAAACACTTATCTGGCCAGATCATCTCAGCACCCTAACGAATGAATTGATCAACATAATCCCCGCCGAGGCCAACCGCCTCATAGTGTTTGCGGCAAAGGTCTATTTTGGTGAAGACATCTTCATATCCGATGCCTTTGCCCCAGGGATCAACGTAGTACATCACGCCCTGAACCTGAAACAGAGTGATCATTTCCTCCACATCGTCAGGCACAATCAACGTGTGCGTCTCGCCGGGAGGTTCGTAGACAAACCCGCCTTCGCGCGCTTCCCAGTCGTGCTCAAGATAGTGCCAACGGCCCTTGAGAACCCAACCATGTACCGCTTGTGGGTGGCGGTGGCGCGACAGAACGCCGGATTTGCGCACGCGCAGCAGGTTCATCCAATACCCCTGGCTGCGGTTAAGGATCAGCGGCCTGAATGAGACGTTCTCGGCTTGTGGAACCCAGACACGTTCATCTTCGGGAATGCCATCAGGGATGACGATATCGGGCAGACATTCTGCCGGATTGTCGTACTGATAGGGCATCCGTGGGTCGGTTCCTGTGTCTTCGATCGGCATTTGATTTCTTTCATTTTGGGGCCAAAACCTGTCTCACTGCAGGCTCTGACATTTTGAAGTATTCCGAACTGGGTTGGCTGGATGTGCGGCGTCAGCCCCGCGTCACACCCAGTCGATAAACGCGGTCAGCAGTCCCGATAAACAGATCGTTTTGCTCATCGACAGAGAGGTCCGCCACGGCCGCCTCATAGGCCGCGTAATAGGCGTCAAAGCTGTTGTACGCCTTGTCGACGGGGAAGTTGCTGGCAAACATGGTACGGTTTGGGCCAAAGATTTCAATGATGTCGCGCACCATTGATCCCATGGAGTGCGGCGTCCAATTCCAGTCGGTTTGCCCCAATCCCGAAGCCTTGATCGTCACGTTTTCGTTTTCGGCAAGCGTGCGAAGACCAGAGCGCCAAAAGGCAAGCCCCTCGGCGCTGCGATCATGGGGCATTGCGCCATGCTCCAGGATGATCTGCGTATCCGGGAAGGCCGCAGCCAGATCTGCCGCATCGCCAAGCTGATGTGGGTAGACCAAGAGATCAAAGGTCAGCCCAAGCCCTTCAAGCCGGCCAAACCCCTCTCGCCACTGGGCGTCGCGCATCAAATCCGCGCGGTCAATGAAGCTATAGGCGGGGTTCTCGTGGTTGCACAGAATTTGACGCACGCCTCTGATCCGATCGCCAAAGCCAAGATGTTGATCCAGCACCTCCTGGACATTCGGGGCCTCCAGCGGCGCATAGACAACAATGGCCTCGGGGCCGCCAAATTCATCGGCAACTTCTGTGAGCCATTCGGTTTCTTCCACGGGAACAGAGCGGTCAAAATGGGCCTCGACATGCACCGAAGCGAGCAGGTTATAGGTCTTCGTATCCTCGCGGTAATCGCTCAGAAGGTAGTCTTTCGAAATGCTGTCGATATTGCCATAAACCCCGCGCGCCATTGGTTTTCGCAGCCAATGATACTTGTCCTTGTCCAAGGACCAGATGTGGTGATGTGGGTCGATGATATCCCGTTTTGTCATATTCAGATCCTCTTGATTCAATGGGTCAATGCGCGGCCAGAACGGCCAGCTTATCCATGCAAAGCGTGACGTTCGAACGCGGCCCAAGCGCTGTCTGACACGGGTTCGGCAAGGGCGTTGATGTTGCTATGAAGCTTGTCGACACTATCAACCCCAAGCAACATGCTGGCCACTTCCGGCGCTTGAATTGGGAACTGGAGGGCCGCCTGGACGAGGCTATGACCATGCGTCTCGGCGATAGCCCCGATGGCCTCAACACGTGCTTTGACGTCAGAGCTGGCGGGCTGATAGTCGAAATGGGCCCCATCCGTCGCCCCCGTCGCCAAGATACCGGAGTTGAAAATCCCGCCGGCGATAATTGCCACATCACGGGCACCGCATTGGGCCACAAGCTCTGCCCCCGACCGATCCAGCAAGGTATAGCGCCCGGCCAAAAGGATGCAGTCCAAATCTGCGCGCGCCATAATGTCGTGGCACACGGCAACCTCATTGACCCCAATGCCCCACGCCTTGATCGCGCCGCCAGAGCGCAGTTCGTCCAAAGCCCGAAAGCCACCGCTTTCAAGTTGGGCGATGTAGTGGTCGTTCATCGCGGCGGAATGCGCAAACCGACCGATATCATGCACATAGGCCACATCAATTTTGGCCAACCCCAGACGCGCATAGCTGTCTTCGATAGAGCGCATGATCCCGTCATAGGTATAGTCGAACACCGCCCCGAATTTCAGCGCATTGACGAAATCCGCGATCTCGCCCGCAGGGCCAGAGCCCGGCTTGAGCAGCCGCCCGACCTTGGTCGACAAGGCCCACTCGTCGCAGTTCTTGCCTTGCAGGAAATCCCCAACCCTGCGCTCTGCCAGGCCGAAACCGTAAAATGGCGCCGTATCGAAATAGCGTATGCCGCTTTGCCAGGCAGCCTCCAGGACTGCCATGGCTTGATCGCGCGGGCTCTCTGCATAAAGCCCGCCCAAGGGGCCCGTGCCCAAACCAATCTGAGACAAATCAAGTCGACCGTTTGCGATTGTGTTGACCTTCATCTGAACCGCTCCCTAACCCGAAACCGCAGCGTTGACGTGGTGCAATTCGTCCTCTGTATGATGGATATGTTCCATCACAGATTGGCTTATCTCCTTGTAATCCCCTGTATTTCTGATGTCGCCCTTGATGACGAATTCATCCATCACCAAGATCCGATCCGCGAGCGAGATCATTTCCGGCAAATCGCTTGTGATCAGCAAAACAGCCGTTCCATCATTGGCAAGTTCGTGAAGCAGCTCATGCAGATAGGCTTTGCTTTTGACATCAATGCCGACTGTGGGCTCATCCACAATCAACACTTCCACCCCCGCCGCGAGCCATTTGGCCATGGCGATTTTCTGTTGATTGCCGCCGGAAAGATTGCCGACCTTTTGGGTCAGAGAGGGCGTTTTCACCGCGAGTTTGTCCAGGAACGGAACCGTTCGTTTCTTGACCGCTGCGCGCGTCAGCCATCCCAAACGGTTGGCGGATTTGCGCCAAACCGTGATGCCCGCGTTTTCCAGAACGGAATGCTCCAGGATCAGCCCCTCGTCTTTGCGGTTCTCACTGACGTAGCCGATCTTGTGCCGATGCAGCGCGTCTGTTGGATTGTCGATCCTGACGGTGTGACCGTTGCGAAGGACCTCTCCTCCGGTGATCGTCGCAGCCCCCATGATCGCCTTGGCCAACTCTGTACGTCCCGCACCGACCAGCCCGTAAAGACCGACGATTTCGTGGCGTTTGACATCCAGATTGATGTTCTTGTGCCCTAGGGCGGTCGACACTTTCTTCAGCTCCAGAGCGACCGATTGCCCCGCTGCCCGACTGTGACGTGGCTTTGCTGCGCTTTCTTCACGCCCGATCATCAGCCGGATCAGGTCTTGCCGTTCGAGGCTTTCCATCGCGATGTTTTCACCCGCATTTACCCCGTCGCGCAGGACGCTGACCGTGTCGCAGATCTCTTTCACTTCTTCGAGCTTGTGACTGACGAACAGCATGCTCACCCCATCGTCGCGCAGACGGTGCAACACATCGAACATGGCTTTCGATTCCATCGGCGTGAGCGAGGCTGTCGGCTCATCGAGCAGCAACACACGCGTTTGCAACGAAAGCGCCTTTGCGATCTCGACCATTTGCCGCTGGGCAACGCTAAGCCGCGAAACCTGTGTTGTTGGGTCGATATCAATGCCGAGCATATCGAGCCAGGGTCTGGCTTGCGCGTTCAGGTCGGCATAGTCGATGGGTGTGATCAGGCGGTCGGCAAGCTGGCTCAGGGCCATATTTTCGGCCACTGAAAACCGGGGGATCAGGTTGCGCTCTTGGTGAACGACCCCCACACCTGCGGCGATGGCGTCATGCGGGCGGGTGAAATTCACCGGTTCAGAGCCTGCAAACAATTGCCCTTCATCCGGGCGATACACGCCCGTGACCAGTTTGATAAGCGTGGATTTACCGGCACCGTTTTCCCCCAACAGCGCATGGATGGATCCTTCGCGCATTTGCATGGAAACGTTTTGCAACGCCTTCACGCCCGGGAAAAACTTGCTCACAGAGCGCGCTTCGAATGCGATATTGGACATGATTTACCCCTGCCCTGCGCGCTGCAAACGAAGCTCGCGCCATTGGTTGACACTGACCGCCGCCAAAATCATCAGACCCAAAACCACCTGAACGAAGAACGGATCAATGTGAAACAGGACAAGCGCCTGTGTGATCTGGGCCACGATCAGAACCCCAAATACGGTTGCGACCGTACTGACATGACCACCCGCAAGGATCGCGCCGCCGATAATGGGCGCTGCGAAGGACATGATGAGCCAATCGTCCCCGATTGTCGGTTGTCCGAGCTGCAGACGTGCCACCAGCAAAACACCGGCGCAGGCCGCCAAAACCCCCGAGAGACAATGGGCGATGACCACGGTCTTGATCGTCGAAATGCCAGATAATTCCGCCGAATGGGCATTGCCGCCCACAGCAAGAAGCCAACGGCCAACCGGCAACCGATTGAAGAACACCACCAACAGAACCACGATCAGGGCCGCAGGGACAAAGATGATCGGGAAAGGCCCAAGAAGCGTCGCATTACCAAAAAGTTTCACCGCGTCTGGAATTTCATAGAACGGCTGGGCCTGCGTTATCGCGAGATTGAGACCTTTGAAAATCGACAAGGTCGCAAGCGTTATCACAAAGGCGGAAATCCCCGTCAGCCCGATAAGCAATCCGTTCAGCAACCCACCCACAAGCCCAACGCCAAGCGCCAAAGCGCCTGCCAAAATCGGTGGAATGCCAAAGACTTCCATCAATCCGGCGAAGATCACCGCAGCCAATCCGCCCAAGGCGCCAACCGAAAGGTTCATCTGGCCAATCGCAATGATTACCATCTGGGACAATGCGATCAGCACGTTGATGGAAACGGCTTCCAAAAGCACCTGGATGTTGAACGTAGAGAGAAAGGCCGGATTGAACAGGCTGATGAGCACACCAAGTGAAAACGCCACGATCATGGGCGTCACCCAGTCGCTTTGTACAAACAGACGAGACATTATTGTGCTCTCCTTTCAATGAATTTCCGGCGCGCCAGATCAAGAAGCACAGCAAGCAGCAGCGTGGCACCAAGGGTGGCCTGAAGCCAAAAATCACCGATTTGCATCAACAACAGACCGTTGCTGAGAACCGTGACAAGCACTGCGCCCAGAAACGCGCCAACCACCGAAATTTTGCCGCCCGTCAGAACTGCGCCACCAAGCACCGGGCCGAGGAATGCAATGAGCAGCCAATCCTGGCCTTGTTGGCCCGCCATCGACGGAATGGCCGCGCCATTTCGGGCGACCAGCAAAAGTGCGGCAATCGCGGCCAATCCGCCGGAAAGCGCGTGGGCAAGCACAATCATGCGCCCGACACGCACACCAGAGAGCATGGCCGCCTGCGGCTTTGCGCCGGCCGCCAGCATCTCTTTGCCGACGCGAGTGAAATTATACAAAATGATGAGTGCTACAGCGACAATCAAAGTCGGCCCAAGCGTCGCCGACAGCCCCATGACCTTCATGCGGCCAAAACTGACGAAGGACGCGGGGATGCCGCGATAGGTCTGGGCCTGCGTCAAAAAGATCATGATCCCGAAAAAAAGGCTCATGGTGGCCAGCGTCACGATAAAACTATGGAGCCGTGTTTTCACCTCGATCATGCCGTTGATCGCGCCCAAAAGCGCGCCCGCGGCAATTGCCGCGACGAGGGCAAGGGGCCAAGGCAGGTCGATTTCCTGCAACAACCACCCGCAAACCATTGCCGAACACACGCCGATCGCCCCCACGGCCAAGCTCAACCCACCCGTCGCGATGACCGCCATCATGGAAAACCCGATCATGACATTGATCGCGGCTGCGCGGCTCATTGAATTGAGATTGAAAGAGGACAGAAACCCGGACGACACCGAATAAAACAGCGTGCCAAACACCACAATCAGCAAGAGCAGGCCAAACTCGTTCGTCAACAGAAGGCGCCTCAATTCGGGCCATCGCACCGGTCTTGGAGCGTCAGAAGTTACAAGGGACATTTGATTATCCTAGTCTTCGGTCTGGAACGACCGCGTGAAAGAGCCTTTGCTCTTTCCTCCACATTGCACAGAGAAGGACGGGCACCCAAGCGCCCGCCCCCGTCGATCATCAGCTACAGCTCAGGAAATCTGCCTCGACCTTGCGCATCAACTCTTCGGTCATTGCGCGATCAACATCTGCACGGGTTTCGACATTGCTGGCGTTGACGTATGGCGCCCCGGAATCGATGAACCGTGCCGTCAACGGATGGCTGCTAAAGGGCGCATTGGCGCTGACTTCGCAGCCATTCAATAGCTTGTCCGCAGCAAAGGCCGCGACGTAGGCTTGGCCAAATGGGTTTTGCAACATCGAGCCAACGACATAGCCATCGCGGATCGCATCCATCACCACTTCGTCGTGGTCAATCGCAACCATCTTGATCCGCTTGTCCCCGATGCGCCGCATGGCGTTGGACGCCACAACGGCAGGAACCCAAGCCGTGGTGATCACACCGTCAATCTCTGCGCCATGTGCGGCGAGATACGCGCCAATCTTTTCCTCGGCAGGCTCGGGCGCATCAATATCGGCGATGACTTGCACGACTTCCACACCGGCCTCGGCGGCGGCCTTTGCCACACCATCAATACGCAACTGCGTATTTGGCTCGACCAGCCAACCGGTGAAATGCGCGATCTTTTTTGTGCCCGGGCCCATGGCTTCGATCAGGTGCTTTGTCCCTGTGTATGCCGATGCCCCGGCATCAGATGCCAAGCAGAAAGAAACGTCAGAGGGATCATTCACACAGGCAGAAACCGCAATCACAGGGGCCCCGGTTCCCACCAATTCGTTCAATGTGGGGACGCTGCCAACCGGATCCCCGGGGTGGATCGCAAAGGCGTTGTAGCCTTGGGTGACCAGGCTTTCGAGCAGGTCGTTTTGCAGGTTCAATTCCCATTTCTGCGGGAATTTGTAATCAGCGGCGCCAAGATTGAAGTCTTCTTTCGCCGCCATTGATGCAGGCTCCCAATCTGCAAAGAACGGATGCGGTCCGCCCGGCACATGTGCGACTTTGGTTTCCGCCTGAGCGCCAAATGCCACAAGCGCGAGCGACGCCGCTCCGGTCAAAAGTGTCGTGATGCGTTTCATGTTTTCTCCTCCAGGATATGGCTGAATTTTCTCACCGGCATCGCCATGAAATGCGCGGCGTTTCCTTTGTTCCGGGATCATCCCACCGAAAACGTATTGCGGTCGCGCGCGGACATCCCCAGCTCGTTCGTTTTGAGCAACGCATCTCGCAGGCGCTCTGCCGTCAGGGGGGGCGTCATATTTGCCGCATAGGTATGGGCGAGCGTCGCCGACACAATCTTGTCGAGGTCAGCGGCGCACATTCGGCCCTCATAGCCAAACTCGGCAAAGCACGTAGGAAGCTTGGTATGGGCAAAAATGGCCAGCAACTGCTCCAACTCCTGCTGCTGTCGGTTTTCGACCACGCTCTGTACCAGAGCGCCAAAGGCAACCATTTCGCCATGCAGCATTTTGCCCATCGACGGGATCGCGGTGATCCCACGGATCAAAGCATGGGCCAAAGACAGGCCGCCGCTTTCAAACCCCAAACCGCTCAGCAGAACTGTCGCCTCGACCAGCTCCTCAACCTCGGGTGTGATTTCGCGTCTCTTTACAGCATCATAGGCCGTTACGGCATGTTTCAGGATCACGCTGAAACACTGATCCGAAAGCATGATCGCTGTTGCCGACGGGGGCGTGCCAAAGAAGTTTACGCCGCCGGATGCCGCGCATTGATTGGCCTCCAAACTCTTGCTTATGGCATCGCCAATGCCCGCCGCGAAAAACCGGACCGGGGCTTTTACGATGATGTCTGTATCAACCAGAATTGCAGTCGGATTGAGCTTCAGAAAATCAATTTGAACGGGTGTCCGGTTTTGATCGTTTATCACTATCAAGCGGCTCGTCGGTGCGTCATTGGACGCAACCGTTGGCGCGATCACAACCGGAACATCCAAATTCGCCGCCGCAGCTTTTGCAGCGTCAACGGCCTTGCCACCGCCGAGACCAACAACAACATCCGGCCGATGGCCCGCGACCTTCTGATTGCAGTCAGCCACAGTTGCCAGGGTGATTTCACCCGGAAAGACGACAACACTCGACTCGTGACCAAATGGATCAAGGCTCGCGCGCAAAATCGGCAGCGCCACTTTTCGGACGGTTTCATCACAGAGCAAAACAGGGCGCTTGAAACCGAGTTCACTCAACAGCTGACCGGTTTGTTTCAACGCGCCCGGCCCCTGAATATACCGTGATGGAAAACCCATTGTCTTCAACATCAGGATTGACCTTCCGCTGATGCGCGCGGCGCAAGGATTGATGGATCAATGGCCGGAACAATTCGAATGTCACGGCGAACCGAGCCGCCAAGTTTCTCCAAAGCTGCCAGATATGCCGGGCTTTCATAAAGCGCGAGGGCCTGCTCCAGGGACTCCCATTCCAACAACGTCACACGCGCCTGCAATCCGGCCTCGTAGATAGCCACAGGTTCGCCGCGTGAGAGATAGCGAGCACCAGCCGCAAGAACCGCCGGCGCGGCAAGCGCCGCATAGGCGTGCAATGCCGCCTCGTCGTGAATCTCGTCGTAAAACGCGATGGTGTAAATCTTGCCTGTCAAAGTCTTCCTCCTGCCTCGGCCGCCATCCCCGGCAACGGCAGCAGGGATTCGGTGAATGACCAATCTCTAATTCCGCAAATGGCTTTTGTCAACAATGTCCACTAATGGGCCATCTTCGCGCTTTCGGATGCCCGCCGCCCCGAGGTTGTGATTTTCCCGCAATCAAAATATAAATTTCAAAGACTTAACCTGAGATTGGACGCGGTGCCGATTGTGAACCAAAGGCAGAACCTAGAAGCCAAGGCCTACACTCTCCTAAGGCAAGCCATTGAAAAAGGACGGTTAAATCCCGGGCGTGTAATTGTTGAATCCTCGGTGGCGAAACTGATCGGGGCGAGCCGGACACCGGTCAAAGCCGCGATTGCCCAACTGCATTCCGAAGGGCGTCTCAGCCGATTTTCGGGGCGCGGGTTCATCGTTCACACCGCGGAGGGCGAGGTCGATCGCCGCCCGATCACCGCCGAAACACTTGGATTGGCATCCGACGAAGCCGGTGCCCTGAAGGTGCGTTCCTCAGAGAAAATCTATGATGATGTCGAGGCGGATCTGGTACGCTGCGCCATTCGCGGGCGGCTTCGGATCAATGAATCCGATGCTGCCACGCATTATGGCGTAGGACGAACCGTCATGCATGAGGTGTTGCTTCAAGCGCAGTCAAATGGGCTGGTTGTTCGCGACGGAAGTTCCCGATGGCACACCGTTGCACTCGACGAAAACCGCATCACCGCCCTCTACGAATTGCGCATGCTTTTGGAACCCGAGGCACTGGTCTTGACCGCCAGAGACATTGCGCCGTCCAAGCTTGAAGAGATTGCGTCGCGCTTGACCCAAGCAACCGCAGCTTATCCAAATGTCAGCCCCGCTGATCTGTTCAAGATGGAGGAAGACCTTCACATTGATTGCGTGACCGCCTGTCCCAATCAAGAAATTTCAGAGTCTCTGAGACGCACCAATTGTTTGCATTTGGCAAGCCGTTACGTTTTGGGCAATGAAGTTGATCTGCCAAAAGCAGAACCGTTTTTCAGGGAACACCTCAACGTCATCCGCGCGATGCAGGCCAAAGACTTTGATATTGTACGACGCGAGGCCCTTCGACACCTGCAAATTGCACTGCCCAAGGTTATCGCGCGGGTTCAATCCGCAAAAATGGCCTTGCAACCACTGAATTTACCATTTGTCAGCGATATCAACCCCGCGACGGCCTAGCAGGTTTGTCAGTGTAACGTTGGCCGTTTGCTGCCGTAACAATGGCAACCTTAACTACCTTATATTCACCTCTTCCTCACCGGGTTCGAGGTCTGCGGCGCGGTTGACCAACCGTTTCCAAATCTCAACGCTCACTCCATTTTCCGGCGATGATTACCGTTAGGCTCATCCCCCATTAACCTTACACCTCTGGCGCAGGATTATTGGGCCCCGACCCTACGTAAAACCTGATCAATCATCCCGAAAGCATGTGTAATCTGCCCACTTTCGACCAGAACATCCGAAGGTACATCCACACCCAAGCTGGCAAGTTCCGTTTCAAGATCACTGCCCCGCAAGAGAACCTGCCGAGACACCTCATGCAGGATGTCGTGCGCCTTGATCCGCCCAAATGTCTCGGACAAATAGATCATAACCGCTTCTGATTGGATCAGGCCATGCGTAGCGCCAAGGTTCGCCTGCATCCGCGCGGTATCCACTTCCAACCCGGATAATAGATCCTTGGCAAGCGTGACGGCGCCGGACAGAAGACAGATTGCGTTACAAATCGCCGTTCTTTCACGGTAACCGTGGCCGATCCCGCGCTCGTGTTCCTGGAGCATCGCGTCAAGGATGATGCCCGGCACATGCTGCACCTCGCGCGCGGCCTCTATGATGGCCTCACACATCACCGGGTTGCGTTTCTGAGGCATCGTGGATGAGCTGCCCCGCCCCCGCGCCGCAGGTTCGCGCAGTTCCTGCACCTCGGTCGACATCATCAACGCAATATCCAGGGCCATCTTTGCCAATGATCCCATCAAACCGGCAATCGCTGTCGCCAGCATTGCCATCCGGTCACGGCTTACGTGCCAGGATATTGTCGGTTCATGCAGGTCAAGCCGCTTGGCAAGCGCGCCCCGAACGTTCAGCCCTGCGCCTTGCAGCGATGCAAGTGTCCCAATGGCACCACCAAATTGCAGCTGCGATGCATCATCCAGAGCGCGCTGGACGCCCTCCCGTGTGCGTTGAATTTGGTCAAGCCAGACGGCGGTTTTGTACCCGAAAGAAATCGGAACCCCGTGCTGCAACTTGGATCGGCCGGCCATCGCCGTCTCTTTGTGTTGCTGACATAAATCTGCAAGCAATCCTTCGACGTCCTGCACATCCGCGAACACACCGGCCAAAGCCCCGCGCATCTGCAAAACCTGTGCCGTATCCATAACATCCTGCGTGGTGGTGCCGTAGTGAACCCACTGCCCATGCGCGCCGGCCAGCCCCGCCAACATAGAGACCAATGGAACGATGGGATATCCCACGGCCGCTGCACCGGTTCGCAGGGCCTCCATGTCGATAAGATCACGACGACAGATCGAAACGATGGGGCCAACGGCCTCTTCGGGAATGACGCCAAGACCGCCCTCAACTTCGGCAAGGGCGGCCTCGAAGGTAAGATAGGCATCGACTGTTCCGCCTTCATCAAAGAAGCCAGAGGCCCGCAAATAGCCGGTCGTTCGGGAAATTAGCCCCGGGGCTGTCGATGCCAAACTCATCCTGATTTACTCCACAACCGGGGCGATTGCCGCCGGAATATCAACACCAATTTCTTCGTAATATCGTGCGGCACCGGGGTGCAGCGGAATGAACGTGTTGTTGAGGATATTGTCCGCCAGCGTATTTTTCGCCGCCGCGTGTGTGGACACCATGCGCGCGTTGTTTTCCAACACGGCCTTGGTGATCTCATAAGCCAGGTCTTCCGACATCGACGCATCGGCCACGACAAAGTTCCACATTGCTGCGGTGGTCAAATCGACTTCCGGGGTCTCATAGGTGCCCTTGGGGATCGTGAATTCGACAGCATAGGGATTGCTGTCCAGAATACCGGCCAGAGTTTCGTCACTCATGCCAAAAATTGTCACATTTTGCGTGTTCTCAAGTTCGGACAATGACGGGTGCGGAATGCCGCCTGCTGTCACGATCGCATCCAGACGTCCGTCACCCAATTGACTCGCCTGATCGCCGATACCGCCGTATTGCAGGTCGGCATCGACACCCATCGTATCAAGCCAACGCGCCCAATAGGTCCCGCCGGTGCCCGCACGTGGGCCGGAACCCACGCGTTTGCCCGCAAGACCATCAAGCGACGTGATACCGCTGTCCGCCAGTGCAATCATCTGGAACGGGGTCGGATACATCGCGAACAAGGCACGCATGTCGCCGTATTCCTGTCCGGGTGCGAGTTCCAATTCGCCGTTCATTGCCTCGAACGCGGGGCCGGATGTGGTCATGGCCAATTCTGTTTGTCCGGCCTGAAGCAAGACAAGGTTCTGTGCCGGCCCTTGGGTTTGGCGTGTGGACGTCGTGACGCCCACCACATCGGAAACCAGCTGCGCAATGCCTTCGCCATAGACAGCATAGACACCGCCCGGTGACGCAGTTGAAATTGTCATCGACGTCGGCCGGTCTTGTGCTGCGACGGGCAGGGCAAAGCCGACAACGGCCGTCGCGGCCAGTAGGGTTTGTGTGAAATTAGACATGGAGTTCCTCCTCTATTGACTCCGGTTTATCGAGATACGGTTCGCGGCGACGCGCGAAGCCGCGCGGCGCGTGTCCACAGGATCAGCCCTGCTGCGATGGTCAGGCCAAGAATGTCTGTTGGCAGGCTCGACCACAGAAGCAGGAGTGCTGCGATGGCCGAAAGCGCACGAACCAGGGGCCCCACCGGGCCGAACAATTCGCCCTCGCCCGCGACCGCAATGAAAAAGACCGCGATCAGGGCCGTGCCAAAGACATGCAGTGTTTCGGCCCATGTGCCTTGCAGCAAAATTTCGGGGCTGGTGTAGAACATGAACGGCAGGACGAATGCCGCGATGCCATAGCGCATCGCACGGATCGACGTCGGCCAGGGTTTGCCCCCCGCGATTGCAGCCCCCGCAAAGGCCGCAATCGCGACCGGCGGTGTGATTGCCGAAATGACGGCGCAATAAAAGACAAACATATGCGCGGCCAGTGCCGAAACGCCCATCTGTTGAAGCGCAGGTGCGACAACTGCGGCGGCAATGGCATAGGCGGCTGTGGTCGGCATACCCATCCCAAGCACAATCGAAATCAGCATCGCCAGAATGAAGGCCAGGATTTGACTTTCCCCAGCGGCCGCAAGCAACACCGAAGAAAACCGCCCGCCCAAACCGGTCAGGCCAAGAACCCCGACGACGATGCCCGCGCAGGCCATGACGCTGATAAGTTGCAGGGATTTACGCGATGAATCCGCCAGCCCGACATAGGTCAGCCGCGCCAGATTTCGTGCCATCACAGGTAGCTGCGCGCCACGTCTCTGCACCAATGCCAATGCGGTCATAAAAATGAAACTGATGACAGTTGCCAGCGCGCCCGCAAAATTCACCGGCATCCCCGACAGCGGCAGCACCACGAACAAGACAAGCGGCACCGCAAGCACATAGGATCGAAACCCGATTTCGCGACACATCGAAACAAGCAGTGTCGACGCCAGCCCCCATGTCCCGGCCGCAATGATCGAATAGCCAGACAGCAGCAGATAAAGAAGCACCACCAGCGGCAAGAGCAAGAAAGCATCGCGACCAAGTTCGCTCATTTTCGGCAGTTCACTGCGCGGAACGCCGTGCAGGCCAAGGTGCTTTGCCTGCAAATCAACGGTCAGAAAGATCGCAAGATAAAACAAAAGACACGGCAACACGGCTGCCATCACGATTTCGGAATACGGGATGCCGGTAATTTCGGCCATGATAAAGGCCCCCGCCCCCATCACCGGTGGTGCCAACTGTCCCCCCGACGACGAAGCGGCCTCGATCCCGCCCGCGCTTTCGCGTGGGTATCCGACACGCCGCATCATCGGAATCGTGAAGGTGCCAGAGGCAACAACATTAGCCACGGCCGACCCCGAAACTGTCCCGAATAGCAGCCCTGAAAACACCGAAACCTTACCGGGCCCGCCGCGCGTTCCGCCAAACAATGCCATCGCCAAGCGCATGAAATACTCACCTGCGCCGGAGGCTTGTAGAAAGACGGCAAAGGCCACGAACAAGATGATGTAACGCGACGACGCCGCGACGGTCATGCCAAATATCGCATCCTGGCTATAGAGATAGGACGCAAAGTTATCTGCCTGGAACCCAGAATGCCGCAACACGCCGGGAAGCCATTCGCCAATGAAAACGTAAGAAATGAACACCAATGCGATAATCGGAAGGACGATGCCGGACACCCGCCGCGCAAATTCCAACACAATCAATGTGCCAACCGCCCCGCACACCAGATCCGCGCTTGTGGTGATCACCCCCGTGCGCATGATCAACACGTCAAGGTTCACCGCAACATAGACACTGCACCCGATGGCACCCAGCACCAAAAATGCATCTAGAACCCAGACCAGGCGGGCGCGCTCGGCCCGCCATAGCTTGAGACCCACAAAGGCCAGAATGGCCCCCATGTTCACATGGATCACCCGATAGACCCATTCATCGATGGACCAGAAATTCAACACAGCAAGATGGAACACGGCGTAGAGGGCCGAAATCAGCGCCAGCGCCACCGCCATCATCGCGGGTAGCTTGCGATCCAACCCCTCAGCGTCCAGATCAGCCACATCGTCATGTATAGTGTCGTTCATCTCAATTCCCCCTCCATCAACTTGTACGAACAAGTTGACATGTTCGTATAGGCTGGTGCAAGATTGGGGTTGGGTCAAGCCACCTCTGCGGGAAATCGCACAAGTCACTGAAAGGTAAGCTAAATGAAGAAACGTTACCGCGAAGTCGCGGCCCGAATCATAGCCGACCTGAAGGCGGGCCTCCTTAAAATTGGTGACCCGATGCCAAGCGAAGCCGTGTTATGTGAACGATTTGGCGCAAGCAGATCGACGATCCGCAATGCAATGGCAGAGTTGGAAAAACTGGGCCTTATTGAACGGAAGCAAGGCGCCGCAACCCGCATTCTATCGACCGAACCAACGCAAACCTATGTGCATTCCATGTCCGCAGCAGGTGACCTGATGCAATTCGCGGGTCCATCATGGCGCAAGGTGCATGAAACCACTTCAATTGTCGCGGATGAAAGCCTGGCCCGGACGTTGCAGGATCGACCGGGGCGGCATTGGGTCCGGATTAGCCAGACCCGGCACATAGACACGTTGTCCGCCCCTGTCGGGTGGACCGATGTTTACCTAAGTCAGGATTATGCAGACATCGCCGAGGAAATACCGACCTATCCCGGGCTGGTTTACTCACTCCTTGAAGACCGCCACGACGTCGTGATCCACGAAATCCGACAGTCGATCGGCGCGACCCCGGTTCCGCGCGAGTTGGCCGATATTCTGCAAGTAGAGCCCGGAGATCATGCTTTGGAGCTGCGCAGAAATTATCTCGACAAGGATGGCATCGGCCAGATCATCACGTTGAGTGTCCTGCCTGCCCGACACTACAGATACGATATTACCTTGCAGCGCCGGGCATGAATGGTCGTCTTTAACCTGTCCGCTTTCGCCGACCACGAACGAAAGCGACCAGGTGCGAAACGGCTCTCCAAACCGGCAATGGATGGCTGCAATATGGCTCGGGAAAGCCCTGCACTGCTGTCGGCCAGGATTTCCCAGTGCCGCTGGCGCGACAAAGACCCGTCGTGAGGATGCTGCAACAGCAGCATCCTGTTTTGGTCGCAAACTGCGCTTAGGACCGTTCTCAGACGGGTGAACGTTTCGGACGAAGGATACGGCCAGCCAAGATCACCCTGCGGACAGGGCCTCGGCGATCTCAGCGTTGCTGAGTGCTTTGCCAGCGATATTCCATGTCCCGTCAACCGCATGAACACCGTTTGACCAAATGCGATCCTTTGAAAGCGTGCCACCCGAAAGATCGTGCAGGATTTGCGTCGCTTCACAAAAAAACGCGGCCTGGACCGCCCGGTCTGCGAGCGCGAAAGATGGCGTTTTGGTTTCGACCCATGCACCGGCAACCGGCTTGCCGCCGGCAAAGGTGTTTTCCTTCGGCAAAACAACGAGATGGGCGGTCACGTTGGGGGTCATCACCCTGTGTCCGGCCAATCCGTGATGCTTGAGGAAAGCGTCAGTGATTTGAGCAACGGCAACGGCTTCCTGTCCGACAGGCAGGACACCTTGTGTGAGTGTAAGTGTAATTGGCATACCAAGTTTCCTTTGATTGCAAAATGCAATACGTAATTCGATAGCCTTACATATTGCACTTTGCAAGCTATCTTTCTAAGGTGGCGACATGAAACCCGAAACGCAAAAACGCACATCTGGCTGCCCCGTCGCATTTGGGCTGGATACCTTCGGGGATCGCTGGACCCTGCTGATCATTCGCGAAATCATGTTGGCCGGCAAAAGGACCTATAGTCAGTTCCTCCAGTCAGAAGAGGGGATCGCAACCAACATCCTTGTTGATCGCCTCAAGCAGCTTGAGAGTAATGGGATCGTTGATAAAAACCGTGACCCGGAAAATCGCCGCAGTTTTATCTACAGCCTCACGCAAAAAGGCCGCGACCTCGCCCCGATCCTGATTGAAATTGTAATATGGAGCGGCAAATACGACGAGAGAGCGGTCGCGAAGCGCGAAGTATTGGAAAAGATCCAGCGCGATCGCGTTGGCTTTGAAAATGAGCTGCGTGAGGGTTGAATTCAAAATCGGATGTTGGGGGCGTTTGACAATTGCCTCGCGGAGATCCTGTCGAAATTGCGATCTGGACCGGAACGACCATACAAGAAAACAGGTTCCGATCCTCATCCGAGGGTCGGAATGCCCCGGCGCGCAGACATGTGTCCCGATGTCCGACATCGGCACTTCGATCGCACCATTTCTCGACGTTCAATATAGTGGCGCTGGCACCCCAGCCCGGCAGGGCCACAGCGTCAAGCGGCTCCCCTCTTCCGGCGATTCCCAGCCGTCAGGCCCAGGTGTCACTTGATCGGCATTGATACCTACATCACGCCAAAGGTTTCAAAGGCTTCGGTGGCGCTCATGCCGTTACGGATTGCATCTGCAACCGCGTTTTCGGTAGAGGCCTTCTCCAATGCCAATTCGATAGCCTCCTGCTCTGCTGATTGCGGAATGACCAGAACACCTTCGTCGTCTCCGAACAGTAGATCGCCGTTTTGCACTGTCAGATGGTTCATCTCAATGGGCACCCGATAGTCGAGGACCTTGCCGCGCACGCCTTGATCCTGGGCAAAGCTGCCACGGGAAAAGACCGGAAAATCAAGATTTCGGATTTCGCCGGTATCGCGAATAAATCCGTTCAGGATGGCGCCTGCGGCATTCAGGTGCTGCGCCCGTGTCGACATCAACCCACCCCAAAGCGCGTATTCGAATGACGAACCCGACGCGATATAGATCTCGTCAGATTTGAGATCATCCAATGCCGCGAACATGACGCCAAACGGTACGTCCGACAAAGGACCATGGCCGCGGCCTTCTGGATAATCGGCCTCCAGTACGGTCATTGCACGCCCGACCAATTTGGTATTTTCGACAAGAGGTTTGATCGGTTGCGGCAGATACTGATGGCGAAACCCCATCGTATCCAAAACGTCCCCGACCACGGCGGTACACAGCGAGGTTTTGATTTTTCTGAAGGTTTCGGCGTCTTTCATGTCGGGTATCCTTTTTTGGAATTCAGGCCCACACGCCGCCCTGTAAACGCACGACGCGGTCTGTGATTTGTGTTGCATCCACGGATGCTGGTTGGCGGGCGACTGCATTGCACCAGAGAATGTCATTCGTGTTCCCGGTTCCGCCTATCCCGCGGAAGAGAGATTGTAGAAATCGGTCCCGGTTCGCCAGAAAACGTCGTGCTGCGCGTCCTCAGACAGGTGGCGGACCAGTTTTCGGGCTGTCTGGCACCACGTTGGATAGTCAGAGGCGAGGTTCACCACCGGCCAGTCACTTCCCCACATAAGCTTTGACGGACCAAAGCAGTTCAGCACGTGATCGGCAAAGGGCGCGATTTGATCAAGCGACCACGCCGGGCCAGCCTCTGTGACCATGCCCGAAAATTTGCAAAAAACATTGGGGCAACATGCAAGGGCCGACATGCCATTGATCCAGTTGCCATCAGGAAGGTTCCCCGCGCCCATGTCCGGTTTGGCGATATGATCAATCACTATTTTCAGATCGGGATAGGTCTTGGCGACACAGGCTATGGCCTCAAGATGCCGGGGCTGAATGAGCGCATCAAGGCACAGCCCGATCGCTTGCATATGGGCAAGGGCGGGTTGGACCTCTGGCCGCAGGATCCAGTCATCTGCAACAATGTTTTGCAGCATCGGGCGCAGCCCCTTGAGCATTGGATTGCGCCGCAGCCGATCAATCAAATCCGGGGCGTCCGGGCTATCCAACGGAACCCAACCGACAACCCCGGCAATAACCGCATGCTGCTCTGCAAGCGCCAACAGAAACTCGGTTTCCGCAACCGTGTCTGTTGCCTGAACAAGGATCGTCTTTGCCACGTCATTGGCATTCAGATGCGGGGCAAGATCATCGGGCAAAAAGTCGCGCAAAATCTGCGCAACACTTTCATCCGGCCACGGATAATCACCACGGGACAATTGCCAGAAGTGCTGATGCGCATCCAAAATCATGGCAATTCCTTGGCTCGCTCCAATTTGGCAAGATCGTCCCACAACGCCGCTGGCAACGGCGTATTGAGAAGCGCCAGATTCCGCTGAAGGGACGCCGGTTTCGACGTGCCAATCAAAGTCGAGACGATGAGGTCATGACGCCCCGGAAATTGCAAAGCAGCGGCGGCCAACGGCACATTGTGTTTGGCGCAAATATCCAAAAGCGCCTGAACATGGTCCAAAACATTCTTTGACGCGGGCGCATAATCATACATCGCGCCTTCCACTGGTCCTGTGGCGAGAATGCCCGAATTGAACACCCCGCCGATGACGATCCGAATTTCGTTCGCGCGGCACATGGGCAACAGCCCAAGCGCCGCAGTTTGATCCAGAAGCGTGTAGCGCCCGGCAAGCAAAATCGTGTCCAGCTCCATGCGCCCGATCAGGGTTTCACATGCGCTGACGGTGTTTACCCCCAAACCGATCTGGCGCGTGACACCTTCGGCCTTGAGCTTCGACAACGCCAGATGTCCACCGTCAGTCAACGCAGCCATATGCCCCGGCGTATCCGTGCCAACGTTCGGATCGCCGATGTCATGCACATACAAGATGTCGACGCGATCAAGGCCAAGACGCCCCAGAGACCCCTCAACAGATCGCATGATACCATCATAGCTGTAATCAAAATGCTGATCGAAGGGCAAAGGGCTGTGAAAGCCATTCACAGGCATTTGCGGCGCGCTCGACGGGGTCAAAACGCGTCCAACCTTGGTAGAGATCACATAGCCGTCCCTCCCCTTCAGGAAGTGACCCAGACGGTGTTCTGACATGCCGTTGCCATAATGCGGTGCCGTGTCAAAATAGCGAAGACCCGCGTCCCATGCGGCTTGCAGCAGGTCTTGTGCAGTATCGTCATCCATAGGGGCGTACAGGCCACCGAGGCTCGAACACCCGAATGCCACAGGGTATTCACCTTTACGCATCTTCGGATACCGGCGCATTGGCCACGATGAATTTCGTCACCGCGCGCGGATCGTTTTCCCATGCCGCCAGGGCCTCTGCGACCTTGTCAAAGGGGAACACCCCCGAGATTGTTTTGTCGGCGGGATAAGCGCCGCTTTCGACATAGCCCACCACATCGAGGAAATCTTGCTGTAGCGCGCCACGAGAGCCGCGAATATCCAATTCCTTGGTCAGGATCAGCTTGGTGTCATAGGTCACAGGGGCCTTTGAGTAGCCAATATAAACCACCCGCCCGACCGAGGCCGCAACATCAACACAGGCCAAAAAGGTTTGTGCCAGCCCCACCGCCTCGATGGCGACCTGGACGCCGTTGCCGGCTGTCAGCTCATGGATGCGCGCAACGGGATCGGTGGTGGCGCTGTTGACGACCTCCTTGGCCCCTACGGTCCGCGCCACGTCGAGTTTGGCGTCGTCGATATCAACCGCAATCACCGTCGCCCCCACCCGCACGCAGCCCGCGATCACGCCAAGTCCAATGGCCCCGCAACCGAACACCGCGACGGTATCGCTGGCGCTCACCGCGCCACGGCGCACCGCATGAAAGCCGACGGCCATCGGTTCGATCAATGCCAGGTGGTTGGGGTCTGTCACCGTTGAGGTGACGACGCGCTCCCACGGGACTGCGATCTGTTCGGTCAACGCGCCCTCGCGCTGCACGCCCATGGTTTGATTGTTGCGACAGGCGTTGATCCGCCCCGTCTGACAGGCATAGCAGGTGCCGCAATTCTTGTAGGGGTTAAGCGTGACACGCTGTCCCTTTGCAAACCCCTCGGGCACATCCGCGCCCACGGCCAGGATCGTCGCAGCGATCTCATGGCCGGGGATGCGCGGGTAGCTGACCAGCGGGTTCAACCCCTTGAATGTATTAAGGTCAGAGCCGCAAAGACCGACACGATCCACATGCAACAGGACCTCGCCCGCCTTGATCTGGGGCGGGTCGATTTCGCCAAAATGGGTGGCGCCTGGCCCGTCAATAAAGAATGCTTGCATGGTCTAAAATCCACTCACTGCGCCGCCATCGACGACTAAGGTATGTCCGGTCACAAAGCCCGCGGCGGGCGCACACAGATAGGTTGCCGCCCATCCAATATCAGTGGCCGCGCCCATGCGGCCCATTGGCGTGCGTGACAGGATTTTGTGTTTGCGTTCGGGGTCGCCCGAGAGGGCTTTTTCCGTCATCGGCGAGGTGATCCACCCCGGCGCGATGGCGTTCACACGGATGCCGTCGCCGCCCACCTCGGCGGCGGTGCCGCGCACCAGCCCCAGCACGGCGGATTTGGCGGCGGAATAGCCGATCACCTGCGGGATCGAAAGGTAAGACGCCATGGAGGCGATGAACACGATGCTGCCCGAATGCGCCCTGCGCATGGCGGGAATGGCCAATTGGCTCAACCGAAAGGCCGCCACCACATGCACGTCCAGGACGTTTTGCACGTCCTCGTCCGTCATCTCGAGATAGGGTTTTTTGACATGGGTGCCCGCGTTGTTGATAAGACAATCAAGCGTCCCGAACCGCGCGGTGCAGGCGTCGATCAGGCCCCTTGCCGCCCCCGCATCGGTGACATCGGCCACATGATACGACGCATCGGGGCCGAGTTTTTCAACCGCGGCGGCCAGCTTTGCCTCGGACTGGCCCGCAATCATCACGCGCGCGCCAGAGGCCACGAAACATTGCGCGATGCCAAAGCCAAGGCCACTCCCCCCGCCTGTGACAAGCGCGGTTTTTCCGTCAAGCCGGAACGGGTTTTCAATCAAGGTATCCATCAGGCCATCAGCCCCCCAATATCGCGGCTTACGCTGTCATAACTCTGGCCGGGGCAGGCAATTCCATCGACCACACCGGTGATTTTGCGCTCTTTGAACACGACGATCCTGCTGGCGAGCGAGATCATTTCCGGCATGTCAGACGAGATCAGGATCACTGATTTTCCTTTGGTGTTGGCGAGATCCCAGACAATGTCGTGGATGGTGGATTTTGCGCCCACATCCACGCCGACACTTGGCTCGTCGATGATCAGAATATTGCTGTCAGCCGCCAGCCATTTGGCGATGGAAATCTTCTGTTGATTGCCGCCGCTCAGGTTGCCGACCCGCTGGCCGATGCCCGTGGCGCGCACGTCCAGCGCCGCCATCATCTCTTGTGCCTTGGCCTCTTGCGCGCGGTTGTTGATGGCGCGGGTCAGGCGGTTGCGCAGACGTTTCCAGATGGTGATGGTCATGTTCGTCTCGATATCGAAATCAAGGAACAGACCCTCTTCTTTGCGGTTCTCCGAGATGTAACCAATGCTATGGCGCTCGACGCAGTGCTGTACCGAATTGATCTGAACCTCTTCACCCGCAACCAACAGCGTGCCCGCGTGTTTGGGCAGATAGCCGATGATGGTTTTGGCAAGTTCCGTACGCCCCGATCCGACCAGCCCGTAAAAGCCCAGAATCTCGCCGCGCCGCAGGGAAAAGCTCGCGTCTTCGATCAGCCCATGCGATGTCAGCCCCCTAGCCTCAAGCACGATATCCTTTGGGTCGGTGTGCAATTGGTCGTAGGTCTCGATCTGGATCTTGCGGCCGATCATCATCTCGATGATGCCCTCGCGGTCCAGTTCGGACATGGATTTGGTGCCCACGTGCTGACCGTCGCGCAGCACGGTGATCATGTCGCAAATCTCTTGCACCTCTTCCAGCTTGTGCGAAACGAAGATCATCGTGATCCCCTTGTCGCGCAGTTCAGAGATGAGCTCGAACAATTTGCGCACTTCACTGACCGTGATCGACGATGTCGGTTCATCAAGCAGGATGACACTGGCATCGCGCGACAGGGCTTTGGCGATTTGCACCAGCTGCTTTTGCGCCGCGCTCAGGCCGCCGATGGGGTGTTCCGGGTGAAGGTCAAGACCGACGCGCTTGAGGTAAATTTCCGCGTCGCGGTTCATCCGCACCCAGTCGATCCCAAGCGGACCCCGGTAGATCTCCAGCTTGTCCATCATGATGTTCTCGGCGATGCTGCTTTCGGCAAACACCTGAATTTCCTGGTTCACGATGGTGATGCCGTGGCGCATTCCGTCCTTGAGCGACCCGAGGTTGAGCACCTTGCCGTCAAGCGCGATCTCGCCGCTGTCGGCCTTGTGGATGCCACAGATCGCTTTGATGAGCGTGCTTTTCCCCGCACCGTTTTCCCCCAAAAGCGCATGCACTTGGCCGGGGTGGAAGGTCACAGACACATCGTCCAGCGCCTTCACCCCTGGGAAACTCTTGCTGATATTGCGAAGTTCGAGCGTCATTTTTTGCCTGCCTTCCCGCTCCAGACCTCACGACCACGGTCGAGCAGAATGGTGAGCAGGATGATCGCCCCAAGGAAGGCTTGCTCAAAATAGACATTGGCTTGCAACAGGATCAGGCCGTTTTTGATCAACACCATGATCAATGCGCCGCCAAAGATGCCGATGGCGGTGATACGCCCACCCGCCAGTGCCGTGCCGCCAATAATGGCAACAGCAAACGAGATGATGAGCCAATTCTCACCAATCGCCGGTTGCGCCGCCCCAAGGCGCGACACCCAGAGCAACCCGCCGACACCCGCGAAGAATGCAGAAAGCAGATTGGCCCCCATGATGACGCGATGGGTGTTGATCCCCGAGAGTTCCGCCGCCTCTTCATTGCTGCCGGTTGCGAGCAATTGACGACCAAACACCGTATAACGGAACAGATACCATACGGCGACCAGCGTGAAGATCATGAGGTAGAACAGATAGGGAAGACCCATGAAATTCCCCCGCCCGATCTTGACGAAAAGGGGCGGAATTTCGCGGAAGGAATAGCCCTCGGAAATGCCGTATACGAAGCCGGTGAAAATAAAGAGCGTCGACAGCGTGACAATGAAAGAGTTCACGCCGAGCTTGGTCATCACAAAGCCATTGAACGCGCCGGTAAGCAGCGCCACAGCCATCGCACCCAACAGCGCGACCGGCAGCGGCAGGCCAAGCGTGTCGATGAGATAGCCAAAGATCACCGCCGTCAGTCCCGCAATCGCACCGACAGAGAGGTTCATATTGCCCGTGACCAACATCACCGCCTGCGCCAGCGCGACAAAAACATAAAGCGACTGCGTCCGCGTGAGGTTGAAGATATTGAACGGGGTCAGAAAGCTATCCGACAAAAACGAGAAGATCACGATGAGCAAAAGTGCGGCCCCCAGAATGCCGATTTCGGCTCCTGAGATCACTTTCCCATTTTTGAGTTTGCTGAAGGTCAAGGTGTTCACTTTCACTTAGTGGCGCGCTCAACCCCAAGGGGGAGCGACGCTGGTGGGTCTTGGTGGTGTGGTTGGGGAGGCGTGGTGGATCGTTTTTTGTGGCTGGCCCCCACGCGATAACGCAGGGACCGGCCGATGAAGCGTAGGGAGGCTACTTCGTCAAATATTCGGTTTCCAGGTTGGCGATGATCGACTTGGTCAATGTGGCGATGTCATCCGCATAGGTGTCGAGATTGGCCGCGGTCACAGGAACCACACCCGCATCAATCGCGTGCACGCCTTCCTTGGCGGACCAACCCTCGGACTTGTACTTCAGCAACACCATGGAAATGTAGCCGTGCCCAAACGGGTTTTGCGCCATGGTGCCGTCAATATGCCCCGCCGCAATCGCGTCCATCACAACCGGATCCGTGTCGATACCGAAGAAATGAATGCGTTCGCCACCGCCTTCGTGATACTCGGTCAGGATCTGCGCGATGGCCACGGTGGGCGTATAGCCCGTCGCGATGATCCCGTTGATTTTACCTTGGTTCGCAGCCATGGCAGATTGAACTTTCTCGGTGCTTTCCTCAATCGTCGACATGTCGCCAACGGTTTGGATGATCTGCACGTTGGGATATTTGGCGACCACTTCCTCGACGCCTTCTTTGCGCAGCAGGGTTGCCTCGCTTGGCACTTCCAGCACGTTGAGGATATTGCCCTCGCCGCCCATTGCCGCAATCAGCTCTTCCGTCGCCAGCATCGCCGCTTCTTTCAGTTGCGTGCCAACGTAAAAGGAGGCTGGGGTGGGCTGCGTTGTCGCCTGGCCGAAATCGACCACATCAACGCCAAAGGAGACAAGCTCCTCATAAAGCCCCTTCGCTGCGGTGACGTCGGCGGGATAGATGGAAAAGGCGTTATAGCCCTGCGCCGCCATGGCGGTGACGTTGTCGTTCTGGTTGTCCTGGGTCCAGTCCTGGCCAAGGCGCTTGAAGACTTCGACACCGTAGTCTTCTGCAAATTGATCGACACCTGTTTGCACTTCGTCGAAATAGGGATGCACCGTCGAGGCATACCATGCGTATTTGACGTCTTGCGCAAAAGCCCCCGTCGCAAAAACGGCCACGGCCACGGCGGCAAGGCCGGTTTTCAGAATGGTTTTCATTGTTTTCCTCCAGTATTTTGCGCCCACTTACGTTACGAGAGCGGACAGTTTCCGGGTTAACCCCGGTGTTCGAAAACCTGATGAGAACAACAAGAGTTCTCGACAAGATCCCAGTCGATATCAACACCCAGTCCATGACCTGACGGCGCATGGATATCCCCCTCGGCATCGATAAAGTCGTAGTAGCTTTGCTTCATTGGCGCCTGAAACGTGTCTTCAGGCACAAACAATTCAAAGAAATCGCAATTCCGAACGGCACATGAAACATGCACATTCGCCATGTCCATTGGCCCCATCGTTGTGGTGTGCAATTCGCAGTTCATGCCATGTGCTTCGGCCAGATGGCAGGACTTGAGCGTGCCCGTGATGCCCGCCTTCCAGGAAACGTCGGCGCGTACGGTATTTACGGCGTCGGACTTGATCGCCTGGGCGATCCCCCACGGGCCACCCCGCGTTGTCTCTGTGCCAACGATTTCAATATCCACGGCGGCCGTAAGCTTGGCATATTTATCCAGCTCATAGTCTCGGAACGGCTCTTCGAGCCAGCGAAAGTTCAAGGTTTCCAGATGGCGCGCAACCTTGATTGCCTCGCTCAGAGAGTATTCCGCAACCGGGTCGGACATAAGGATCATGTCTGGTCCAACCGCATCGCGGACCGCTTGGTGAATGGCCATATCCATGTCACTCGGACCGCAGGGATGAATTTTATAAGCCTTGAAACCCTTGGCCTTATACCGCAGCGCCTCGGTCACGTATTCCTCGACCGTCTCCAACCACAAGCTGCTCGCGTAGACGGGAAGTTTTGACCGGTAGCTGCCGATAAACTGATGCAACGGCAGTTCTGCTGTCTTCGCCGCCGCATCCCAAATCGCGACGTCAATCGGGCCCGGCAGGAACACCGGAAAGAACGCGCCGTGGCGATCAATGTTCCAAAAGTCGTGCCAGATTTTTTCACGATCGGTGATGCTGCGCCCCAGGATGACTGGCGCAATCACATCTGCCAGATACGATTGGGTGACAGCCCCAGACCGCGCAGCCCAAAAAGTCGCCAGCCCCTCAACCCCATCCGACGTTGTAATTCGACCAACGCCATAATCCCAAGGCATGGGGGCAGCACCTTCGCGGCTTTCATCGAACAGCCCTTTTGGGCGTGTGCAAATCCAGGTTTCGAACTTCTCAACTCTCATCAATCCTCCTAAGCGGTCGAAGGCAGATTTCCTTAACTCTGCGACCCGCGGGTGAGGAATGATCATTCGTATTGTCGGGGCATTCGTCTATGCTCAGATCTCCACAAAAATGTCACGCATGTCTCTTTCTGTGCTGCATGCCTATATTTTTATGGCGTTTTCGTTGAAGCTATGACCTATTGTTTTGGCAAAAAGAGTGACTGGATTCCGCTGTTGGACAAATCTGCGGGTGCGCTGCACATAGACATCTTTCATTCAGACAACTCCACCTACGGCACAGAGTGGAACGGTGTGCGTCTAAACGATGACTACCATCGGCTCTATTTTATCGCGGAAGGTGAAGCTGAAGTCACGTATAACGAAACGACCCGGAAATTGGTCGCGGGCCATACCTATCTTTTCCCGACCACGACGCTGTTTCGCTATGCGTGCCCTTCGCATCTACGGCTGCTCAATGTGTGTTTCAAAATGACATTGGACAATGGCCTGGACGCGCTTGACCTCCACCCATTCCATGTAATCATGCCCGCGATGGATATGACCACAACTCTCAACAAGATGGTGGAAATTGATGCGCTGGTGCAAAAGCGTTCCTTTGCGCACCAGCTTTCGATACGCGGCCAAATCCTCACGCTGCTTGGCCCGCATTTTCAAGCATCAGATACCGAAAAACTCCGCAAACGGCGCAAGGATATGAAACGTCTGGCACCCGCATTGCGCTATATTGAACAAAACCTGGAAACGGGAATAACGGTCGCCGACTTACCCCGTCTGGCCGCAATGAGCCGCTCATATTTCGCCAAGAAATTTACAATGACCTTTGGCATGTCACCACAAGATTACATTCGAAAACAACGCATTGAGCTGGTAAAGCGGGAACTGCGCCTCTCATCACAACCCATCTCAAATTTGGCAGAAGACCTCGGCTTCAGCAGCGCATCACATATGTCGCGTGAATTCAAACACCACACCGGCTATACCCCCAAACAATTCAGAGCCTTCGACCGCTTTTTTGATTAAAAAATGTGAGCCAAAACTCGTTAAATTATTGGGGAGCAGCTCGGTGAGCATTGACCGCCCCCTGCCCTTGTCAGCATCACGATCAAACGACGTGACGGCAGCAGCTTGGGCGCAGGGTCTTGGCGACCGCTTTGCCCAAACTGGATGCGCCGCCGGTTACGACGGCCGAACAACGGTCATGTCATGGTTTTTCGATTGCAATCGCCGTTGCTTCGCCACCGCCAAGACAGACAGCAGCAACACCGCGTTTCAGGCCGCGTTTTTCCAGAGCGTTCAGCAGGGTGACGATGATCCGGCTGCCCGACGCGCCAATCGGATGACCCAAGGCACAGGCCCCGCCGTTCACGTTCACGATGTCCCGTGACAGGTCCAGATCGCGGATAAACGCCATGGCGACGACGGCAAAGGCTTCGTTCACTTCCCACAGGTCGACATCGTCTTTGGTCCAGCCGATCTGGTCCAACAATTTGTTGGCGGCGTAGATCGGGGCGGTGGTGAACCAGCTTGGCTCATGGGCAAATGTCGCGTGGCCTTTGATGGTTGCCCGCACTGTCAGACCCAGTTTCGCCGCCTGATCCTGCGACCCAAGAACCAAGGCCGCTGCCCCGTCAGAAATTGACGACGAATTGGCCGGCGTCACTGTGCCGTCCGCCTTGAACGCCGGTTTCAGGGTCGGAATTTTTTCGGGCCGCGCATTGGCGGGCTGTTCATCCGCTTCGACCAGAATGTCGCCTTTGCGGGTCTTCAGCGTGACATGCGCGATTTCATCCACAAAGCCGCCGTCATTTTGCGCCTGCAACGCGTTGGACAAAGATCTCAGGGCGTAATCGTCCTGCTCTGTGCGGCTGAATTGATAATGTTCGGCGCATTGTTCCGCAAAGACACCCATCAACGTGCCTTTGTCATAGGCGTCTTCGAGGCCGTCCAGGAACATGTGATCTTTGAACGAGGTATGGCCCAAACGGGCACCGCTGCGGGCGGTGTCGGAAATATAGGGCGCACGTGACATGCTTTCCATGCCGCCGGCGACAACCACATTCAACGAGCCCGCCTTGATCTGATCATAGGCCAGCATTGCCGTTTTCATCCCCGATCCGCAAACCTTGTTTACGGTTGTGCAGGGCACGCTGATATCCAGACCTGCGCCCAAAGATGCCTGACGCGCGGGCGCCTGTCCCACACCTGCGGGCAGAACGCAGCCCATCAACACCTCGTCCACCGCTTCATTCTGGACCCCTGCCCCGTCCAGCGCGGCACGAATTGCCACAGCCCCGAGCTCAGGGGCGGACATCGAGCTCAAAGCGCCCTGAAATCCACCCATCGGCGTGCGTGCCGCCCCCAAAATAACAACTTCACGTTTAGACACTTTAGCCCCCTACAGGTCTGAGGTCGGACACAAGAACACCGTCGCGCGGCAATTCACCATCCGCCACTTTCACCACCACCGCGTTCAACTTCAAGATCTCTGCGACAGAGGCCTGGATCGTTTCGGGCTGGCCGCCTTCGATCTTGACCGTGATCTTGTCTCTGGACCCGTCAAAATCCACTTCGATCCGCGCGCGGGTGATATCAGGATTAAGCGACATGAGTTTTGCGACCTGCTCCGGGCGAATGAACATGCCTTTCACTTTGGTGGCTTGATCCGCGCGGCCGCGCCATCCGACGATCTTGTTTGGTGACGTGTCATCACCCGCCGCGCGGGGCACAATCGCGCTCAGGTCGCCAACAGAAAACCTGATCAGCGGATAGTCCGGGTTCAACACGGTCACAAGCACCTCGCCGACTTCACCATCCGGCAGGGGCGTGCCCGTGCCCGGCATGACAATCTCGACGATCACGTCATCATCAATGACCATTCCATCAATAGAGGCCGCGGTTTCATAGGCGATCAGCCCGACATCTGCGGTTCCGTAACATTGGCGACACATGATGCCGCGGTCCTCATAGGCCTGACGCAATTGCGGGAACAGCGGTCCGGCGGATACGGCGGCCTTGTCAATTCGGCGCAGATCCAGGCCCAACTCGTCAGCCTTTGCAAGGATCGTTCCCAGATAGTCAGGGGTGCCAACATAGATGGTCGTTCCGATCGCTGCGGCCACCTCGGCCTGTTGGCGCGTATTGCCGGGGCCGGCGGGGAACACGGTTGTGCCCACGGACCGCGCCGCGCTTTCAAACATCGCGCCTGCGGGGGTGAAATGATACGCAAAGGTGTTCTGCGCGATGTCCGTGTCATCACATCCCATCGCCGCCAGAAAGCGACCAAACCGCCACCAATCCTTGCCCTGCCCGCCCGGTTCATAAATCGGACCGGGTGATTGAAAGATATTGGCCGGGCTTTGAACGGCAACCCCTCCGAAGGGCGGGTTTTCCGACTGTCTTTTGAGCAAAGCATCCTTGCGCAAGACAGGCAGTTTGGCCAGATCATCAAGCGTTTCCAGGTGTTGGTCGGATGCCAAGATGCGGTTCAATTTCGCAAGTTGGGTCGCCTTCAGCTCATTTTGGTTCTGTATTGCCATTGAACAACTTTCCATTAGCTCAACCACCTTTTGCGACGGCGATAACTGCGGACATCCCGGAAGGATTTGCGCCCTTCTTCTGAAACGCCCAGATAGAATTCCTTTACATCGGGGTTTTCGCGCAGCTCATCTGCCGGGCCTTCCATCACGACCCGCCCGCTCTCAAGAATGTATCCGTGATGGGCAAACCGCAGCGCCGCATTGGTGTTCTGTTCGGCCAGAAGGAATGAAACACCTTCCCGTTCGTTCAGGTCTTTCACGATTGTGAAAATCTCTTCCACCAATTGCGGGGCCAACCCCATGGACGGTTCATCCAGCAGGATTGTTTCAGGCTGAGACATGAGCGCGCGGCCGATGGCGCACATCTGTTGTTCGCCGCCGGATGTAAATCCGGCCTGGCTTTTGCGGCGTTCGCGCAAGCGCGGGAAGTAATCATAGACCATCTCAAGATCGGCCTTGATCGCGGCGGCCCCGTCACGGCGGGTATAGGCGCCGGTTAGCAGGTTCTCTTCGACGGACAAATGTTCAAAACAATGGCGGCCTTCCATGACCTGCACCACCCCGCGCTTGACCAGCGCCTCCGGGGACAGGCTTTCGATCGCTTTGCCGCGGTATTCGATTTTACCTTTGGTGACTTCGCCACGTTCTGATTGCAGCAGGTTCGAAATCGCTTTGAGGGTTGTCGTCTTGCCAGCACCATTTCCACCAAGCAAGGCAGTGATCCCGCGCTTTGGCACCGAAAGGGACACGCCCTTTAGAACAAGGATTACGTGGTTATAGATTACCTCAATATTGTTGACCTCAAGCAGGGTCTCGGCTGGGGCCTTTGTGGTATCCAACATTGGGAAACTCCGGTTTCAGATAAGGCGTGGCAGGGGGTGGGTGGCCCCGACATCGGGCCACCCGTTCGAGATTTGGCTTCTTAGAGGCAGCCAGGCTCGATGTTGTTTTCTGCGGCGAAGGCTGCGGAATCTTCCATGATCAGCGGAAGTGTGACGGAATCGTCGGGTGCGATGTAATCCGTCAACGGAACGAAGGCGCCCGCATCTGCATTCCACTGCTGAACGATACCCAGACCGCTGCCGCCGTGATCCTGACAGGTCACAGAGAACGCGGGACCAACACCGGCCATGCCGAGCTCTTCCATACGCGCGTCGGTGATCTCCAACGCTTCCATGCCATCGCGCACCATCGCGGCAGAGACGTCTGCAACACCGTGGATCTCTTGGGCTTTGGCGATCGCCTCTGCTGCGAGCATGGCCGCATACATACCGCGTGTATAAAGAACCTTGCCGAGGTTTGAGCCGTCACCAGCAGCATTGCCCGCTTCGTGCACCAAAGTCGCGATTTCGCCAAATACCGGCAAGTCATCAATGCGGTTCATGTTCAAGGACAGGTAACCGTTGGCACCCGCACCAGCAGGCGTCACATCATGTTCGGCACCGGACCACCAATTGCCAATGAATTGATCCATCGGATAGCCGATGTTCACGGCCTCTTGGATCGCAACCTGGTTCATCACGCCCCAGCCCCACATCAGAACATAGTCAGGACGTTCACGGCGGATTTGCAGCCACTGCGATTTCTGTTCCTGACCTGGGTGATCAACAGCCAGCTGTGTGAGTTTGAAACCGTGCTTTTCAGAAAGATTTTCCAATGTCCGGATCGGCTCTTTGCCGTAAGCGGAGTTGTGGAACAACAGCGCGAGTTTCTTGCCTTCCAGAGACCCACCATTTTCCGCCAGCAGGTAGTTCACCATCACCGACGCAGCATCCCAGTAGTTGGCGGGATAGTTGAATGTCCAGTTGAACACTTCACCGTTTGCGGCCGATGTCCGGCCGTAACCCATCGTGTGAAGCGGGATACCGTCAGCCGTCGCTTTTGGGATCAGCTGGTATGTGATGCCCGTCGACAGCGGTTGATAGATCAGAGCGCCTTCACCTTTGGTGGCTTCATAGCACTCTACGCCTTTTTCCGTGTTATAGCCGGTTTCACATTCGAGAATGCGCACGGCCTCTCCGCCGATGCCGCCGTCGCGTGCGTTGAGCAGATTGAAATAATCCTGATAGCCGTCCGAGAACGGCGTGCCACCAGCGGCATAAGGACCGGTACGGTAGCTTAGATCCGGGATCACGAGGTCTGCCATCGCCGGTGCAGCACCCACTGTCGCAGCTACGGCCATTGCGGCCAGGTTTTTCATTTTCATCGGTTTATCCTCCCTTGGTTTATCCGATTTTCGTTTCCGTCGTTGCGGCTTTGCCAGGTTGCCCCAGTCAAAAATTCGAATTCAAAACGGTTAATGCGGGAACGGCCAGAGCCGCAGTTTTTCCTTGGTCACCCGCCACAGTTGGGCCAGCCCATGCGGTTCCTTGATCAGGAAGAACATGATCAGCGCACCGACAACCACCAGTTGGAAATGGCTCACCAGATCCGTGGGCCAGCCCAGCAGGTCAACACCGATGAATTTCAGCGCGACGGGCAAAACCACCAGGAATGCAGCGCCGGCGAAGCTCCCGAATACAGACCCAAGGCCGCCGATGATGATCATGAACAGCACGAGGAACGATTTTTGGATGCCAAACGCCTCGCCCGCTTCGACGGCCCCAAGATAGACTGCAAAGAACAGCGCCCCGGCGATGCCGATAAAGAAGGATGAAACCGCAAAGGCAGTCAGCTTCGCCTTCAATGGGTTCACACCAATGATCTCGGCGGCGATGTCCATATCGCGGATGGCCATCCATTTGCGCCCCATCGTGCCACGGGTCAGGTTGCGGGCCACAAGGGCACAGACCGTCACGAACACCAGACAGATCATGTATTTGGCCCAGGCTTCGGTGTTTGGGCCGGTGACGGCGATGCCGCCGACAAATCGTTCCGGCGCATTGATCTGGCCAGAGGCGGAATAGTTGTAAAACCATGCAACCTTGTTGAACAACCAAATCAAAAAGAACTGCGCGGCAAGCGTGGCAACGGCAAGGTAGAACCCCTTGATCCGCAGGGATGGCAACCCGAACGCGGCCCCCACAGCGGCGGTTACGCCGCCCGCCAGAATGATGTGGATGACAATGCTCACTTCGGGAAAGCCCGTCATCAGCTTGTAGCAGGCATAGGCCCCCACAGCCATGAAACCGCCAGTGCCAAGGCTGACCTGCCCGCAATATCCGGTCAGGATATTCAGCCCGATCGCCGCAATCGCATAGATCAGGAAGGGGACAAAGATGGCATTGGCCCAGTAGTCATTGATGATGAAGGGGATCACCAGAAAGGCGACGGCCAACACCAGCCAGTAACGATACCGATCAAACTTGATCGGAAAGGTCTGGTTGTCCTCGACATAGGAGGTCTTGAAGTCTCCGGCTTCGCGATAAAACATTAGACAGATCTCCGAAGATGGTGGCTATACGCGTTCAATGAGTCTCTCCCCGAATAGGCCCTGCGGTCGGAACACCAGGAACAGCAGCGCAAGCACATAGGCGAACCAGTTTTCAGTCGCGCCGCCGACCATCGGGCCGATCAGGAATTCAAAGACTTTTTCGCCCATGCCGATGATCAAACCGCCAACGATGGCACCGGGGATCGAGGTAAACCCGCCCAGCATCAGCACCGGCAACGCCTTGAGCGCGATCAGCGACAGCGAAAACTGCACGCCCGATTTGGCGCCCCACATTATCCCGGCAACCAGCGCCACGAACCCCGCCAAGGACCAGACAAGGATCCAGATGAAGTTGAGCGAGATACCAACCGACAATGCTGCCTGGTGGTCATCGGCCACCGCACGCATGGCGCGGCCATGTTTGGTGTATTGGGCAAAGACGACCAGCGAGATGACCAGAACAGCAGCAACAATTGTCGCGACCATGTCCAGCTTGTCGATAAAGAAGCCGTAGAAATCATCCCCGCCAAGCCCCGCTGTCGCTTCTTCAAGCCACAGTGCGCCGCCTTGCGGCAGACCAAGTGCCAGCGTCTTGATGTCAGAGCCCCACATCAGATCGCCAATCCCCTCAAGGAAATACGCCAGGCCGATGGTTGCCATGAACAGGATGATCGGCTCCTGCCCGACCAGATGACGGAAAACAAACCGTTGCACAGCCCAGGCAAATCCAATCATCACAATCATGGTCATCACGATCGCCAGAAGCGCCGGAACATGCCAACCGAAATGATGGATTTCGGTCCCGAAAACCGAATTCAGGATATGGGCGAAAGGCACCTGCCCTTCCATAATGCCCGCCAGGGTCAACGCCGCAAACAGCGCCATGACGCCCTGGGCAAAGTTGAAAATTCCCGACGCCTTGAAGATCAAGACAAACCCGAGCGCCACAAGGGCATACATCACCCCCGCCATCAGCCCGTTGATCATGACCTCGATCAGATACAGAAAATCAGTCGACATTATGCGTGCCCCTCATCATGCGCCACACCAAGGTAGGCGTCGATCACCTCTTTGTTGTTGGCGACCTCGGACGGCGTGCCGTCCCCGATCTTGCGCCCATAATCCATCACGACAACGCGGTCGCTCAGATCCATCACCACGCCCATATCGTGTTCGATCAAGGCAATCGTCGTGCCGAATTCGTCATTTACGTCCAGAATAAAGCGGCTCATGTCCTCTTTTTCTTCAACGTTCATGCCCGCCATGGGTTCATCCAACAGCAGCAACTTCGGGTCGGCGGCCAATGCGCGGGCCAGTTCGACACGTTTCTTCAAACCATATGGCAAACGGCCAACGGGTGTTTTTCGAATGGCCTGAATTTCAAGAAAGTCGATGACCCGTTCCACATAGGCGCGGTTTTCGACCTCTTCGCGTTCCGCCGCGCCCTTCCAGATCGCCTGTTTGAACAGACCCGCCTTCATGTAGTTCAGCCGGCCGGTCATGATGTTGTCGAGAACAGACATGCCTTCGAACAACGCGATATTCTGGAACGTGCGGGCAATCCCGAGGCGCGCCACCTGATATGGTTTCATCGGCGGGCGTTTTTCACCGCGAAAATGCACTTCGCCTTCTTGCGGTTTGTAGAACCCGGAAATGACGTTCAGCATCGACGATTTCCCGGCGCCGTTCGGACCGATAATCGCGCGAATTTCGCCTTCACGGATGTTGAAAGAGATGTTCTTGATCGCCTCAACGCCGCCAAATCGCAGCGTGATATTGCGCATGTCCATCAGAACGCCGCCAATCTTGCGGCCGTCCTCTGTGACGTATGGTTCAGCAGACGTCGTCATGCCACCTCCGAAGGAATGAGAGTTGGGAAAGCGATCATCATCATTCAGCCGCTTCTTGAATGGGGGTTACGGTGACAACCTTTGCATCGCAGATTTGCAGGGTCGCCGTGATCTTACCTTTTCGACCGTCTTCATAGGTCACTTCTGTTTCGGTGTAGACCGAAGGTGATCCATCATACAAAGCGTCCACGATATCGCTGAATTTATCACCCACCACCGCACGGCGCACTTTGCGGGTGCGCGTCATCTCGCCGTCATCGGCGTCCAGTTCCTTGTGCAGGACGACAAAGCGGTGGATCTGACAACCAGACAGCAATTCATCCTGTGCGACTGTCTGGTTCACCTCATTGATGTGATCTTCGATCATCTCCAGAACGCGCGGATGCTGAGAGATTTCCTGATACGACGAATAGGCGATATTGTTGCGTTCCGCCCAGTTGCCGACAGCCGTCAGATCAATGTTGATAAACGCACAGCAACGGTCGCGCCCTGCCCCAAAGACAACAACCTCCAGGATATTCGGAAAGAACTTGAGCTTGTTTTCAACGTATTTGGGCGCGAACATTGCACCATCGGACATTTTGCCAACGTCCTTGATGCGGTCAATGATGCGCAGCTGGCCCGTTGCCTTGTCGATAAAGCCCGCATCCCCCGTGGCAACCCAGCCTTCGGGGTCTTTGGTCGATGCGGTGCTTTCGGGGTTGTTGTAATATTCGACAAAAGTACCCGGAGAGCGATAAAAGACCTCGCCACTGTCCTCGATCTTGAGTTCGACACCCGGACTTGGCACGCCAACCGTATCTGATTGCACTTGCCCGTCGGGTTGTTGCGTGATGAAAACGGTTGCTTCGGTCTGTCCGTAAAGCTGCTTTAGGTTGATCCCAAGCGAGCGGTAGAAATCAAACAGTTCCGGTCCAATGGCCTCGCCCGCGGTATAGCCCACGCGCACGCGGCTAAGGCCAAGACGGTTCTTGAGAGGGCCATATACAAGAAATTCACCCAAGCTGTATTTCAGCCGCTCAGCCAACCCGACCTTTTCACCATCCAACACCCTTGGCCCGACCTTTTTGGCGTGGGCCATGAAGTGTTTGAACATCGCCTGCTTGGTCCGGCTTGCGTCCTCCATCCGGATCATGACTTGTGTCAGATGGGATTCGAAAACGGCGGGCGGCGCAAAGAAATAGGTTGGCCCGATCTCGCGCAGATCAGCATGCATCGTTTCCGCGCTTTCCGGGCAGTTCACACAGAACCCTGCCCAATACGCCTGCCCTACCGAAAAGATGAAATCGCCCACCCAGGCCATCGGCAGATAGGCAAGCGTCTCTTCGATCTCGGAAAGACTGTCGAAATTCGATGAATTCTTCGCGGTTTCGATCACATTGCGGTTTGACAGGACAACGCCCTTGGGACGGCCTGTCGTACCGGATGTATACAGCATGACACAGGTGTCATCATAGGTTGCGGCATCAATGCGTGATTGCAACAGAGCCTTGTCGCCGTTTTTGCGCCCGATCTCCTGAATATCGCTCAGCGACGTCAGGTCGGAATGGTCATATTTGCGCATCCCCTTTGGGTCGACATAGATTATGCTTTTCAGCAAAGGCAGCGTTTCCCGCACGTCCGCGATTTTGTCGACCTGCTCCTGATCCCCCACGATGGCGAAACGCGCAGTACAATTCTCAAGCGCATAGGCGACTTCTTCGGCGGCGGCATCTTGGTACAGTGGCACGGGCACGCAACCGGTGGATTGAATGGCAACCATGGACCAATAAAGCGACGGCCTGTTGCGGCCGATAATGGCAATGTGATCGCCTTTTTCGACACCCAGCGCGAGCAGTCCAAGCGCGATCGCCTCGACCTCTGCGGCCGCTTCTGTCCACGTCCAGCTTTGCCAGATCCCGAATTCTTTTTCGCGATAGGCCGTACGGCTGCCAAATTTGGAAGCGTTTCTTGCCAACAGCTTTGGCACAGACGTGAGTGCTGAGCCTGACGCAGCAACGTTCATTTTGAATCCTCCCTGAGTGACAGACCTCCCCGCCTGTCACCTTGCATACTCTGGCACGTGAAGCGTCAAACGAACACGCCTGAAAAACTAACGAATTCTAACGGGCGAAATTTACAGCGGATGTCACGTTCCAAAAACTGTAGACTGAAATTTATGGATTACGCTCAGAAAAACCTTCTTGAGATGACGCTGTCTGGTTTGAACTTGATCAAACAGGCCATCTCTATTTACGACGCCGACCTCAAGCTCAGGGTTGCGAACCACCGGTTTCAGAAAATGTTCAACCTGCCCGATGAAACGGTGGTGCCGGGGGCAGATTTTGAGGCCACGCTCTATTACCTTGCGGAAAAGGGTGAATACGGGGAAATCGACGATATCGACGCCTTTGTGGCCGAAAAGGTCGAACTGGCCCGTGGCTTCCAACCGCATTATTTTGAACGGACGCGGGCAAATGGCACCCTGATTTCGGTCGAGGGAAACCCCCTCAGCAAAGGCGGGTGGATATCGGTCTATACCGACATCACAGATGTGAAGCGCGAAGAACAATTCATCCGCTCTCACGCCGAAAACCTGTCAGAGCAACTGGTGCGGCGATCCGAAACCCTGGCGGAAACGAACCGCGAATTGCAGGCGACGGTCACCGCCCTGGAAGCCGCGAAAGCAGAGCTCACCGCAAGCCGGGAACAAATCACGCTTATAAATGAAATGATGCCGGCCCATATTGCCCACGTCGACGCGCGCGGCATCTATACCCATTCCAACGGCAAGCTGCATACCATTCTACCCCATGTAGGCACGCAGATCACAGGCCAGACGTTTAACGAAACTCTGGGCCCCGATTTCTGGGCAAAGGTTGAACCGCTTTTCAAGAATGTCCTGAACGGCCGCAGCTCGGTATCTGAACTTCATGACGAAGCCTCCGGGCGCTACATTCGCCTTGCGATGACACCCGACATGGACGGTGACAATGTGATCGGGTGTTATATGCTGTCGATGGACGTCACGGAGGAGGCCCTGGCCCGCACCGCCCTGGCCCATGCCCGTCGTCGTGAACTTGCATCGCAACTGACCAGCGGCATGACCCATGATTTTTCCAACCTGCTGACGATCATCATGGGACAACAGGCCAAGCTTGACGCCTTCGGCGCGCAGAACCCTGACATCCGCCAAATCAGCGAAACGATCAATTCAGCCGCCAAACGTGGTGCGGAATTGATTGAAAGCCTCAGCCTGATCGAAAGCCCAAGGACCCTGAACCCTGTTGTGGTCCAAGTGAATGATTTTATTGTTAATTTTGAACGACTTGCTCAAGCCGCAGTGCCGGAAGGCATTGATTTCTCGCTCACATCCCATCTGGCGGATGACCGGTTGATCTTTGACCCCGGCTTTGCCCAGGATGCGATGCTGAATCTGGTGTTGAATGCCTCAGAGGCGATGGATGGATCAGGCGCAGTGCGTGTGACATTGACCCGCGCGCAGGATCAAAGTTTGGAAATTTCTGTTGTGGATGAGGGTCCGGGGTTTTCTGCGGATGCTTTGAAAAATGCACTGGCACCTTTCTATACAACCAAGAAGAACAAGCTGGGCTGTGGATTGGGGCTGTCTGCCTCCTTTGATTTTGCCAAATCATGCGGGGGGAAGCTGCGCATTGGAAATCAGCCCGGCGGAGGGGCTTTTGTCGTTCTGAAAATTCCCTATCTGCCGGCGAAGTCGAAGGAACCGGGGCTTGTTTTGCTGGTTGACGACGATGACGAAGTTCGGGCAACCGTGCGCACGTATCTGCGACAAACGGGGCACACAGTGGTAGAAGCCGTGTCCGTTCAAGAGGCGTCTTTCCTGATGAACATCGAAGGTCTGACGCAAATTGTGACCGATCTGGATTTGGGGAGATCCGAAACCGGTCTTGATGTCGTGGACATCGCTCCCCCCGACATACCTGTCCTGATCATCACGGGGCTGCCAAAGTCAGATCCCTTGCGGCAAAAGGCGGAACAGACCCAAACCGTTCTGAGCAAACCCTTTCAATTGGCGGCGCTCGAAAATGCCTTGTGTCAGGTCGCGGCACGATGACAGCACAAGAACATATCGCCATCATTGAAGATTCGGTCGAGATCCTGACACTGCTTTCGGATGCATTGATCGGTGCGGGATATGCCGTCAGTACATTTGACCATGCTGCCGAATTTGAATCCTCGCTTGCGACGAACACGCCCGATCTGTGCATTGTTGATCTGGGTCTGCCCGACAAGGATGGCCTTGGCCTTGTGACCCATATCGCGGCGGACACAAACGCGGCGATTTTGGTGATATCGGGACGCACCGCGCTGGACGACCGTATTGTCGGCCTGGAACTTGGCGCGGATGATTATATTGCCAAACCGTTCGAGCTTAGCGAGGTCGTTGCGCGGGTGCGCGCCTTGATGCGGCGGCGGGTGCCCGCCCCGGTCGCGACCGAAGCCCCGACAGAAATCAAATTCTCTGGATGGACAGCAAATCTGACCACCTGCATGTTGACCCATGAGGACGGCACATCAAAACGTCTTTCTGCAAGCGAAGCCGCCCTTTTGTCGGTTCTGTTCAGTCATGCCAACCAGCTGATCACGCGCGAGCAAATGCAAGTCGCACTGAATGATCGCAGCGACAGTATCTCTTTTGATCGAACCATTGATGTGCGGGTGTCGCGACTGCGCGCCAAACTGAATGACAAGACGCGCAACCCCAGAATTATCAAAACAATCTATGGTGCGGGCTATATCTTCATCCTGGATGGCAAGCCCACACTCACGCCCTGAACGACCCAAGGGTGCGCAGCGGAATTGTCGATTACATGCGGCACTTATGCGGAAGTGAGCGAGTCCCCTAGCGGGGCAAAGACGGGGTCAGGGGGCAAAGGCTCCCCTCTGGCGGCGCGTTTACAGCTGTAAACTCAACGTAGATCCCAACCGAGGATATAGTCATATCTGGCCAGACCGGATACTATATAGAGGAAAATTCTTGACTTAGGCGCATGAATCGCTGCTTTTATCCCCAAGTGGCGCGAAAAAGGCCACATTTTCGAAATTGGGGCAACTAGATGATTCCTGTGACACCACTAGCAAGCGGGCGGCCCTCGGCCCTTGCGACGGAAATTTCCGAACGGCTCAACGCCGCCATCAGAGAGCATCTGCTCTCTGCTTTTGCCCCAGATAACACAAAAACGCTACGCTCTTTCTCGGCGCCGGAGGCTGCTGAGCTCTTGGGCGTATCCGGGCAGTTCATGCGAAAAGTACACGCCGAGGGCACGGTCCCGGAGCCTGACGATATACGAGGTGGCCGCCGTTATTACACGGCCCAAGAGATCTGGAATGCACGCGAAGTTCTGGAAAAGACCTCTCGCAAGAAGGGGCGCTACCTGCCCCGCCGTTCGGGTGACGAAAAGCTGCAAGTCTGGCAGCT
This sequence comes from Marinovum sp. 2_MG-2023, assembly GCF_030548265.1. Classification (NCBI taxonomy): domain Bacteria; kingdom Pseudomonadati; phylum Pseudomonadota; class Alphaproteobacteria; order Rhodobacterales; family Roseobacteraceae; genus Marinovum; species Marinovum sp. 2_MG-2023. The sequence goes on along the minus strand of NZ_JAUOSD010000017.1, from coordinate 24,124 downwards.
GATGAATTTCAAAGGCGGCTCTAGCAAGAGCACGACCAGCATCCACCTTGCGCATTACTTTGCCCTGCGTGGCTTTCGGGTCTTGGTTGTGGATCTTGACCCTCAGGGGTCGCTCACGTCGATGTGCGGGATCAGTCCTGAAATCGAGTTTGACGGGCTGACCGTCTATGATGCGATCCGCTACGATGACCCTGTGAGCATGGCGGATGTGGTTGTTCCGACATATTTTCCCGGTCTCTCAATCGCGCCGTCCCGCTTGATGTTGTCCGAGTTCGAGACAGAGTCCGCCGTTCATTCGAACCCGGATCAACCTTTCTTCACACGTATCCGCAATGCTCTCGCGCAGGTCGAGGACGATTTTGATCTGGTGCTCATGGACAGCCCGCCGCAACTTGGCTTTCTGACCATCGCCGGGATGGCGGCCGCCAGTTCCTTGATTGTGCCGCTTACGCCTTCGATGCTGGACGTGTCGTCAACCGCGCAGTTTCTCGAACTTGCCGGCGCCTATATGGGCGTAATCGAAGATGCCGGCGCAAGTCTTCAGTATGATCATTTCAAATTCCTGATTGCACGGGACGAACCAACGGATGTGCCGTCGCAACAACTGACGTCGTTCATGCGCGCGCTGTTTCAGGACCGGGTCATGTCGGCAACCGCGTTGAAGAGCACGGCAATCAGTGATGCGACCATGCTCAAGCAGTCAATTTATGAAGTGGTCCGTTCTGAAATGACGCGGGCCACATATGACCGCGCCAAGGGGTCGATGGATGCTGTCGGGCATGAGGTCGAAATGATGATCTATCAATCGTGGGGGCGTAAGTAATGGCCAGAAAATCTCTGCGCGACATGTCCGGAATTGCCAATACGATCGCACGGTCTGGTGGGGCACCTTCGGAAAGGGCAACCAAGACCAGCGCCCCGGCATTGGGCGCGCTTCAAGGCTCATTGGCATCCATTCGAGAGATAGATCCCAACCTGATTGACGATTGGGGACCGGTCGACCGTTTTGAAGAGTTTACAACTGCAAACTCCGATGAGGATGGTGAAAGCTTTGAAGGACTAAAGAGCAGCATCCGCGAAGGTGGGCAACAAGTGCCCATTCTTGTTCGGCGATCAAAACGCACTGAAGGGCGATTTGAGGCGATCTATGGACGCCGCCGCCTGAGGGCCTGTCGTGAACTCGGCATCAAGGTGCGGGCGAACGTCCAGGATGTCGATGATGCCACGGCTTTGCTGGCCAAAGGCCTGGAAAACGCCGCGCGCCGTAACCTGTCTTTTTACGAAAAAGCGCGGTTTGCCGTGGCCATCCAAGCGGCCGGGCACGACGGCGCAACCGTTCGACAAGTCCTCAATCTATCAGCGTCCGGGCATTCACACCTGACGAAGGTGACCCAGAACGTCCCGGCCAAAGTTGGTGACCTGATCGGCGCTGCCCCAAAATCGGGGCGCCCAAGGTGGACGGAACTGGCCGAGCTCTTTCTGTCAAAAAAGCTGACGGAACGCGCGGCGCTCGACATTCTGACCAAGATTGACGTTGCATCGGGTTCAGATGATCGCCTGGATTTGCTTATCAAAGAAGCAACCAAACGCGGCGCAAAGGGCGCTGTCGGGATCCGGGAAATCGTGCCTCTGGAAGGTGTGACCATCAAAGCAGGGCGCGGGACACTGTCAATGTCGGTAAAGAAGTCTGGCGCAAACGCCGAATTCGCGACCTGGCTCGAGAGCAATCTCGAAGAGATCATGAAGAAATCCTATGCCGAGTTTACATCTGTAAACCCGGTGGATGAAAACTGAGGACGAGCAGAAAGGAGAAGGGCAAGCAAAGAAAAACCCCCGAAACCAGAGCTTCGAGGGCTGCTGCGAACAGCACAATTCTTAGATTAAGCACCTAGAATTTAGCAGCCTCCGAATCACGACACAAGAAAAAACGCTCTGGAGCGAACGGAAAATCTTTGTCTGCTAACAAGGCGATGGAAAATTTCAATGGTGCTCCTCAAGGAGCGACTGAGACAGGATTGGCTCAGACCGGTAGAGCTGTGCGTAATTGCAAACAACCCTCTGGTTGGCGCAGGCCGACGCCCGGTCTTGGGCTGGCCGAACGGTTTGCCCAAGCGGGTGAACAGCTGGCTGTCCCCAAATCACGGGCATTCGTCGCGCTAAAACGCGTTGGCGCCCATATCGGTCTTAAGGCCGGCGACATGATGCTGCTCGATACGTTGGGGGCCTTCACCCAGGCCCAGGACTGGGAGGCGGGGCAACGACCGATTGTCTGGGCCTCGAACGCCTATCTGATGGACCAAACGGGGTTCTCGCTCTCTGCGTTGAAACGCCATGCGCGGCGTTTGGTTGAGATCGGCGTGATATCCTTTCAGGACAGTTCGAATGGCAAGCGGTGGGGCAGGCGGGACGCTGAGGGGCGCATTGTCGAGGCCTATGGCTTTGATCTGTCGCCGCTTTCCGCCCGCGTCGAGGAGTTCGAAGACCTCTATGCCGAATTGCAGGTCGAACGCGAACTCTGCCAGCGCCTGAAGCGTCAGATTACAGTCGCGCGGCGTATGATCCGTGCGCGGATTGAGGCGGCTGTCAGCGGCGCACTACACGGCCCTTGGACACAATTCGCCGGTCTGTTTCAAGACCTCCTCGCGCGGCTCCCGCGCCGCCATCAAGCCTCTGACCAATTGGAACAACTCCATACTTGGTTCAAGGATCTCCAAGAGCGCGTTGAAGCGACGTATCTCAAAGCGACAGATGCAGGAGCGCCTGTGGAAAACAGCTCAACAAACTTGAAGCAAGTCCCTAAGAAGACTCAGGAAATGAACCCCAGGGAAGCCATTTCCGAACCGCACATACTATATACAAATCAACTTAAATCAGTAACTCGTAATCCCTCTGAGACAGAGAAAACAACAACGATCCTGCCCAACGCCCGCCCCGAAGAACAGGTGGATAGCGAATTGGAAGACTGGGTTGCGGAGGTCCGTACGACACAAACGGCGCTTGATCTGCCCACAATCATGCAGGCCTGTCCGGAATTCGCGTCTTGGGCCCGCACTATGGGCGGTTACCTAAAAGATTGGGGGGATTTGCACCGGATTGCCGGTCAACTCAGGCCAATGATCGGGATTTCAGAGCGCACCTGGAACCTGGCGCAGGACAAAATGGGGTCACAGCTGGCCACCGCGGCTTTTGCGCTTGTGTTCGAGAAACACAACTCGGCTGAGGTTATCTCACCAAGTGGATATTTGCGCGGTATGGCCAAGAAGGCCGGGACAGGGGAGTTGCATCTCGACCGCAGTTTTTATGGCAGGCTCCGCGAACAGGCCGCGTGAAATGTTGATCTGGCGCATAGCCAGAGCTGCGCGGTTCTGGTCAGTGATGCGGGCCGCGAGGGCGGGGGGCATTTCCCGGTGTTTGCAGCTAGGCCCGACGAAGTTATTGTCGTCGATATCCTATATGTCCGCAGCGACCTTTCACGCCATGTTGCCGCGTTGGCAGCCCTCAGAAATACTACTCCATAGCCCCGCAGCTTTGTTCGGATTCACCCGAAACCGGTCACGGCGGCGCGCATTCCTGCGGGTAAGTCCGGGCAAACGTCGGTCAATTGTATCGATAGAAACCCCATACGACGCCACTGAACGCGATATTTTTGTGTCTTATCCGGCGGGTTGTTGATCTCTCTCATTTTGTCCGATAATGCAAACTTACTGGACGTCAAAAGAAGCGTAAAAAGGGGCGGTTTACGAAGTATACTGCAGTCAAAAGCGCCGCGACAGGACGATCTTATGGCATGACATATGGCCGCTCAGACCTCTCCAGCGCTGCTGACACGCTACCCCGGATGACCGGCTGAGTCACAGCCGCGCGGGGCGGAACCTCTGAAGATGCGGAGTTTTTGGGGACTATTTCATTAATCGATTGGTCTGACCATTTTCACGCTTTTGAGGTTGGACATGCCGCGGAAATCCTTGTTCAAGCATCATCGCTTTCTGCGTGAGATCATTTTGCGTGCTGTGCGTTGGTACCTGCGTTACCCACTATCCTATCAGGATGTGGTCGATCTCCTGGCAGAGCGCGATGCCACCTTTGACCGGTCAACCATCTATCGCTGGGTTCAGAAAATCGGCCCCGAGTTGACCAAGCGCACCGAGAAACACTTGCGCCGTGCCAGTGTAGACTGGCATGTCGACGAAACCTATATTCGGGTCGGCGGCAAATGGCGCTACCTCTGGCGCGCCATCGATGCCAAGGCTGCAAGGGCCTTTCTCAACAAGACCATCGAGCCTGTGCGATTGCACCGACCAGCTACAATCGTAATGGACAAGGCGCACAGTTATCGACGCGTCATTCGAGAGATCAATCATCAGTATGATCCTCTTTTTGACAGCATCCGACATATCGATCGAAAGTGGCGAAACAATCCTATCGAGAACGATCACGCGGCCATGAAACGGCTACTCGAATACCGGCAGCGCTTTCAATCCTTGCGATCGGCCAAGGCGACCCTCAACGGCATCGAGACAATCCGCACTATCAAATGCGGACACATCTATCGCAAGAAACCAGGCGTCAAAGGCGAGATAGAATTCATTCGCGGGCTGTTCGAAAACCCTGCGTGACCCTGCCACCCTCCCGGGCTACCGCGCGTTAACAGAAATAATGCAACAGTCCCTTCGATGCCTGTGACGTTGACTACGATGGCGAACTTCGGGTCTTCGCCAATGGCAAGATGATCGGCGAAGTGCAAGCCAATGGTCAAAATGTGTGGAGCACGTATACTTTCCTGGTTCCCGCCGATGTGCAGGCGGTTGACGAAACGATCATCACAGTGAATCAGGACACCAGCAACCAATTAACCGACTTTTTAAACAGTATCCTGACAAAGCGGGCATTCGGTGTAGGTGTCCCAAATCCCGGTTTTTGCGCATGGTGTCAATAACGCCCGATTTCAAAATGAAATAAGATCCGGAGCCCTTTTTACTGCGCGGGACTATCGCTCTGCCCCCATGATAATGGTATTCCTTGAGGTCTATTTTGGATTGCAGACGTTTTTGGGCCGTGATGGTGCGATCTGTGCTCGGTCTGGCTTGGCATTTCATCCAGCGTTTGTTCTGTACACCCGTCGCAGGCGCGGGTCAAAATCCGCATATGATTTGGCGTCGCATTCATTAACGTTGTTGCTGCAATTCGCTGATCAACCGAGACAACGCTCGGGTGGGTGGGCGCGAGGATTGATAGACCAGTGCAAACTTTCTTTTGGCGACGAAACGCTGTGCTTCTGGAACTTCTACGATTTTGTGACGCGGGCCGCCGATATAGGGCAGCGTGTGGCGGGGCAGCAGTCCAACAAAACGCCCGGTGGCAATCATCGCTGCCACGGCGTCAAGGCCTTGGGCGATTGCTATGGGATAGCGCAATTCCAGCTGTTCAAGAATAGTCGCCTCGAAAGCTTGCTCTGCTGAGCGGGCGACCAATCCCATCCCTTGTCGGCCCAGATCCGCGATGGTGACAATGCGGTCAGATAACTTTCCAGACATACAAAGTGCGAATTCTTCTTCAAAGAGCTCGACGAATGAAAATTTGGATGCATCTACGGGAAGCCCGACTATGCATGCTTGTATTTGCCGTTGTGACAGTTTGTCGAGCAATTGGTTTGGCCCGCCAATTTCGATTTCGAGAGAAACATCCGGAACGTCCAGCGTGAACTGTTCAATGGCTTCCACGAACCGCGCCTGTGGGTTCGTCACGCAGTGATCGGCAATGCCTATTCTTAACTTCCCCTTCAGCTTGTGGCGCGCGTTATTCAGGCGGCTTCTCACCTCCTCAATTGCGTCTTCGATCTTCACAGCGGCATAAAACGTGGTCTTGCCCATCTCGGTCAGTGAAAATCCGCTTGGTCCGCGCTGGCACAGCGTTGCACCTAAGCGCGCTTCAAGCGCTTTGACGTGGCGGCTGATGGTCGAACGCTCCAGCCCCAACGTCGATTCCGCCGCTGTAATTCCACCCGCTTTTGCGACGGCACAGAAAACGCGCAGCAGTTCCAGGTCCTGCGACCGGATGGGTTGTTGTCTTGCCTTATCCATTCTGCCCTCAAATGTTGCGCTCCATGCACGCATGCTTGCATAGATGCTGGCTTTTTGCACCTGCAGAAAAAGGGTTTGTTTGTGGCAAGTCCGGCACCGCCTGGCCGGCGTCTCAAAAAGGATATTCCCATGAAGCAAAGTTTTCGTACAATCCTCTTGACCTGTGGTCTGTGTCTTGGAACGACCAGCGCTTTTGCACAGGACCTGTTGGACGAAATCAGATCGGCTGGCACCGTAAGGGTCGCGACAGAGGCCGCATTCCCGCCCTTTGAATTTGTTGAAGACGGCGAAATCGTTGGCTATGGCAAGGACCTTCTGACCGAAATCATCGCCGATATGGATGTCGAGCTGGAACAGCTGGATCTACCGTGGTCCGGGGTGCTTCCGGGTTTGCTTGCAGGGAAATTTGACTTTGTGGCGACTACCGTGGCCATCAACGAAGAACGCGCCGGACGCTATGCGTTTACGTTGCCAATCGCGGACGGACAGCCCTATTTTGTAACGCGCAAGGGCGAGACACTTGCTGGGGAAGATGCCCTTGCAGGCCTGCGCGTCGGCACACAGCTAGCCTCATTTGCCGAACCTATTGCACGTGCTTTGGATGATCGCCTGGCGTCAGAGGGGGAAGGCTTTGCCGAACTGAAGCTGTATCCAACATTTCCGGACGCCTATGTCGCTTTGGCCACCGGCGAAGTGGATGCGGTGATCCAGGCGTTGCCGTCGCTCGCGGTTCTGGTGCGTGAGCGACCTGAAGTCTTTGAGCTTGGCCAGCCCGTCAGCACAGGCGTCAGCTACACCTATCTTGCCTGGGTGACCCGCCCCGAAGACCTTGACCTTCGGGACTATCTGTCCGGGCAACTTCGACAGATGCGTGATGACGGTCGCATGGCAGCGCTTCAGATCAAATGGTTCGGCTTTGAGATGGAGATCCCTGACGAGGGCTACCTTCCCGAAGGCGCTTTCTAGAATCGATGAAGTTTGACCTTGATAACTTTGTCGGCGCGCTTCCCCGCATCGGGGAGGCGCTTCTGATCAACGCGTGGATGACTGCGGTTGTGTGTCTGCTTTCTCTTGCGGCGGGTGTTGCACTGACCATCCTGAGATCGTTCAAGATCGCGTGGTTGAATGCGGTTTGCTCGGTTTTCATCAGTTTCATCCGCGGCACTCCAATTCTGGTGCAGATATTCCTGTGTTATTATGCGCTGCCTGCGCTGGGGCTGAACCTGAGCGCGACATCGGCCGGGATTCTGGCGCTTACGCTGAATTCCGCAGTTTTTATCAGCGAGATTTTTCGCGGTGGGCTGCGGTCCATCAATGAGGGCCAGATCGAGGCTGCAACTGCCCTTGGCCTTAGACCGGCGCATATCTGGTGGAACGTTATCCTGCCGCAGCTTCTTCGCATATCCCTGCCGCTTCTGGTGAGTGAAAGCAGCATTGTTTTGAAAGCGACCGCACTTTTGTCTGTCATTACTGTTGTCGAAGGCTTGCGTGTCGCCCAGCAAATTGGTGCAGCGAATTTCAGCCCGCTTGAGCCCTTTGTTGCCGTCGCGATCGGATTTGTAGTGCTGTACCTTATTTTGACCGGAATTGGTCAGATCGCAGAGCGCCGCTTGGCGTTGAAGGTGCGATAGCCATGACACTTGATCCAACTGTGATTACCGACAATTGGCTTCTGTTTGCGCGCGGGCTTGGCCTGACAGTCCAGATCAGTGCTGTCGCGATTGTCATTGGCGCCTTGATTGCCGTTGCTTTTACGGCCGCTGCGCTGTCGCCATGGCGTGTGCTGCGGTGGCTGATGGCTGTCATCTCCTTGTTGTTGCGCGGTATTCCGTTCATCGTCCTTGTTTTCCTGATCCATTTCGGGCTTCCGTCCATGGGAATGCGGCTGCCACCGCTTCTGAGCGGGACCGTCGCGCTTAGCCTGTTTGCAGCCGCTTATTTCGCGGAAATGTTGCGTGGTGTTCTGGCCAGCCTGCCAAAAGGGCAATGGGAAAGCGGACGCGTTGTCGGTTTTTCTGCGTTCCAGATATTGCGCTACATTATCGTGCCGCAAATTCTGCGGCCATCCGTGCCGCCTGCGGTCAATATCGCCATTATGGTGGTCAAGGAAAGCTCTGTCATCAGCGCGATCACGGTGGGAGAGCTGACCTATCAAGGGCTGGTCGTTCAGGGCAATACATTCGCCCCGTTTGAGGTCTTTTTCGCAGTCGCGATACTATATTGGGCCACGACATTCGCCTTGTCGCAACTGGGCGGATGGGCCGAGCGCGAGCTGCTGCGCAGCCACGGAGGCGATGCGCGCCCCGGTGGTATTGCCCAGAAATACCTGAGTTTGGAGCGTGTGAAATGACTCTTCAATCCACAGAAATGGCATTGACCGCCAGACGCCTTGTGCGCCGGGTCGGGGCGACGACCATCCTTGATGAGGTCTATCTGGAGATCCCGAAGGGAGAGTGCGTCGGCGTCATCGGGCGCTCTGGAAGTGGCAAAAGCTCATTGCTGCGGGCCTTGTCCCTGCTTGATCCGCTTGAGGACGGGTTTGTCACAATTGCCGGAAAACCGTTCGGGCGGGAGGTGACAGACAGTTCTGCCGTCAGGACGCCACCCCGTCATGAGGTGGATGCGATGCGCCCCCGTGTCGGTTTGGTCTTTCAGGACTTTCAGCTTTGGCCCCATCTGAGCGTACGCGAAAACATCGCGTTGCCTCAACGTATCACGCTGAAGCGAAAGGCTTCGGCTGCGCAGGACCGGGCGGATAAACTGATGGCGCAGCTTAATATCGCAGGGTTCGCCGATCAGCATCCGGCGGCCTTGTCAGGCGGGCAGAAACAGCGGGTGGCCATTGCCCGAGCGCTGGCGCTTGATCCGGCTGTCCTGATGTTTGACGAACCGACTTCCGCGCTGGACCCGGAGCTGATCCACGATGTGATCAACGTGTTTATGGCCCTCAAGACAAGCGGCATGACAATTATCGTCGTCAGCCATGAAATCGCGTTTGTCCGCGCGGTCGCGGACCGGGCGATCTTTATGCATGAGGGCAAGGTAATCGCAGATGACACACCCGACGCAATGTTGCGGGCCCCCAAGGATAAAAGGGTGCGCGCCTTTGCCGATCTCGTTTCGCCGCACCATCCACAAGGAGCAGCGTGAATGACCCATCTTGATCACCTTCAGATTTCATCATTCCAAAAAGGAAAGACCGCAATGACTGAAATGGAAATCGCCCTAAAGGATGAAACCCCGCAGGAGCGGTATGAGCGGCTCAAGGCGCAAGGGAGCGGCGACGATGGAACTTTCGCGCGTCGCCAGGCCACAGCAAAGCAGACGGCAGTGCCAGCCATGAACCGCAAGAAAATCATCTACGATGACATCGTGCCGCCAAAAGGATATTGGCACGGTCGCCTCAAGCGAGGCGATGGTCTGCGGCTTGTGACGGCCAAGGCCACCGGCGTCGCCGCAAGTTTCTGGAACGCCACAGACACGTCAGAGCGGTTCAATCCCGGCGACACGATCAAGGTTCAATGGACCAGCGACATGACTGTCGGGCGCGCCTTGCTGTCTGACATGGGCCGCGTAATGATGTCGATCACACATGATGACTTTGGCCGCGCCGATTGTCTGACAGGCATGTCCCTGCCTGGCCCGGCGGATGGTCCGGACTGGCAAAGTGGACGGGCGCATTTCCTGCGGGCGGCGTTGAAAAATGGGCTGAGCAAGCGCGACATCGGCCCGAGCATCAGTTTCTTCGCCCCTGTTATTGTGGACGAGGCCGGCCAAATCGGATGGGTGCCGCAAAGCGATGGCGGCCAGTTCACGGTGGATCTGCGCGCAGAGATGGACATGATCGTCATCCTGTCCAACGCAAGCCACCCGCTGAGCCCCGATCAGGAGCCCGCACAGCTACAGGTGACCCAGTTTCACGCACCTAAACCTGCCACAGACGATCTTACGCGCACCGGCACCCCGGAGGCCCGCCGCGCCTTTGAAAACACCGACGCCCTGTTCGGCGATCGCAAACGATTTTCCTGAGGAGAGACCAATGACCACAGCCCTCGAACCTGCCCCCAATCACGCTGACGCACACCATATCCCTGCAAATGTCGGCTGGTCTGCCCTTATCCGCAAAGGCCAGATGATGCGGATTGTTGATCGTGAAGGCCAGCAAGCCGTTGATACCTTGTTCTACAACGCCGCAGACACATCGGAACGATATTCGGCACAGGACACCGTGCGCGATCAAGGGTCGCCCTATATCACACAAGGATCGGTGCTGTTGTCGAACGAAGGCCGGCCGATGATGACGGTCGTTCGGGACACGGTCGGGGCGCATGACACCTCGGCGGGTGCGTGCTCATGCGAAGCCAATACGGTGCGGTTTGGACATGAGGTGCGTCATCTGCACGCATGTCGCGACAATTTCGTTACCGAAGCGGCCAAATGGGGGATGAAAAAACGCGACATTGTGGCGAATGTGAACTTCTTCATGAATGTCCCAATCGAGAAAAGCGGCGCTCTGGCCATTTCCGACGGATTGTCGGAACCCGGAAATGCCATCGATCTGCGCGCCGAAATGGACGTGATTTGCCTGATCTCGAATTGCCCGCAGATCAACAACCCCTGTAACGGCTTTAACCCGACGCCAGTTGACGTATTGATCTGGCCCCCAAAGGAAGACTGACACTTTGGCAGGACATTGACGTGATGCTGGTGCTAACCACGCGTTGTGAAAACGGCTAAGCACGGCAGCCATGATGCGGCTTTGAAAAACCTCGCGCCCGGTACAAGCACCGAAGGCATAAGGGTTTGAACAACAGATCTGGGTAAGTGATCACGTGATCGACGGCGTTCGGCCGCCGCAGATCTGTATTGGGGGTAATGCGCCCCGGCTGGCGGGGCAGGGGGGTTATGCTGCGGCTTGTGATGATTGATCGCGGACATAAGATGCGAATGCGCCGTTGCGCGCGATCAGCGCATCATATGTGCCGCTTTCCGCGATGCTGCCATCCTGAAGAAACAGGATAAGATCGGCATTGCGCACAGTGCTGAGACGGTGGGCGACGACAATGCGGGTGGCGCCCAGGGCCTCGATATTCGCCGAGACCTTGGCCTGAAGCTGGTTGTCCAGGGCGCTGGTGGCTTCGTCCAGCAACAGGATCTTGGGATGGCCAAGGATGGCGCGGGCCAACAGAATGCGCTGAACCTGACCGCCGGAAAAGGCGGTGTCGCCTTCGGTCACGACGGTTTGCAGCCCCATCGGCATGTCACGGATTTCATCGGCGATGCCGGCGGCCTCCGCCGCCTTCCAGACCGCACGTTCGTCGGCCTTGTGTGCCCCGATGATGTTTTCGAACAAGGTGCCGGCAAACAAACGGCCATTCTGGCGCACGAAACCGATCTGGCGGCGCACCTGTGCAAGATCCAGCCCGCCAAGATCCTTGTCATCAAACAGCACCGCGCCGTTATCGGGGCGATCAAAGCCGACCATCAGGCTGAGCAGGGTGGATTTACCACTTCCAGAGGGGCCAACAAGAGCCACGAAAGAGCCGGGATTGACCCGAAACGACACCGATCGCAGGATTTGGCGCTGATCGTCATGTTGAAAGGTCAGGTTGGAAATCTCGACCGCGCCGCTCAGATCGCCGGGATCTTTGGTGTGCGGAGGGGTTTCGGGGGCATTGTCCAACAAGGGTTTGGCCCGTTTCAGCTGGGGGCGGACCATCACCAACTGGTTGGCACTGCGGGCCAGCATGACGGCCGCCATCAAGAAGGCTTGAAACGTGGTGACGAAAATGATGAAACCGCCGGTGGACAGCCCCGTGTCCGGCCCCAGTGAAAAGCCGATGATGGCAAAGACCGCCGCCACTGCAAATATCTGAAATCCCGACAGGAATGCCTCGAACATATTGCCGATCTGCCGGGTGCGGAACGACCGCGCCCGCATTTCGGCGGAACTGCCGGCCCAACGGGCAAAGGCGCGGCGTTCCGCGCCGGCGGCCCGCAGGCTGGCGATGTTGGAAATCATTTCCTGGGTGAAAGAGATCACATTGGCGTTCATCTTTTCGCCTTCGTAGATCGCGCGTTCCTGACGAAACCCGGTCAGAATGCCCGCCGTCACCGCAAGGACAAGCATGCCAAAGGCCACCGCGCCGGCAATCGGGCTGTACCACAGCAAAAGCGCAATCCCGGCCAGCCCGGATGCGCCGGAAATGACGAAATCCAGAACCGCCCCCATGATCGAACGGCGAATGCCGTCCACCGCCGCAACCCGCAGGGCAAGGTCCGGCGCGCTCATCGAGCGGGTGAGGGCCACGGGCAGGCGCATCATCCGGTCCATCATTCCGCCGTTCAACCGTTCGGCCACGCGCCCATCCATCCGCAACCGCAGCAAACCCGAAGCCGATGTCATCAAGGTCGCAGCGATCTGGGCGACGACAAGGCCGATGCCGATCAGAATGGCCGGGCCTTGCGCGCCCGTCGGAATATAGGTGGAGACCAGAACACCGGTGGCCAGCGGCACCAACAGCGCCAGCAGCGCCGCCGCAAAAGAGGCGACGATCAGCGTGCCAAGGTCAATTTTGCTCATGGCAAAGGCGGTGATCATCACATCGCGCACCGACAGCGGGCGGTTGGCCAGCGGCAGCGCAACGATCCGGGCCTCGGGCAAGAGCGTTTGGGCCAGTCGCGCGGTGATCCGGCGTGGGCGCGCGCCCCTGATAAACAGGCGATAACGGCCAAAAGCATCGGTTTTGACAACACCGGGGCGGCCGTCTTCGCGGCGGGTGACAACCATCGGCCCTGTGTCCCGGTGCCACCAGTTTTCCGCGAGGGAAATCGTGCGAATGCGCGCGTCATGAAGTTCGCAGAACCGGTCAAAGTCGTCGAGATCGCGTTTGATCACCTGGGGATCGGGTTTTTCCCCGGCCAGACTTTGCCAGACAAAGCCGAAATCGCTGGCCTGCGGGGGCAGGCTGATGTTGTCGGTCAGAATGCGTTGGAACCGTTCGACACCGCCAGAAAGATCTGCGGCGACCTTGTCTTCGCGGCGGGCGATCCTGTCGGCTTCTGTTTTGTCCTGACGGGCGACAAACCGGGTCACGGTGTCCAGCACCAACGAGGTAAACGCCTGGGGCACCTGAACCCAGGCAAAGCCGCCCATCGGTGATTTGGCCAGCACATCCGCCGTGGTCATGGCGGTCAGCGTTTGGTTCGCATCTATTGAAATCCATGTGCGATGGGTCAGCGGCAGGAAACCGCGCCCCTCCAGCGGGCGCATGTCCATATAATCGACACCGCGCAGCGCATGGGTGGCGATCCACACCATGCCGTGGGCCGCAGTCAGCGACAGGTCGGGTTCGGTGCTGAGTTCGGCTCCCGCATGCAGCGGGGCCATGGCCGGGCGTTGATGGGCCAACCGTGCAAGGCCGGTCGACAGCGCCTCGCACCAGGTTTCGACGGCCCCGATCCAATCCTGCGACCGCACGGCTTCGGCCAGCATGATTTTGCGCAGGACTGTTTGTTCGCGTGCGACAAGGATGATTTGCCCGAATTGCGTGGCGGGGGCCACCACAAGCGATCCGGCAGTGATGTCGTGCAAGAAGATGCGCCGCCCGTCCACCACCGCATAGACATCACAATGTCCGCTTTCCAGAATGGCCGCGTTTTTTTCGCCGCGGGGCTGGTATTGGTCGCCGGTGTGAAGAACGGTAAGCCCGGTTTGTTTGACCGTCTGGTTCATCTCAGCTTCCTACCATTTTTGAATACATGCCATCCCGGCGCAGCAATGTGCGGTGATTGCCGCTTTCGACGATGCGGCCCGCCTCCATCACATGGATGACGTCACAGCTGGCGATGCTGCCCAAACGGTGCGAGATTATGACCGTTGCACAGCCCCGGCGGCGCAGGGCGTCCAGCACCCGAAGTTCGGTGGTCGGGTCCAGCGCGCTGGTGGCTTCGTCGAGCACCAGAATGCGGGGGTTTCCGACCAAGGCGCGTGCAATTCCAAGACGTTGACGTTCCCCGCCGCTCATATTGCCGCCATTTTCCGACAGCCGGGCCAGATAGCCGCCGGCGCGGGCGGTGATCACATCGTGGATACAGGCGTCCTGGGCGGCGGCGATCACCTGTTCTTCGGGCATTGTGTCGTCCCAAAGCGTGATATTGTCCTGAACCGTGTCGCCGAACAGATCGACGGTTTGGCCCACATAGGCCACTTGGCCATGGGTACGGGCGGTGCCGTCGGCGTCAAGCGGTTGGCCATAGATGTCGATGTGGCCGCTTTCGGGGGTGGCAAGACCGACCAGCACCCGCCCGAGGCTGGATTTTCCGCTGCCGCTGCCGCCGACAAGGGCGATGCGTTGGCTTTCACCCAGCGACAGGGACACGTCCTGAACCGCGGCTACGCTGCCGGCCCCGTAGCGAAAGGTGATATTGCACGCCCGCAGTGGCAACAGGGGGCCATCGGCGGATTTGGGCGTGATATGTGCAGCGTCCTTCAGGGTTTGCGGCAGGTCTGATGCGGGCGCAACCGGGGACTTGGCCGTTGCAGCGGGCGTATCCACAGATGTGTTCGACGGTGCCGGTGCCCCGTTGTGGTTCATCGCATCCGCCAAACGTTCGGTGATGCCGCGCACCGATTGCAATTGTGCGCCGGCATCGACCAGCCCGACCACCGGGCTGGAAAAGCTGGACATCAAGGCGCGCGCCGAGATCAGAAGACCGATGGACAACGCGCCCTCCATGATCCGCAGGCCACCCACCACCAACACGCCAATCCCGGCCAATGCCAAAATCAAGGCAGCAGCTTCGCTGACCCAGAGGTTGGCCCGGCCGGTTGTCTGTTCGCCGACCAACACGCGGGCCTGTGCGGCCTGCCAGCGTTTGTGGAACAGGCCCTCGCTGCCCGCTGCGCGGAAATCGTCGCGCATCGACAGCCCCTGAAGCGTGAGACCCTGAAGGCGGGAGTCATCGTTTTGCGCCCGGCGGTTGGCATCCTGCAACAGCCGCGACGCCACGAAAAGCAACACAACCGCCAGCACCGCGCCGCCAAAGACGATTGAGGCCAGCATTGGATCAATCAGCAACAGCGCCACGCCATAGCCGATGATCGGCACAATCCCGACCAGCGCGACGGCCAGACCGCTGGACACCACGCTGGACATCTGTTCGGCCTGGGTGATCCGGTTGGTGATGTCGCCGGAATACCGCTGGGCAAAGAAATCCAGCGGCAGACGCATCACCGTCCACAAATACCGCAGCGACATGGATGCCGACAGCGAGGTTTCCATACGGGCCAGCACGTTTTTTTGCGCATAGGTCAAAAGCGCCGTCAAACACCCCGCTGCGATCAATCCGATCAGCAGCGGCATGAGCCAGCGGCTTTCACCACCAATCAGGATGTCGTCGGTAAAGATGCGATAGCTGCCCATCACGGCCAGCCCCGGCACCAAAAGCGCGATCCCGGCGATGATGGCATAGATCAGGCCGATCCGGGCCTCGCCCAGGGTGCGCAGGACGATGCCGGCCAAGCTGGGCCGGTGCCCGCCGGGGCGAAAGTCAGGACCGGGGCGCAGGCGAAGGGCGACACCGGTAAAGCAGCGGTCAAATTCCGCAAGGGTCACACGGCGCGGCCCGGTGGCGGGATCGTTGATCCATGCGCCAGAGCGGGTGATCCGTTCCAGCACTACAAAGTGGTTGAAATTCCAAAACAAAATCATCGGCAGATCCGCGCTTGGCAGGTCTTCGATGTCCTGTTTCAATCCCTGCGCTTCCAATCCATAGGACCGGGCCGCCGTCAGGATATTGGCGGAATTGGTGCCGTCGCGGTTGACCTGACAGCGATCGCGCAGTTCCTCCAGGCTGACCCAAAGCCCGAAACGGCCCAGAACCATGGCCAGACAGGCCGCGCCGCATTCGGCGGATTCCTGTTGCATGACGGTGGGCACGCGCGCGCGGGGCGCATGGCGTGGCAGATCGGTGGTGAAGTCGGCAATCGCTGCGGTGCTCATGATGTGAAATCACCGAACAGACGGCGCAAGGCCGGCATGACCAAGGCAATCAGGCGCTGTTCCTTGGTGATGATTTCGGCGCGCGCCATGCTTCCCGGACCGATGGATTGGTCCGGCCCTTCGGAGGAGGACCATTTATAGCCCGACACCGTTTCGGGCGAGATCGTCAGTTCGGCCGTGGCGGCAAAGGGCGCGCCATTGGCCGACAGATCCTGCACCAGTTGTTTGTTCTTGAGATTGCGCATCATGCCCTCTTCGGTCGAGGCCACGGTGGCGACATCGGTGATTTCCCCAAGGATGAAACCGTATTCTTCGCGCTTCACGGTTGAGGGCACGATTTGAACCGGCATGCCGGGGCGCACCTTTTTGCCTTCGGACGAGGAAATATAGAGCGTGGCGACCAGCGGGATATTGGTTTGGCCGTCGGCCACCTCGGACTGGGACACGCCGGGCAGGATCGACAACACCGATGTGCCCGGATCGACCAATTCACCGACGTTCAATTTCTGCTCGACCACCATGCCGTCATAGGCGCTTTCCAGATAGGCCAAACGCTGGCGGCGTTCGCGCAGCGCCGAAACCTCGCGCCGGGCCTCTTCGATTGCGACCTCAAGCGACAGGATTTCGCGTTCCTGTTCGATCTGGCGGGTGTTGCTTTCATAGCCAAGCGAGGCCAGCGCGTTGGAATCCCGCAACAAGGCTTCTTTGGCTTCGTTCAGCCGGACCCGCGCATCCATCAGCGCCATTTTTGAGGTCAGCCCCTTGGCCGACAGGTTTTCATAGCCCTCAAGATTGCTTTGCAGCCACACGACGTGCTGTTCGTCATATTCGACCATGCTTTCAAGTTCGGCGCGGCGTTGGGCGGTCATGCTGTCGTAATCGGTGCGGGTGCGGTTGTGGAATCCCACGATCCGTTTGTGCCGGTTGCGCAGATTGGCCATTTTGGCCTGGGCCTGTTCCAGTTGTTGGGTCAGATCGGGTTGTTCGATCTGTGCAACCTTTTGACCGCGCATGACAAAATCGCCGGGCGCGACAAACACCATACCCACACGGCCGGCTGTGGCCGCTTCGATGTCTTTCAACCCCTGTGCGGTGATCAGAATGCCCTGGGCCGCGACCTTGGACGGGACCGGGAGATGCAGGCTCAGCCCTATTCCGGCCACTGCCACCGCCACCGCCGCCGCGAGCATGATCCATTGCGGGGCCTTGACCACATGCACGCCAAGATCGACATTTTCAATCGCGCTGCCACCGGCCTTGTCCAGGGCTGACTTTCGAAAAAGACCGGCGGTCGAGTCATTTGATGCGTTCATGGCCTGGGGTTCCGATTGGTTTCGCGCTGGGAAACAATCTTGCCTGAAATTGTGGATTAATCAGGGCAAGCCTTGGGCGGTTTAATGCAAACGGCGACCCAGCGGGGCCGCCGTGAACAAGAGTTTGGGGGGATTTTGCCCGCTGGGTATCAGAACCAGCTTGTGACCGAGTTCCAGGTGTCTTCGGCGGCATCGCCCACGGCATTGGCACCGGTTGTGACGCCATCGGCCACGGCATTGGCGCCGGTCGTGACGCCATCCGCCACGGCATTGGCGCCGGTTGTGACACCATCCGCCACGGTATTGCCCGCCGTTGTGGCCGCGTCGCCGATCGCTTCGATTGTGACCTCGCCGGCGCGGGCCATTGTGGTTACACCCTCGCCCAACACGCCGGTGGCCTCGTTGAAATATTCCTCGGCATAGCCGATCACCCCGCGCTCTTTCAGTTCCATCGCGGTCAAAAGCGCAAGCTGGGCTTTGAGCACTTCGGATTTTTCACCGAAGGCTTCGGCCTCTTTGGCAAGCAGAGCGCCATCATCTTTGGTGATGTCGCTGAATTTGTCCATCAGATGTTCGGCGTGTTGATAGGCGCGCAATTGGGCTTGTTCGACCTTGGTCATTTCGACACCGACGAATTGTGCCTCAAAGTTAGCGCGCACTTCTTCGGCCTTTTGATGAAGGTTCCCAGCCATTTCTTCGGTTGCGGCCATGGATTTTTCGGGGTGCAATGCGGTGGCCTGGGCATAGATCGCGCGTTGGTCGACCATGGCCTGGGTCACATTGGCGGTGGCGGCTGTGACGTCTGCTTTGGCGTCTTCCAATGCTTTGGCATCTTCTGCGGACACAACCGGGCTGCTGCTTTTGCCGACATAGGGGCTGTTGTCGACATTTGCCTGTGCCACAGCAAGGCGTTCCTGGGCGGCGACCAGTTCGGCACTTGCGTCGTTCACATTGGCGTCGGCAATTGCGACCATTTTGTCTGCTGTCACGACGGCTGTTGAATATGACATGTCTTTCACCGCTTCGAATTTGGCTTCGAGACTGTCCGCAATCGCCCCTGCGGTTTGCATATGCAGGATATAGCCATCAATCATCGCCTTTTCCTCGGCGACAAATTCCTGAACGCCGTCCGATTGCATGACGGCGTGAAAGATGTCTTTGTCCCGATCCAGGCGCGCTTCTTCGGCGTCCTGTTTGGCATCCATGACGGCAAATGACCGCATGTCATCGAAAAGGTCCTGGTTTTCCTGACGAAGCGCTTCAATCCGTGCATTGGCTTCCTCGGTTGGGCGATCGAGGAAAACCGGCGGTTCGCCGCTTTCCACGACTGCAAAAACCGTGTCGCGTACCTCACTTCCATCTGCGGCTTTCGCAATGCCGTCCACCACACGACCCACATCGCCAAAGGCGTTGTCTTTGACGACATCGTTGATCCTGCCGCTTTCAAACGCGCGGATATCTGCCATGGCTTGTTCAAAGGCGGCATCATCCGGGAATTGCGCCCGAATGGCAGTTTCTTGTGCTTCGATTGTTGCGGCGGTGTCTTTCAGATCGGCTTCGCGGGTGGCCAGATCGTCGATTGTCGTGCTGACGGCTTCGTCAAATTTCTCAAGAACCTCAGCGTGTTGTTCGATCCGGTGTTCGGCCCATTCCTGTTCCTGGCGCATGGTTGTGACGTCATTTTTCAGGTCATTATGCCAGGTGTTGGTCAAAGCATTGTCCAAATCGGCCGCGCTGTCGAAATGTTGCAGCTGCGATTGAACGGCGGCGATTTCCGCAGGCGATCCAACGGTGCCGTATTTGTCTTCGAATTGGATGCTGACCGATCCACCAAGGCCCCCCCCGGCAATCACCGCATCGACATCACCGCTGAGGCCAAGGGTCAAAGCGCCGTCTTTGTAGGTGGCTTCCTGGGAAAATGCCCCGCCGATGCTGCCGGAGGATGAAATCGAGGCTTCGCCGGTCATTGCAACCTGGGAGGCATCAATCGTGCCCGAGGTTTCCGCGGTGTAGTCGGCACCTGCCTTGGCATCAAATCCCCATTTGCCCCCTTCTTCGCCGACATAGGCCTCGCCTTCGGCGGCGGCGCCCAAAAAACCTTCGACGCCGGCGCTGTTGTCCATTGTCACGCCATTGCCAAGCTCTGTCTGGCGGGCGATTTCCCATGCGACCGTAACGGAAATTTCGGCGGCAACTTCGGCGCCAAGGCCGTTTTCGATCATGATTTCCGCGCCTGCGCCGATCGAGGCTTCGGTGGTGTTTGTCAGTGTTGCGCCACCGCCAAGCTCCATTTCGGTCATGATTTGCGCGCTCAGACCAAATCCGACCGCCGCACCAGAGGAATCCGCGTTCCAGACGCCGGCGATCCCGGTGGTGTAAACGGATTTGATGCCATCGGCCTCTGCCTCGAACGAGGTGGACAGCTCGTAATCCGGTTTTTCTTCTTCCTCGGGCGCTGTCGGTGCGACATATGTCGGCTCTGTGTCCGGCAGGTCCGCCATCACGCTTTCGACCGTGGCGGTCACGTCGGGTTCCGGTGTGACCGCCGGAACCGGAGTTGGTGCAGGGGTCGGTTCGGGCGTGACTTCGACCGGGGCACCGAACTTGCCGTAGTATACGGGTTGCGCTTCTTCTGTTGCGGCCTCTGCGGCGGCTTCGTTGAACCGGTTGCGCTGGGCTGTCGAATAGCCGCGGCCGCGTCCCCCCACGACCTGTTCAAGCAAATGTTCTTCGATGCCGTTGTCGACAATTGGCTTGGCGGTGGCGGTATCAATTTTCTTCTGCTTGGTCATTTCGGGGAGGTCCATTTTTTGAAATAAATTTTGTGACGTTGACGATGGGTCACTCTTTCCGGTCAAATGCGGCGGGAATGGGGAGCAATCTGGAAAACTTTGGTCGAAAATCAACAATTTGAGGCGAATGCTGGGCGCCCGCGATGGCTTTGGCGTGCCTTGGGTTTCGCGCAAAAGCTGCGATGGCCCTTTAAAACAGGCGGCAAACTCGTTGAAAAACAAAAGGCGCCCCATGACGGAGCGCCTGATGATGGCTCATTTTGATTTTGGATTGGAAACGGTGCCGTTATCGGAATGGCGGTGCGTACATTAACCCGCCCTCGGTCCAGAGCGCGTTCAGCCCCCGTTTGATGCCAATGGGCGACTCTGCGCCAAGATTGCGATCAAAGATTTCGCCGTAATTGCCGACCTGGGCAATCACCTTGGCGGGCCATCCGGCATCCAGCCCCAGCGTGCCAGCTTCGCTTTCCGCGCCGTTCAACAGCAGGGCGACGGCGGGATCATCGCTGGTGGACATATCGCCGACATTGGTGCTGGTGATGCCCAGTTCTTCGGCGTTGATCATGGCAAACAACGTCCATTCGACGATATTTGCCCATTCGGGATCGTCCTGGCGCACCGACGGGCCCAGCGGTTCCTTGGATATCAGCAACGGCATGACATAGGCGGTGTCCGGGGCCGCCAAAGCGGTGCGAATGCCAAACAATTCCGATTGATCCGATGTCAGCACATCACAACGGCGGTTTTGAAACATCAGGATGGCAAGATCGGTTTCATCCATTGGCATCGGCTCAAAGGTCAGATCCCGCGCGGTCAGGATGGAATTGAGGTTCAGCTCATGCGTGGTGGCGGTTTTGAAGCAGATGCGTTTGCCGTCCAGATCATCAATCGTACGAATGCCCGCGTCGGAATGCACCAAGAACCCCTGGCCATCGAAATAGGTGATCCCGGTAAAGGCCAGATCCAGCGTGGTGTCGCGGGTATATGTCCATGTGGTGTTGCGGATCAAAACGTCAATTTCGCCATAGCGCAGGGCATCGAAGCGGTCCAGATTTGACAATTCCACAAAATCGACCTTGCTGGCGTCGCCGAACACGGCGGCGGCGATGGCGCGGCACATGTCCACATCAAGCCCCTGACGGTCACCGTTTTGTCCGATCTCGGAAAACCCGATGGCCTTGCCCGACACGCCACAGGCGACTTCGCCCCGCAGCCGAACAGCATCCAGCGTTTCGCCCGCATGCGTGACCGATGGCATCAGGACAGGGGCCATCAAGGACAGCATCACCATCGAAATCAAATTCTTCACGTCTCTTCTCCCAGTCATGGACACCCGGGGCGCTTCCGTATCCCAGTGCGGCATATGTGATCGTGCGATGAATTCGAATGCAAGCGCTCTGCGCAGGGGTAACATATTCCGTGGTGGTATAGACACGTATTTCAATCGGTGCATGGAGCAGGCATTCGCAATATCCCCAAGGCATTTCAACGCGGCTGAGGGCGGACCGCCACAGGGCGTTAATGGCGCCCGCTGTTCGCGCGTGCGGATCAGGGTTGCGGTTTCATCATGGACGGCAGTGAGCCTCTGTGCGTGACGGCCGGCCAGACGCGGCGTCAAAAACTTGACGATGTCTCGCGTTGTCCTCTGCCAAGCTCATCACGCGGTACTTTGCCGCCGCAAAAACATCCCGCCGCGACGCATTGAATTTGCAAGGCACCCGGGTGTCGCGCTGTCAGATTCACCGGTCAGCGACCCTGCCCAGGTGCTTCGTGTAACATCGCCATGGATCGCTACAGACCTGCCGAAATTGCAGCAATGTCCGCGCCGTCCACCGCTTGCGCCAGCGCATCAAGATTGCGCGCGAGCGTCGAAACCTTGCCGGAGGCGATAAGGATGGAAGCGACGCCGGGGTAATTCCGGGCGAAATGCAAGGCCGCGGTCGGCAAGGTCAGTCCGCGTTCAGCCGCCCTTTCCTGAAGACTGGCGACCTTGGTCTTGATCTCGTCGGACGCCGGTTTGTAGTTGTAGGTTGCGCCTTCGACCGGACCGGTTGCCAGAATGCCCGAGTTGAAGACACCCCCCAGAACCAGGCTGGTTCCTGCTTCGCGACAACGTTCGGTCAGGGCCTCTTCTGCGGTACGCTCCAGAAGCGTCAACCGCCCGGCCAGCAGGATCACGTCAAGCGGCACCTCGTCCATCACGTCAAGACAGACCTGCGTTTCGTTCACGCCCAATCCAAAAGCCTTGATCCGGCCCATGCGTTTCAGCCGCAGCAATTCGTCAAATCCCGACGACATGAGCGCGCTCATATGTGTATCGTTGGCCGCACCATGTGTCCTGTGACCGATGTCATGGACATAGACAATATCGATGGTGTCGGTCTGAAGCCGGTCACAGCTTTGCGCGAAGGATTGTGCAATGCCATTGGCGGAATAGTCGTATTTCACGTCATTGGGCAGAGGATCGACAAAGCCGTCGGCATGGTTCATCGCCTGTCCGGGGGACAGGACGCGCCCGACCTTGGACGAGATCACGATATCGGCCCGGTCCCGGGTGGACTGGAACCGGCCCAGACGTTCCTCTGACCTGCCCCGGCCATAATGGGGGGCCGTGTCGAAATAGCGGATGCCCGCCTTCCAGGCGTGATCGAGCACCGCAAAAGCCTCTTCGTCGCTGATCTTGCGGTACAGGTTTCCGATGGAGCCACAGCCGAAAGACACATCCGTGACCTCCAGCCCGGTTTTCCCGACAGATCGCTTGTTCATGGCTTCGCTCTCTTTGATGTTGTGAGATTTCGTTCGACGGGCAAGACCTGCAGGCGCATTGGTGTTTGGCGCGGGGCAGGATGACGACCCCGGCCGCCTGGATGGACGGCCGGGGTGGCGCGCATCACGGGCGCGGCGCGTCAAGGATTGGTTGTTGTCTCAGCGTCCCATCCAGCCGCCATCGACCACCAGGATCTCGCCGTTGACGTAATCTGACGCCGGGGATGCAAGGAACACGGCCGGGCCTGCGAAGTCCTGGGGGGTGCCCCAGCGACCGGCGGGGATACGTTCGAGGATGGATTTCGACCGGTCCGGGTCATCCTGCAACGCCTGGGTGTTGTCGGTGGCGATATAGCCGGGCGCGATGGCGTTGACGTTCACGCCCTTGCCCGCCCATTCATTGGCCAGCGCCTTGGTCAACTGGCCGATACCGCCCTTGGACGCCGCATAGCCCGGCACCGTGATGCCGCCCTGGAAGGTCAGCAGCGAGGCGGTGAAGATGATCTTGCCCCGGCCCCGTTCCACCATGCCGCGGCCGATTTCACGGCTGAGCACGAATTGCGCCGACAGGTTGACCTCGATCACCTCATCCCACCAATCGTCGGGATGTTCCGCCGCCGGTTTGCGTTTGATGGTGCCGGCATTGTTCACAAGGATGTCGGGCGCGATGCCGTCAGCCTCCAGCTGGGCGGCAAAGGCGGCCACGGCAGCACGGTCCGAGAAATCGCATTGATAGGCGGTGAACTTGCGCCCCAGCGCGGTCACGGCCTGTTCGACTTCGGAACCGGGGGCGAGCGTGGCACTGACACCGACGATATCAGCGCCAGCCTGTGCCAGCGCTTCGGCCATGCCGCGCCCGATGCCGCGCTTGGCACCGGTGACAACGGCGGTCTTGCCGCTCAGATCAAAGCTGCTCAACACGCTCATGCCGTTTCTCCGACCTTGATCAGGCTTTTCAGCGCGGTCGGACTGGCGTCCAGCGCCTCGAATGCCTTTTGAATATCGCCCAGCGGGCTGACGTCGGTGATCACCGTATCCGCGTCGATCGCGCCCTTGGCCACCAATTCGATCGCCTTGTCGTAATCCTCGGGCTCATAGACCCGCGCGCCGATCAGCTTCAGCTCGCGCCAGAAGAACTGGAACATGTCGACAACCGGCTTTTTCGCATG
>NZ_JAUOSD010000016.1:0-119272 GCF_030548265.1 Marinovum sp. 2_MG-2023 | reverse complement strand
ACCAAGTTCGAGGCAGAAGCCTATATTCTGACCAAAGACGAAGGTGGCCGTCACACGCCGTTCTTTGCCAACTACCGCCCGCAGTTCTACTTCCGCACCACCGATGTGACCGGAACCGTGAACCTGCCGGAAGGCACAGAAATGGTCATGCCCGGCGACAACCTGAAGTTCGAAGTTGAACTGATCGCGCCGATCGCCATGGAAGAAAGCCTGCGCTTCGCCATCCGCGAAGGCGGCCGCACCGTGGGCTCCGGCGTTGTGTCCAAAATCATCGAGTAAGCGCCATCCGCTGGCAAACGACAGAAAGGGCGTCCTAGTGGCGCCCTTTTTTAGTAGTTTCTATGTCTTCTGTCTGTTGGAGACAAAGTTTTCTGAGCGAGGATCACAATGCAAGCACCGTCGTTAAGAAAAATTAAGTCTATGAGTGATTCTGAGTTGGAGGCGGCTTATGACGAGCATGCCAACGGCACGGTAATAGGTACCGGATTTCTCATGGAGGAGATTAGGGATCGTCGTCTGACTAAGTTGACACGACGGACATACCTCATCGCGATTTTTGCTGCGTTCACGACATTTTTGAGCTTTTGTGTTTCAGTTATAATGTTGGTCCAAGCGGTGACCTAAGATGGTGGTACGTCCACAATAGAAGGTTTGAAATTCGGGGGTCACTTCGGTTCCGTGGTTTTGGCGAAACCGTCACTTGCCTCTTGTCTCCAATCCTTCAACGCCGTATACGCGCGCAACGGCCATCGTGCCGTCAAAGGCGGGGTGATTCCCCGCCTTTTAGGTTCGAAGAAGGTTGCCGATGGTCGTCAGTCTTCCTCTCAACCGAAACGCCAATGAAGGCTCATGACCAATGCAAAGCCAAAACATTCGCATTCGGCTCAAGGCGTTTGACTATCGTGTACTGGACGCCAGCACACAAGAGATCGTCAATACTGCCAAGCGGACCGGCGCCAACGTGCGCGGACCTATCCCGCTGCCGAACAAGATCGAGAAATTCACCGTTCTGCGTGGCCCCCACGTGAACAAGAAGTCGCGCGACCAGTTCGAAATCCGGACTCATAAGCGCCTTCTCGACATCGTTGATCCGACCCCCCAGACCGTGGACGCGCTGATGAAGCTCGACCTGGCCGCTGGTGTGGACGTCGAAATCAAATTGCAAGCGTAAGGAGGGCATGAACATGATGCGCTCTGGTATCATTGCAAAAAAAGTCGGGATGACCCGCGTCTTCATGGAAGACGGCAAACAGATCCCCGTGACCGTCCTGCAATTGGACAGTCTTCAGGTTGTGGCAACACGCACCGCGGAAGAGCACGGCTATAGCGCCGTTCAGCTTGGCGCCGGTACAGCCAAAACCAGCCGTACATCGCAAGCGATGCGCGGTCACTTCGCCAAGGCCAATGTTGCGCCCAAGCGCAAAGTGGCAGAGTTCCGGGTGTCCGAAGACAACCTGATCGAAGTGGGTGCGGAAATTGCCGCCACACACTTCCTCGAAGGCCAAAAGGTCGACGTGTCCGGCACATCCATCGGTAAAGGTTTCGCCGGTGCCATGAAGCGGCACAACTTCGGCGGCCTGCGCGCCACGCACGGTGTTTCGATCTCGCACCGTTCGCATGGTTCGACCGGTCAGTGTCAGGATCCGGGCAAGGTTTTCAAAGGCAAGAAAATGGCCGGTCACATGGGCGCTGTCCGTGTTACCACCCAGAACCTTGAAGTTGTGAAAACCGATGCCGATCGTGGCTTGATCATGATCAAAGGCGCTGTTCCCGGCTCCAAAGGTGGTTGGGTCACAGTCAAAGACGCGGTCAAGAAAAAGCTGCCCGATGGCGTGCCGTTCCCGGCGGGTCTGAAGGTTGCCGAAGCAGCAGCCGCTGCCGAAGCACCGGCGGTCGAAGCACCTGCCGAAGGGGGTGAAGCATGAAACTTGATGTGATCAATCTCGACGGCGGCGTTGCCGGTTCGGTCGATCTGGATGATGCGCTGTTCGGTCTCGAGCCGCGCGCCGACATCCTGCACCGTGTGGTCCGTTGGCAGCGTAACAACGCACAGGCCGGCACCCACAAGGTGAAGACCCGTTCGGAAACCAGCTATTCGACCAAGAAGATCTATCGCCAAAAGGGCACCGGCGGCGCACGCCACGGTGACCGTAACGCGCCGATCTTCCGCAAGGGTGGTATCTACAAAGGTCCAACCCCGCGGTCGCATGGCCACGATCTGCCGAAAAAGGTCCGCAAGCTGGGCCTGATGCACGCGCTGTCGGCGAAAGCCAAAGCCGGGCAACTGGTTGTGATCGAAAACGCCGCGTCCGAAGGCAAAACCAGCGCATTGGCCAAACAGGTCCGTGAACTGGGCTGGAAGCGCGCGCTGATCATCGACGGTGCCGAGGTCAATGCCGGTTTCGCACAAGCTGCGGCCAACATTGAAGGTCTCGACATCCTGCCATCGATGGGTGCAAACGTGTATGACATCCTCAAGCGTGACACCCTGGTGCTCACCAAAGCGGCTGTCGAAGCTCTGGAGGCTCGTTTGAAATGAGTGCGAAAGCAGAACATTACGACGTGATCCGCAAGCCGATCATCACCGAGAAAACCACAATGGCGTCCGAAAACGGTGCCGTGGTATTCGAAGTGGCGATCGACGCCGCCAAACCCCAGATCAAAGAGGCTGTTGAAGCTCTGTTTGGTGTGAAGGTCAAAGCGGTGAATACATCGATCACCAAAGGCAAAGTCAAACGCTTCAAAGGCCAACTGGGCAAGCGTAAAGACGTGAAAAAAGCCTATGTGATGCTCGAAGAGGGCAACACAATCGACGTGACAACCGGTCTGTAAGCGCCTGTTGCCCACGTTGGGATTTTGGACCCCGGCTACGAAAGTAGCCGGGGTCTTTTCGTTTCTTGCAGTGCCGGATACACGTCCCTCAATTGAAGGGGGCGGTGAATGGCGTCCCGGCAAACTTCCAGTGGTCGAGCCACTTGACCCCACCCCCTTCATCCCCTATCAGACCCCATCCGCACCGCCCCAGATTCGTCTGGGGCGTCTGCGTTATTGCCGCAAGGCAATTCGAACCGGGCACCTACGGGGGCCTATAACTTGGGCACCTACGGGGGCCTTCAAACATAGCGGGGCACGAAACGCCCTGCATTGCTAAACGGAAGACAGAAAGCATGGCACTCAAGTCGTATAAGCCGACGACGCCGGGCCAGCGCGGGCTGGTGCTGATCGACCGTTCGGAGCTGTACAAAGGACGCCCCGTCAAAGCCCTCACCGAGGGTTTGACGAAGTCGGGCGGCCGGAACAACACCGGACGTATTACATCGCGCCGCCGTGGTGGTGGGGCGAAACGTCTCTACCGGATCGTGGACTTCAAACGCAACAAACTCGACGTCGAAGCCGTCGTGATGCGGATTGAATATGACCCGAACCGGACCGCATTCATTGCATTGGTGCAATACCTTGATGGCGATCAGACCTATATTCTGGCGCCGCAGCGTTTGGCCATTGGTGACAAGATTGTCGCAGCCCAAAAGGCCGACATCAAGCCGGGCAACGCGATGCCGTTCTCGGGCATGCCAATCGGTACAATCGTTCACAACATCGAGCTGAAGCCAGGCAAAGGCGGCCAGATCGCACGCGCCGCGGGCACCTATGCCCAGTTTGTTGGTCGTGATGGTGGCTACGCTCAGATCCGTCTGTCTTCGGGCGAACTGCGTCTGGTCCGTCAGGAATGCATGGCCACCGTTGGTGCCGTGTCGAACCCCGACAACTCGAACCAGAACTACGGTAAAGCCGGCCGCATGCGTCACAAGGGCATCCGCCCAAGTGTTCGTGGTGTCGTGATGAACCCGATCGACCACCCCCATGGTGGTGGTGAAGGCCGGACCTCGGGTGGTCGTCACCCGGTCACGCCTTGGGGCAAACCGACCAAAGGTGCGCGCACCCGTAATAAGAACAAGGCGTCGCAGAAGCTTATCCTGCGCTCGCGTCACGCCAAGAAGAAGGGTCGCTAATATATGTCGCGCTCTGTTTGGAAAGGCCCCTTTGTCGATGCTTATGTGCTGAAAAAAGCCGAAGCGTCGCGCGAATCCGGGCGTAACGAAGTTATCAAAATCTGGTCGCGCCGCTCGACGATCCTGCCCCAATTCGTGGGTCTGACGTTTGGCGTGTACAACGGCCAGAAACATATCCCTGTCAACGTCAGCGAAGACATGATTGGTCAGAAGTTCGGTGAATATTCGCCGACCCGCACCTATTATGGCCATGCCGCCGACAAAAAAGCGAAGCGGAAATAAGTCATGGGCAAGGAAAAGAACCCCCGCCGCGTGGCAGACAACGAAGCAATGGCAAAACTGCGCATGCTCCGGACGTCCCCGCAGAAACTGAACCTCGTCGCTGGTCTGATCCGCGGCAAGAAGGTTGAAAAAGCGCTGACCGATCTGGCGTTCTCGAAGAAGCGGATTGCTCTGGATGTACGCAAGTGCCTGCAGTCGGCAATTGCCAACGCCGAGAACAACCACGGTCTTGACGTGGATGAGCTGATCGTGGCCGAAGCCTATGTTGGCAAGAACCTGATCATGAAACGCGGTCGTCCGCGCGCCCGTGGCCGGTTCGGCAAGATTCACAAGCCGTTCTCGGAAATCACCATCAAGGTGCGTCAGATCGAGGAGCAAGCCTAATGGGTAACAAAACCAATCCGATCGGTATGCGCCTTCAGGTCAACCGCACCTGGGACAGCCGCTGGTACGCCGATACCAAGGATTATGGCGATCTTCTGATGGAAGACATCGCAATCCGCGACTTCATTCATGAAGAGTGCAAGCAGGCGGGTATTTCCCGCGTGATCATCGAACGTCCGCACAAGAAGTGCCGCGTCACGGTGCACACTGCGCGTCCTGGCGTGATTATTGGCAAGAAAGGCGCAGACATCGAAACCCTGCGCAAGAAAATCGCCAACATGACCTCCAGCGAATTGCACCTCAACATCGTTGAAGTGCGCAAGCCCGAGCTGGATGCCCGCCTGGTTGGCGAAAGCATCGCACAACAGCTTGAGCGTCGTGTGTCCTTCCGTCGCGCCATGAAGCGCGCGGTGCAGAACGCCATGCGCATGGGTGCCTTGGGTATCCGGGTTAACGTCGCGGGCCGCCTTGGCGGTGCCGAGATCGCCCGCACCGAATGGTACCGCGAAGGTCGCGTGCCGCTTCACACTCTGCGTGCCGATATCGATCATGCACATGTCGAAGCGACCACCGCTTATGGCATCATCGGGATCAAGGTCTGGATCTTCAAAGGCGAGATCATGGAACACGACCCCCAAGCGCGTGACCGCAAGGCACAGGAACTCCAGGACGGTCCGGCCCCACGTGGTGCCGGTGGCCGTCGCTAAGGGAGCGTAACCAATGCTACAACCCAAACGCACTAAATTCCGCAAGATGTTCAAGGGCCGGATTTCCGGCGAGGCAAAAGGCGGTAGCGATCTGAACTTTGGCACCTATGGCCTCAAGGCGCTTCAGCCTGAGCGTGTGACTGCACGCCAGATCGAAGCGGCTCGTCGTGCCATGACACGTCACATGAAACGTCAGGGCCGTGTCTGGATCCGCATTTTCCCGGACACTCCCGTAACCTCCAAACCCACCGAAGTTCGGATGGGTAAAGGTAAAGGTTCGGTGGATTTCTGGGCGGCCAAGGTCAAACCCGGCCGTGTGATGTTCGAACTGGACGGCGTGACCGAAGCCGTGGCGAAAGAGGCCCTGCGTCTTGCCGCGATGAAGTTGCCGATCAAAACCCGGATTGTGGTCCGCGAGGACTGGTAATTCCTGGGGTGAAAGCCCCGCCTGAGAAAAATGAAACCCCTGCCGAGCGATCGGTGGGGGTTTTTGTTGTTCGGCCCTTTGCGAATTCCCGCCATGATGTTGGCTTGGCGCGGCTTGGTTTGGTCGCCAAAGAAGTGACCTGGGTGTGCTGCAGACGGAAGGCATCGGCAGGCAGGGATGAGTTCACCCTGCGGATTGCGTTGCCCGGTCTATTGTCGCCTTGATTGCGGAAATGCGAGCGAATTGGGATCGCCCCTTGCGGGCTATTGTCCACAGATCGTGAAACCGTCTTTCGTGAAGGGCATAAATTGTCAGAGCTTCCGGTTGTGGAAATGCATCCACTCCGGATTTGGGTAAGATCGTATATCCTATGCCCTTGGCCACCGGGATCGGGATCTGGCCAATTTGGTTTACAAAGGTTCGGATCTTTAGGTGCTCTGCGCCTTGGTATTCATCTGGAAAGTTTTTTTGCAGCAATTCATTGGCATAGGCAAAACCATCCGGGTGGGCAACAAAGCCAAGGGCGTTCAGGCGCTGTATGGTGAGACCATCGGTCGCGAAACCTGCGGGCAGGACCAGACATAATTCTTCTTTGGTGAGCAAGGATGTTTCAAGTCGGGGGTGATCCATCCGTTCCGTGACGATGCCCAAATCAAGATCGCCGTCGAGAACCCCGTTCACGATACCGGCCTGCGGTGTTGCATTCAAATGGATGACAAGGTCCGGGGCCTGTTGCATACGCTCCAGCAGATGAGGATAGAGCCACAGCGCGAAGCTACCCGAGCACCCGATACGGACGGTGCCAACATCTGGCTCGTCCACCTGAACGATCTCTTTCAGGGCCTGCTCTTGTGCGCGTCTGGCCTTGCCAACAGCAAAAACAGCTTCCCCCGCGGGCGAGAGGGTAAAGGTTTTGCCGTCTCTGACAATCAGCGGCTTCCCAATCTGGTCTTCCAGCTTGCGCAAATGTTGCGATACGCCGGGTTGCGTCATGCCCAGCCGGTCAGCCGTTCGTGTAAAATGTCCGACCTCGCATAGGGTCGTAAAGGTTTCCAGCCATGTGGCGTTGAGCATGAATCATTCCATGACGTTATCAATATCATGAGTGATCATAATTTCTGGTTTGGCGCTGGTCCAGTTAAACCGGTGACAATAACCGGAAAAGGATTACGTTATGCAACCGACACCACGCACATTTTCACACATTGGGCTATCTGTTCCAGATCTGGACAAAGCCATCAAATTCTACGGTGATGTCCTTGGGTTCTATGTCATCATGGAACCAACAGAGATTATCGAAGACGGCAGCGACATTGGGCAGATGTGTAGCGATGTGTTTGGTGCGGGGTGGGGGCGTATCAGGATCGCGCATCTTGCGACCGCCGACCGCGTCGGGTTCGAATTGTTTGAATTCGAAGGACACCATGCGCCGGAGGAAAACCTTAAGTTTCGCCAGCATGGGACGTTCCATTTCGCGATCCAGGACCCCAATCTTGAAGACCTTCTTGCGAAAATTGTTGCGGCTGGTGGGAAACAACGCATGCCCGTACGCGAATACTTTCCCGACGAGAAACCCTATCGGATGGTCTATGTCGAAGATCCGTTCGGCATCGTGTTCGAGCTATACAGCCATAGCTACGAGCTGACGTATTCGGCGGGGGCGTATTCCTGAATGAAAATGCCGATTGGGGTCTGTGTCGGCAATCGTATCAAGTCGTCAGCGACCAAGCGGTGCGCTTCACTTCGGGTGCAAACACGGGCCAAATTGGATATGCGGCCAAACCGGATATGGGGCCCAATGTCTCAACCATCCTCAGTCGAACTTCCGTGACGGGGCCAGCACCTTGGCTTCACCGATCAACACCTTTTTGCCGTCGACGGCACAATGACACTCCAGCGTCACCCGGCGTTTGGCGTGGTCGATCCCGATCACCTTGACCTCGGCATAGACCACGTCGTCGGGGCGCACGGGGGCGAGAAACTTTAGGGTTTGGCCCATATAGACCGTGCCATGGCCCGGTAATTGTTCGCCGATCACCGCTGAAATCAGCCCGGCGGTCAACATGCCGTGGGCAATGCGCCCCTCAAAGATCGTGTCCTGGGCATAGTCGTCGTCCAAATGCACCGGATTGCGGTCTGTCGACACCTCGGCGAACAATTCGATGTCGCGGTCCGTCACCTGTTTGCGCAGGTGACGGGTCATCCCCATTTCAATGTCTTCGATACAGATCGTGCCGCGGGGCATATTGTCCAGCATTGGGGGCTCCATTTTGTCGCCTTCGGGTAATTTTTACGCGCCCCTGTTGGGCGTTTCGCAACATAATTACTTTGCAGGCGCAGAAAATCAAGCCTTATTAGGTCAGCGCAGGCGACCTATTGTGTAGCTGGGGTTGATGTTTTCGCTTTGAATATAATGGTTTAGGGCCGTTTCATCCGGGTTATGCGACGTTTTGGTTTCTTGCGCCGCCAACCCGCCGGAAATGAACAAGGAATCAATATCTTCGCCCATTGCGCCGTCGATGTCGGTATGGGGGCCGTCACCGATGGCAATGATCGCATTGTCTGCGACACCGGGGCGGATCTCGGCCAGACGGCGACGGGCCAGATCATAGACCGGGGGATGTGGCTTGCCGAAATAGAGGCTGGTGCCCCCCATTTCAGTATAAAGCGCCGCCACGGCCCCGGCGCAATATTCCCGGCTCTCGCCGCGATCAACGACGATGTCGGGATTGGCGCAGAGCAGTTTCAGGCCTTTTTGCTTGGCAAACAACAGATCCGGGCGCAACACGGCGGGATCGGCCAGGGCGTCAAACGGGCCGGTACAGACGATGCCGTCGGCCTCCTGAAGGGGCACGCGGTTGATGGTGACCGGGTCCGAGATCAATTGCAGCGGTTGAAAGAACCGTCCGTCGCGCTGTTCGCCGATGTGATAGACGTTTGAACCAACCGCGCCGGTAAACATTGCGGCGCGGGCGCTGTCGCCGCTGGTGGCGATTGTGTCAAACGCATCATCCGGCACATTCATCTTTGCCAATTGTTCGGCGACCTCGTCACGCGGCCGCGGAGCGTTCGTCAAAAGCACCACGGTGCCGCCACGTGCGCGAAAGCCTTGCAGGGCGGCGACGGCCTCCGGGAAAGCGTCGATGCCGTTGTGCACACACCCCCACAGGTCGACAAATGCCGCGTCGTAATGATCGGAGATCTCGGAAAAGGACTGGATGATCTGGGTCATGAATGCCTCGCATGTCGGTGTGGCTCAGGTGTACGACATGCGGGGCTGGGGTCAACGGGTCAATAGCCGGGGATGCAATGGCATGCACCGCCCGGCGTTTGGTGATCAGCTTCACAGCGCCTGCCACATGGCGAGGTCAAGTGCCGCCGTCCAGGTACAACGGGGTGTCGGTTCCGCGGACCGGGAGGATCATCACGCCGCCATTGCCCGTGGTCACGCCCAAGTTCGGATTGCCCTGAAAGGCAAAGATCCCGGCCCTGTGGTTTCCTTGACTGTCGTCGGGGTGGAAGGGCCGGGAATTGCGTATTTCAGGAAGAGAAGAAGGGTCTATCGCGCGTAAGGGTCGGCCAGCGCGGGCAAGATCCGGCCTGTGCAGGCGCCAAAGCCGATCTGATATCCGTCGCCCCGTGCCACGCCGGACAGGGTCAGCGTATCGCCGTCTTCTAGGAAGGTGCGGGTCTCTTCGGTGTCGAGTGTCAGCGGCTCCTTGCCACCCCAGCTGAGTTCCAGAAGAGAGCCGCGCTGATGTTTTTCCGGGCCGGAAATCGTGCCAGAACCAAGCAGGTCGCCAGAGTTCATCGGGCAGCCCGAGGTGGTGTGATGCGCCAGCTGCTGGGCGGCGGAATAATACATCACGTTGTAATTGGTCTCGGCGATGGTAGTTGGTGCTTTGCCCGCCGGGGCAAGCGTCACCGACAGGTCGATGTCATAGAGCATCGGGCCCGCGTCGCGCAGGTGCGGCAGCAACTCTTGTTCCCGTGCAGGCGTGTCACAGCGGAAAGGTTCCAGCGCCGCTTTGGTCACGATCCAGGGCGACAGGGTGGTTGCGGTTGCCTTGGCCTGGAACGGCCCAAGCGGTTGATATTCCCAGGCTTGGATGTCACGTGCGGACCAATCGTTCAGCAGCACATAGCCAAAGATCATGTCGTCAGCTTCGCGAACGGTGACCGGGCGGTCGGAGGGTGTGCCGACAATGGCCCCCATTTCCAGTTCCAGATCAAAGCGGGCACAGGGGGCAAAGCGCGGCAGGGCGTCGTTCGGGCCTTTCAACTGTCCCCAGGGGCGGCGCACATCGGTGCCGGACACCACAACCGAAGACGCGCGCCCGTTATAGCCAATGGGAATATGCAGCCAGTTCGGGGGCAGGGCGTTTTCCGCCCCACGGAACATCGTGCCGACATTGGTGGCATGGTGGCGGCCGGCATAGAAATCGGTGTATTCGCTGATCAGGAACGGCAGATGCATTTCTGCGGCATCCATATCGATCAGAAAGGGTTCCACCGTGGCGCGGACGTCGCTGCCGGCGATGAACAGCCCGGTCAGGGTGTTGCGCAACCGGTCCCAGACGTCTGAGCCAGCCTCCAGCACTTCGTTCCAGAACGGCACGTCGAACAGCGGCTCTTTGCCGAAGTTCAGCAAGCCGACCTCTTCTGCTGCGCGGCAGTCAAAGATCTTGTCGCCGATCGCCACGCCACAGCGCGGCTCGCCCCCGCCAACCGAAAAGACACCATAGGGCAGGTTGTTCAGCGGAAATTGCGTATCGGGGGCATTGGCGCTTTCGACCCAGCTTTTCATCAGCGGCATGTGGTTTCCTTTGTTAAGTGCTGCGCGGGATGCGCATCGCCTTTGCGTCAGGCGGTTATTTGTCAGGTAGCAGTTTTGTCAGGTGGCAACTTTTGCTGCCGCGTCAGGTTGGCGCTCGGGCATGGCGCTGGCGATTGCGTCAATCTGCTGGCAGCGGGCATCAATGTCGGTCAGACGCCCGAAAGGGGCCAGATCACATTGCCAGCGGCGGGCGTTATAGAGCTGGCCAACAAGGCAAAGATCCGCAAGCCCGGGGCTGTCGCCGAAACAAAAGGCGGTGTCGGGGCGGATCAGATGTTGAAAGGCGGTGAAGCCTTCGGTCATCCAGTGGTTCATCCAAGCGACCGCATCGTCCTGGGAATGGCCCAGAGATTTCAGGTGGCTTACGACCTTCAGATTGTTGACCGGATGGATATCCAGCGCGATTTGATCGGCCGCTGCACGGACCTTGGCCCGCGCGATTGGATCAACCGGCAGGAGTGCCGGTTCGGGATAGCGGGTTTCAAGATAGTCGAGTATCGCCATGCTTTGCGTCAAGACGGTGCCATCATCCAGCACCAGCGTTGGCACGCCTTTGCCCGGATTCAACGTCTGGTACGACTCGTGCCTCTGGTCGCCTGCGACCAGGTCAACCGGCACGATGTCATAGTCCAGCGATTTCAGGTTCATCGCCGCGCGGACCCGCAGCGACGTGGTGGATCGCCAATATGAGTATAGCTTCATGTTTTGTCGCTTTCATCACGGGATTGTTCAACACGGGCTTTTTCGTCACGGGCCTCGCGGCGGCGTTGCAGAACAACCGCCACGATCAGCCCGCCAAAGAGCAGCAGGATCGGCAAGATCACCACAAGTTTCAGGGACGCGCCAGTCATCTTTGCCTCACTGCCAGTGCCGGCTTATTTCTTGCCCGGCGTGCCATCGAATTTCTTATCCAGGTCACTCCAGCAATCAATATAGTCATCTTGCAGCGGGGCCTCTTGCGCGGCAAAGGCGGTCAGATGCTGGGGGAACCGGGTTTCGAACATGAACGACATGGTATTGTCGAGCTTCTCTGGTTGCAAATCGGCGTTTGACGCGCCTTCAAAGGCATTGCGATCCGGGCCGTGCGGCAACATCATGTTGTGGAGCGACATGCCGCCGGGCACGAAGCCCTGGGGTTTGGCATCGTATTGGCCGTAAATATTGCCCATGAGTTCCGACATGATGTTTTTGTGATACCACGGCGGGCGGAAGGTGTCCTCCATCGTCATCCAGCGTTCGCGGAACAGGACAAAGTCGATATTTGCGGTGCCTTCGACGCCGGACGGGGCGGTCAATACGGTAAAGATCGACGGATCGGGGTGATCGAACAGGATCGCGCCAATCGGGCAATAGTCGCTGAGGTCGTATTTCACCGGGGCATAGTTGCCATGCCAGGCCACCACATCCAGCGGGGAATGACCGATGCTGGTTTGATGGAATTGGCCGCACCATTTGACGGTGACTGTTGATGGCGTTTCGCGGTCCTCGAATGCGGCAATCGGGGTTTTGAAATCGCGACGGTTGGCCATGCAATTGGCCCCGATCGGGCCGCGGCCGGGCAGGTCGTATTTCTGACCATAGTTTTCGCAGACAAATCCGCGCGCCGGGCCCTCGACGACCTCGACCCGATAGACAAGCCCACGCGGAAGGATGGCGATTTCACCCGGCGCAAGGTCGATAATCCCCAGTTCCGTGTAGAACCGCAGCTTGCCCTGTTGTGGCACGACAAGAAGTTCGCTGTCCGCCGAATAGAAATAGGAATCCTGCATGGATTCGGTGACCAGATAGATATGGCTGGCCATGCCGACCTGGGTGTTCACGTCGCCGGCCGTGGTCATGGTGCGCATTCCGGTGATCCAGGTCAGCGGTTGATCGCTGTTGGGCACCGGATCCCAGCGGTATTGGCCAAGCGACACCACATCCGACACCACATGCGGGGCGGTTTTCCAGTAGGGCACGTCGATCTTTTCAAACCGGTGGCTGTGTTTGACAGAGGGGCGGATGCGATAACACCAGGTGCGTTCGTTCTGGTGGCTGGGCGCGGTAAAGGCCGTTCCCGAAAGCTGCTCACCATAAAGCCCATAGTTGCACTTCTGCGGGCTGTTGCGCCCCTGGGGCAAGGCACCGGGCAGGGCCTCGGTTTCGAAGTCATTGCCAAAGCCGGGCATATAGCCGGGGGTCGTGCCAACCGGTGTCTGGGCCTGGGTCATGGGGCGGTTCATTGTCGGGGTGACTGGGGAATTTGTCATCACGTGTCCTCCTGCTGGAGAGGGAAGTAATAGTTGAATTTGTAACTAACAACGATTATCCTTCGCGATATGACAAATAATAGCGCATCAGATGGCGGGTTCGATTTGAACCTGTTCCTGCCCTATCTGCTGAATCAGGCGGCCGAGGTGTCGTCGTTGGGATTTCAGAAGGTGTACAAAGACCGCTACGGGATGCTGGTGACCGATTGGCGGGTGTTCTTTCATCTTGGGGTCTATGGCCGGATGACGGCGCGGGATATCGGGCGGGTGGCCAATATCCACAAGACCAAGGTCAGCCGCGCTGTTGCCAGATTGGAGGCGCGGCGCTTTCTGATCCGCCAGGAGGATGACGCAGATCGGCGGGTGGAACATCTGATGCTGACCCCAATGGGGCAGGCGGCCTATCGTGATCTGTATGGTGTTGCCGAGCAATATGATGCGGCGCTGGTGGCCGGGCTTGACCCTGACGATGTTGTTGTGCTGCGCCGGGTCCTGCAACAGCTGGCCGGTCGGGCGGCCAAAAGCACGGTCTAGACGGGCAATCGGCGTGTTCTGTCCCAAATGCTGGGCAGGATGGCAATCAAAGCTTGATTTGTTGCAGCGGGGCAGACACCCCTTGAGACAGACCAAAGACAGGAGGGCCAAAGACAGGCGACCTGCGGCGTGCGGTTTGCCGGTGTCTGAAATGCCCGCCGACGGCCTTATCGCGCCAACTTGAAACCAACTGCCATTGGGTTACGTCCCGAAACGACCGCCGCGCCCGATTTTTTCAAACCTCCAATACGGAGCCCCGATATGTTGCTACAGATCGAGTCCTATCTGCATTATCGACTGTCGGCGGAAACCGATATTCTGCTGCAAATCGAGGCGGCGATCCTGCCGGATCAACGGATCATCGCCCCCTATCTGCAACCCGGCCCGACCTTGCATTTCGCGCGCGTCAACGCCGAAAGTTCGGTGGGAGAGCGGATCTGGATGCGGGTGGCGGGTGATTTCACCTGCCAATACCGCGCTTCGGTCGAGGTCGATCGCGCCAACCCGGATCTCAATGCGCTGGCGTCGGTGCCGCCGCATCTTTTGCCGGGCGGCGTGGTGCAATATCTGATGCCGTCACGCTATTGCCCGTCGGATCAATTCCAGAATTTCGTGATCGAGGAATTCGGCTCACTGTCCGGTGGGGCGCGGGTGATGGCAATTGCCGATTGGGTGGCGCGCAACATCCGCTATGTGCCGGGGGCCAGCCATGCGGGGACAACCGCGCTGGACACATTTGTGCAACGTCAGGGCATTTGCCGGGATTTCGCCCATGTGATGATTGCCATGGCGCGGGCCTCGACCATTCCGGCGCGGTTTGTCAGCGCCTATGCACCGGGGGTCGAACCGCCCGATTTTCATGCCGTGGTCGAGGTGTTTCTGGATGGCGGCTGGCAGTTGTTTGATCCGACAGGCATGTCCACCGCCAGCACCATTGCCCGCATCGGGGTCGGGCTGGATGCGGCGGAAACCGCGTTTCTGACCAGCTACGGGCCTGCGGAATTGGTGACACAGACGGTGTCGGTGGTCGAAACCGCCGCCAGGAATGGCTAGGGCAACATGCAAAAAGACACGCGCGTCAAGGGCGCAAAACTTCGTCCCGGGTTCTTGCGGGAAATGAAACGCGGCGAAGAGGCGGCGGTAGATGCGCTGTTGCACGCGGCGTTCGGGCGCAAGACCGAAGCGCAGTTGATCGCGCAATTGCGCAAATCCGGTGCCATTGCGGGCGAAAGCGTCCTGCCGCTGGGCCGGGGAGTTGCCGGTTACTTCGCCCTGTCGATGATGGTCAAACCCAAGGGCTGGCTCTGTCTGGCGCCGGTGGCGATTGCCCCGGAGTGGCAGGGGCAGGGCTTTGGCCGCCGTATGCTTGGCATGTTGTCGGGCTGGGCCGGGGCCAGCGGCGCGACGATCGTGGTGTTGGGCGATCCGGCATACTACGAGCGGTGCGGATTTTCACAGGCGCGGGCGGCGCGGTTGTCCTCGCCATATCCGATTGCCCATACATTGTTGATGGCGCCGGGGCAGGACATGCCAGAGGCAGAATTGGTCTATCCGCGCGCGTTCGGCTGAGGCTTTTCGCGCCTCTCATCCGCCCTGACAGGCGTCTTCGATTGTTCTTGTCAATCCGGCCGGGATCGGTGCAACTCACTGCATGTTTCAGGCCAAAACCCAAAATCCCCCGCTTGCCATTCTTCTGATGCTTGGCGCGACGGTGTTCATCGCCAGTTCAACCGCCTTTGCCAAGGCGTTGGGCGCCGGCGCGATTGCCGGTTCCCTGCATCCCTTGCAGGTCACATTCGGGCGGTTTTTGTTCGCGGGCCTGTTTTTCGCCGGTATCGTTGGGGTGTCGCGGCTGAAATATACACGGGTGCATTGGCGGCTTCATCTGCAACGCACCAGCTGTGGCTGGGGCGGGGTGACATTGATGTTTGCCGCCGTGGCCGCGATCCCGCTGGCGGATGCAACGGCGATTTCCTTTCTCAACCCGGTGTTTGCAATGATCCTTGCGATCCCTTTGCTGGGGGAACGGGTCGGCCCGGTGCGTTGGGCGGCGGCGGGGTTGGCCTTTGTCGGGGCATTGGTGCTGTTGCGGCCCGGAACTGGCGCGTTTCAGCCCGCCGCCCTGCTGGCGCTGGGCGCGGCGATGTTGCTGGGGCTGGAGGTGATCTTCATGAAGCGTCTGACCGGGCGAGAGGGGCCGTTGCAGGTGCTGTCGATCAACAATGCGATCGGCCTGGGCATCGCGACATTGGTGGTGCTGGTCTTTGGGCGCAGGGTCTGGGTCTGGCCCACGCTCGCGCAATGGGGCGGTATGGCGGGGGTTGGCCTGTCGATGGCCCTGGCCCAGAGTTGTTATCTGAATGCCGTGTCCCGCGCCGAGACCAGTTTTATCGTGCCGTTCAGCTATGGCACGTTGATTTTCGCCGCAGTGATTGATTTCGGCGTCTTTGGTGTGGTGCCGCGCCCGGTGTCGGCACTGGGAGCAGCGATCATCATTGCCGGCGGCGCCTTGCTTGCATGGCGCGAGGGTCGGGCTGCCACCCGGCGGTCCGCAGCGGGGGCTGCCCCTAGGCCTTGAGCCGCGTGCCGCGCCGGAACATGGTCCAGCCGATAAATCCCACCGCAAGAACCGAAACGATGGACACCGCCAGCCCCAACCAGGGCGACGAATCAGAGACCCCGACCATGCCATAGCGCACACCGTCGATCAGATAGAACATCGGGTTGATATGGGTGATCTCGCGCAGGACCGGCGGCAGGGCCTGAACCGAATAAAACGTACCGGACAAAAAGGCCAAGGGTGTCACGATGAAATTGGTGATCGCCGCCATCTGATCGAATTTCTGTGCCACGATGCCGGCAATAATGCCCAAGCCCGCCAGAAACGCCGCGCCCAGGATGACAAACACCAGCATCCAGACCGGATGGGCAATGCCAATCCCGAGGAACAGCACCAGACAGGTCGCTATGACAATCGCCACCACAACCCCGCGCGCCACACCACCCGCCAGATAGCCGATCACCAGCTCCAGCGGCGACAGCGGCGGCATCAGCGTATCCACAATATTGCCCTGTACCTTTGAAATCATGATCGAGGACGAGGCATTGGCAAAGGCGTTCTGGATCACCGTCATCATCAGGATGCCGGGGGCAATGAAATGGGTGAACGGCACCCCCATGACATCACCGCGCCGTGGGCCGATGGCGATGGAAAAGATCAACAGAAACAGACCGGCGGTTACCAGCGGCGCCAACAGGGTCTGGGTCCAGACGGCAAGGAATCGCTGAACCTCGCGCTGGCACAACGTGAACAGCCCAAGCCAGTTCACCGCGCCAAAGCGCCGACCGCCCATGTCCAGTCCCATGTCCAGTACGGTGCTTTCGGGTGTGTGCCCTGTTTCGCCCATGTTGATTCTCCCTTACCGATTCGCGGCCTTGTAACTCAGCCACGAGTGACTAGAATAGGAGCTTGACCGAAATTCCAAGGGCAGCCCGTACATGAGGCTGCTTTTCTCGTAAGGATACCCGATGGCCTGGACCGATGAACGCGTCGAATTGCTCAAAAAGATGTGGGGCGAGGGGCAATCCGCCAGCCAGATCGCCAAGGAACTGGGTGGTGTGACGCGCAATGCCGTGATTGGCAAGGTGCACCGGCTGGGCCTGTCGAACCGGGCCGGCGTCGGCCCCGCAGCCAAACCAGAACCGGCCAAGGCGGCGAAGGTCGAGCCCAAGATCAAACCAGTGCCCAAGGTCGAAGCCAAGCCAAAGGCCGAACCGGTGGTGGAAACCGCAGTTGTGCCCAAGCCGGTGACACCGGCCCGCCGTCAGATCATCCCGGCCGGCCAGCCGCTGCCGCCGCAACCCTCGGCGAATGAGATCAGCCCAGAGGCGCTGGCCAAAGTGAGCGAAATCGAGAAGAAGGCCAAGCGCCTGACCTTGATGGAGCTGACCGAACGCACCTGTAAATGGCCGGTTGGCGACCCTGCGACAGATGATTTCTGGTTCTGCGGGCTGCCCGTGAAACAGGGCAAACCCTATTGCGAGGCACATGTCGGCGTGGCGTTTCAGCCGATGTCGTCACGCCGCGACCGCCGCCGGTAAAAGGCCGGTCACCGCCGGCGCCGTATTGGCGGCTGAAAAAATCCGCGCAAGCGCTGCCCACAGTCGGGCCGCTTGCCCCGGTTGACGGTACTTGTTTGTTGGCCGGGGGCGGGGGTGTGACCGGCGCTGACAGGGCACTCACACCGACAGCGCGCGGGGCGGATTAGCGCGCCGCGCAGCCCCGGATATCGACCGCGTGATTGTGCCCCAGCACGGTGAACCTGAGCCGGGAACGATCCACCGCGAATGCCGTGCCGTTGACGTGGCTCATTTCTGTGACCGCAATCAAGTCGCGGCCTTCGCGACGGGTCACGGCCTCGGACACCCAGATCGCCGGGTTGGCGGTTTCGATCACCACAAATTCGGGCCCGCCCGCCGATGCCATCGGGATCGAGGCGGTCACGGTCATGCCCCCCGCCTGTG
Organism: Marinovum sp. 2_MG-2023; assembly: GCF_030548265.1. NCBI lineage: Bacteria > Pseudomonadati > Pseudomonadota > Alphaproteobacteria > Rhodobacterales > Roseobacteraceae > Marinovum > Marinovum sp. 2_MG-2023. The sequence goes on along the minus strand of NZ_JAUOSD010000016.1, from coordinate 101,318 downwards.
GGGAAATGCGACAGGTGACCTTGCCCACTTTGGCCTCAGCCGCGCTCAGCGGTTGATCCACCATTGCCGCCACCAACCGTGGGTCACGGGTGCCACTGCGCGGCAAGACCCCGGAAAAGGTCAGCGTCGCCGGAACGCAGATGTCCTTGCAGACGCCCAATTCCATCTGGGCCCGCAATTGCACCTCGCGCCCCGCTGCATCCGGTCGGATCACAAAGGGAATCACCACATCGCCGGGATAGCCGATCGAGGTCATGCCATTCTGGTCCATCACCCGCGGCGTCGGCCAGACCGGGCGCAGATCACCGATGTTGCGGCTGCCGGACCAGTTGAACCGCGGCGGAATTCCGGCATCGCCGGGGCTGCGCCAATAGGTTTTCCATCCCGGTTTCAGGTCGATCAAAAGACCAGCCACGTGGCTGCCATCCGCCTGACGCCAGCCCGGCAGAAATTCCGCCCGCGCAATTTCCTGGCTCGGCGACTGTTGTGCTACCGCTGCCGTCGCCCCCGAAAGACCCAAGGCGCAAACGACAATTTTCATCAAATTTCGCATCATGCCCCCAGACCTGCGCCAAAGCCGACGGAAATCCAACTCACTTTGTAGCGAGACTTGCGTGTTGTGTCCCAAGCGACCATCTTTGTCGGGCAATGTGACTCTGGGGAGACCATCGTAATGGCCAAAACGCTGTCGGATACTGGCAATAGTGACCTGACCGGGCAACTTTTGATTGCCATGCCGGGCATGCTTGATCCGCGGTTTGCCCATTCGGTGGTGTATCTTTGCGCCTATTCCGACGAAGGGGCGATGGGGCTGATCATCAACAAACCGGTGGCGGATCTGTCGCTGGGCAGCCTGTTGTCACAATTGGATATTGCGGTGACCGATGATTTTGCGCCGGGGCCGCTGCATTTTGGCGGACCAGTGGAGCAGGGGCGGGGGTTTGTGCTGCACTCGCCGGATTACGAATCGCCAGTGGCGATGCTCGCGGTGGATGACAGCATGTCGATGACCGCCACAGTGGACGTATTGGAAGAAATCGGTGCCGGACGCGGGCCGCAACGGCGTCTGGTGGCGCTCGGCTATGCCGGGTGGGGGCCGGGGCAATTGGAAAACGAGCTGGCCCAGAACGGGTGGCTGACCTGTGACAGCGACCCTGATCTGGTGTTTGACCTTCCGGATGCGGAAAAATGGGAGGCGGCACTGGGTACGCTGGGGATTGATGCGCTGGCCCTGTCGGCCACGGCGGGGCGGGCATAAGGCGGCGGACATAAGACGGCACAGTCCCGGACTTGATCCGGGACCTCCGTGCAAAGGGACGATGAGGTCCCGGATCAGGTCCGGGACCGCGCAGGTCGCCTAGGCCGCCGTCCAGATCCAGGCACCATCATCGCGGCGTGCCCGCGTGGCGCGGCCTTCGTGCCAGAGGTGGATGCAATGTGACATCGCTTCGACCATGGCCAGGCCATATTCGCCTTCGCTGATTTTGCGTTTGAACAGCGGTGCAAAGCATTCGGCGGCGCTGTGCGGCGTTTGCAGGTGGTCCGCCAGCCGGGCAAGCGCGCCATGATGATTGTCGATCAGCTGTTGCAACCGCATCGACAATCCGGTGAACGGCAGCTTGTGCCCCCCCAACACCAAATGATCCTCGCGTGCCATTGGCAGGAACCGCTCACAGCTTTCCAGCCAATCCGCCACCGGATCTGCATCCGGCTCGGTCGCATAGACGCCGATATTGGACGAAATCGAGGACAGGATCTGATCCCCGGCAATCACCAGATTGTCGTCGAGGCTCCAGAAGGTGAGGTGGTCCGGCGCATGGCCATGGCCGAAATGAACAACCCAGCGCCGCCCGCCGATGGTGACCTCATCCCCCGCTTTCAGACGGTGAAAGCCCAGGGGCAAGGGGGCCACGACATCGGAAAAGTTGAAGGGACGCTCGCCTATGCGTTTGGCCAAAACGTCAGGATCCATGCCGCAGGACCGCCAGAACGCCAGCGTTTCCGGCGTTGGCCGATCCTGCACGTCCAGCGACAACATGCGGGCAAACAGCCATGCGGTGCGGCTGGTCCACAGCGTGGCGCCATGTTCTGTCTGAAACCATCCGGCCAGACCGATATGATCCGGGTGGTGATGTGTGACGATGATGCGGCCAATCGGCTTGCCCGCCAATGGCCCGGACAAAAGCCTTTGCCAAATGGCGCGCGCGCGTTTCGTGTCAATTCCGCTGTCAATCACGGTCCAGCTGTCGCCGTCGTCCAGCGCATAGATATTGACGTGATCCAACGCCATCGGCAGCGGCAACCGCATCCAGAGCACGCCGGGTGCGACCTCGGTTGCGGTGCCTTCGGCGGGTGGTTCTGGCCAGGGGGTGCGGATGCCGGGTGCGCTGCCGTCCATCACGAGGCCAGATCTTCCGGCGTCAGCGCATAGAGGGCCGCCGCCCCGGCACCTGCCTGCTCCAACAGGCTGGCATGTTCTGGCAAAAGCCGCTCCACATAGAAGCGTGCCAGCCTGCCGCGTGCGCTGTCTGCGCCTTCGGCGGCTGCCGCTTTCAGGTGGAAATGCCCGCCCAGCACGCGCGCAAACCCCATCAGGAACGGCACGGCGCCGGCAAATCGTGCATTCATGTCGGATTTTTCCGCCATTGCATCGACCACTTCGCGCAGGGTTTCCGATGCCTGCCAGACCGGTTCCGCCAGATCCGGCAGCGTGGCGCGCAGCCCCTCTGCATGGGCCTCGACCTCGTCCAGAAGGGCGTTCATCGCGTCGCCGCCATCCATCATTTTGCGCCCGACAAGGTCCATCGCCTGAATGCCATTGGTGCCTTCGTAGATCGCGGTGACGCGCACGTCGCGGTAATACTGCGCTGCTCCGGTTTCTTCGATGAACCCCATGCCGCCATGCACCTGCACACCCATTTCGGCCACGCGCATGCCGGTTTCGGTGCCAAAGGCCTTGGCGATTGGAGTCAGAAGTGCGGCTCTTGTGGTCCAGTTCGCGTCGCCGGTGGCATGGCCCATGTCGATTGCCTGGGCACAGGCGACGGCAATGGCGCGTGCGACAAAGGTGTCTGCCCGCATGGTGGCCAGCATACGGCGCACATCCGCATGGTCGATGATTGTGCCGGTGCCGCCCTCGATCGGGCTTCGGCCCTGTTTGCGATCCAGCGCATAGGCCAGCGCGGTCTGGGTCGCAGCCTCGGCCTGGCCCAGACCCTGAACGCCGACCCCAAGTCGCGCGTTGTTCATCATGGTGAACATCGCCCGCATCCCGTCATGGGCTTCGCCGACCAGCCAACCGGTCGCGCCATCGTATTCCATCACGGCAGTGGGCGAGCCATGCAGACCCATCTTGTGTTCCAGCGACACCACCCGCAGCGAATTGGCCACGCCCGGTGCGCCGGTTTCATCGGGAATGAACTTCGGCACAAGAAAGAGCGAGATGCCCTTGGTTCCTGGTTTGCCATCGGGCAGACGCGCCAGCACCAAATGGCAGACGTTTTCGGAAAAGTCGTTATCCCCCCAGGAGATAAAGATTTTCTGCCCTGAAACCGCATAGGTGCCGTCGCCGTTTGGTTCGGCCTTGCTGCGCAGCGCGCCAACGTCCGACCCTGCCTGCGGCTCGGTCAGGTTCATCGTGCCGGTCCATTCGCCGGCAATCAGCTTGGGAATATACAGCGCCTTCAGCGCATCCGAGGCATGGTTTTCCAAGGCCTCGATCTGGCCCTGGCTCATCAGCGGGGCCAACTGCAAGGACAGACACGCCCCCGACATCATGTCATTGACCGCAGTGGTCAGCATCATCGGCAACCCCATGCCGCCATGCTCTGGTGCGGCGGACATGCCGATCCAGCCGCCTTCGCCGATTGCGCGATGTCCTTCGGCAAACCCGGGCGAGGTGCGCACAACGCCGTTTTCCAGCACCGCTGGGTGCAGATCGCCGTTGCGTTGATATGTCGTCAGCTTCTCTTCGCAGAGCCGCGCAGCCTCGCCCAGAACGGCCTTTGCCATTTCGGCTGTCGCTTCGGCAAACTTGTCGGTCGCGGCAACAGGGGCGAGCGGCACAATGTGACGCAGGATGACATCATAGTCGTTGAGCGGGGCGGAATATGCCATATATTTTCCTTGCAAAGTCTTTGCTTTAAGCCTGACTCTAGCTATACGCCTGCGAAATTCTGCGACAACCGAAACGCGGCGTCACAGGGAAGGTTGTGCTGACCGATGACTGATTTTGACCGATGACTGATACTATTGCTGAGCCGATCATCACAGCGCGGCTTGATCCCAAGGGGGACGGTATTGCAGGCGCGGTAAAGGTTCTGGCGCAGGGGGGGCGGGTCGCTTTTCCAACGGAAACGGTTTACGGGTTGGGCGCGGATGCCCGCGACGGTCAGGCCGTGGCGGGGATTTACGCCGCCAAAGGCCGGCCCAGTTTCAATCCGTTGATTGCCCATGTGGCCGATGTGGCCACCGCGCAGCGCTATGTGATCTGGGATGATGTGGCCGACCGGATTGCGGCGGCGTTCTGGCCCGGACCCTTGACGCTGGTCCTGCCATTGCGGCCCGATGCGGGGATCTCACCCTTGGTGACGGCGGGGCTGGACACGCTGGCGCTGCGCCTTCCGGCGCATCCGCTGGCGCAGGAGCTGCTGCGGGCCTTTGACGGGCCTTTGGCCGCGCCTTCGGCCAATCTGTCGGGGCGGATCAGCCCGACAACAGCCGAACATGTGCTGGCCGATCTGGACGGGCTGATCGAGGCGGTTCTGATGGGCGGGGCCTGTTCCGTCGGGGTGGAATCGACGATTTTGGCCTTGGGCCCCGAACCGACCCTTTTGCGCCCCGGTGGATTACCGGCCGAGGCGCTGGAGGCCATGTTGGGTGTCCCGCTGGCCAGCGGTGGCTCGGCAGAGACCCCGACATCGCCGGGGCAATTGCTGTCGCATTACGCGCCGTCCGCCGGGCTGCGGATGAATGCGCAGACGGTCGAACAGGGTGAGGTTCTGCTGGGCTTTGGCCCGGTCCCGGGCGACATGTCGCTGTCCCCCGCTGGCGATCTGCAGGAAGCGGCGGCGAATTTGTTCGGGGCGTTGCACCTGCTTGACAGGGGCGGCCCCAAAGGGATCGCCGTGGCCCCGGTGCCCGACCATGGGTTGGGACGGGCCATCAATGACCGGTTGCGCCGGGCCGCCGCCCCACGGGATTAGGCCCGCAGGCGGAACCGCATTACCGTCGGTTGGTCACTTTGTCATGCAGCCGCAGGACAATCCGGCTGGCGGTTTTTTCAAAGAACGCCGGCAGGATCGCATGGACCAATGCCGCGCCGGCGGCAAGAAACAACAGACCCGAAAACCGCAGGGCAAAGCGCAGGTGCTGGCCATAGCTTTCGTTGACCGAAGCGGGATGTGCGGTGAAAAAGGCGACGGGACCGTGTGAAGGCATGGGGTTCTCCTGCTGTTTGCAAAGATCTTGTTGGTGACAAAATACCAAGCGATGGCGGTCAATCCGTCCCAAATCTTCTTGCTATTGCGTCTGTCTTTGGGACATGATCCCATCAATGACCCAGCTTGACGCATTTGATCTCAAGATTCTGCGGGCGCTGCAGAAGGATGCCAGCCAGAGCATGGATGCCCTGGCCGAGGCGGCCGGCCTGTCGCGCAATGCCTGTTGGCGGCGGATGCGCATGCTGGAAGAGGCGGGGGTGATCCGGGGGCGTGTCGCGCTGTTGGATGCGGCCAAGGTCGGCTGCCCGCTTCAGGTCTATGTGCTGGTGCGCACCAATGCCCATGATGCCGCCTGGATGGAGAAATTCGGCCGCGCGGTGCAGCTTTTGCCGGAAATCACCGCCGCGCATCGCATGACCGGCGATCTGGACTACATCCTGCGGGTCCGGGTGGCGGATGTGCCGGCCTATGACGTGTTCTACAAGAAATTGATCGCCATGGTGCCGCTTTCGGATATCTCTGCGAGTTTCGTCATGGAAGATATAAAAGACACCACAGCAATGCCGTTATAAGCCGAGGTTCCATGCAAGAACATGATATTTCCACCACCGCCGAAGCGGCAGAAGCCGCAGCCTTGCCACGGCGAATCGAAGTGTACGCAGAGGGGCAGGCGCCCGCGAAGGGCCTGCCACCCGCGGATTGTCTGACCAATCGCCCGGTGGCACAAAAGAGTGCGGCAGAATGGGCCTATGAGCGGCTGGTGCTCTATATCCGTGATTTCGAGGCCGGATTGGACAATGAACACGAGGTGGCCATGGGGTTCACCGGCGGTCAGGCCGGGATCTTGCGGATTGAGGGCATGGGCTATTTCGATCCCGACATCATCACCTTTCATGGCACCGATGCCCAGGGTATCCGCACCCAATTGGTGCAGCATGTCAGCCAGTTGAACGTGCTGCTCCGCGCGCTGCCAACCCAGGTTGAAACTGCCGCCCCGCGCCGCATCGGGTTCCGTTTGGCGGAGCAATTGGAAAAAGTCGCCCGCGAGGCTGACACCGAAGCGACATAATCGCGCGTTAGACCGGCGATATCAGCTCGAGGCGTGACAGCCCAAGAGGAATCCGTTACATCGACCGGGAACACGATCCAAAGGACCAATGACATGGCTGAACACAAACACGGCGAAATGGACATCTCCGTTCAGGAAGACACCTTTAACGGCTTTATCACTGCGTCGACGCGCGTGGCGGTTGCGTCGATTCTGGTGCTGATTTTCCTCGCCATTTTCAACAGCTAAGCTGTCTTTCGGGGGCAAGATCCGATGAAGAAACTGATTGTGGCCTTTGTCGGCCTTGCCCTTCTTGCGGCATGTGGCACAACGTCAGAGCGGACACGCTATGACGATGCGGAAACCGTGGCGCGTGCGGCCTATCGCCATGATGGCCCGCCTGCGCTGACGCTTTATACCATGGTGAACGCCACCACCGGGGCCGGCGCGCATACCAGTTTGATGATCAACGGCTCGCAGCGGGTGATCTTTGATCCGGCGGGGTCGGTGCAGCATTCGCAGATCGCCGAACGTGCCGATGTGCTTTACGGTATTACGCCGCGGATCGAGAAATTTTATGCCAGCGCCCATTCCCGCAAGACCCACTATGTGGTGATCCAGCGGATCGAAGTCTCGCCCGAGGTTGCCGAAAAGGCGCTGCAACTGGCGATCAACAACGGCGCAGTGGCCCAGGCGTTCTGCGCCAATTCCACATCGCAATTGTTGCAGAAACTGCCGGGCTTTGACGGGATCAAGACAACCTTTTACCCGGTGAAACTGAGCAAGCAATTCGGCGCTTTGCCCGGTGTCGTCACCCGTGAGCTGCACGAGACCGACGACGAAGACAAATCCAAGGCCATCGCTGAATTTGACGCGGAACTGCGGGCGCAAGCGCCGAACTGATTGCGGCCTGAGGCCAAGGGGTGGGGCCCTAGGGGCGGCGTCAAAAACCGGCCCATCACCACCACACCACGGACCGCAAGGCCCAGCGCGATCAGCGACGGTTTTGTGCATGGTGCAGAGCGCATGCTTTTGGCAGCGGCGCAGCGAACCAATACTGCCCCCCATGATCCTCCGTTGCCATCAGACCCCATGCTATTACCGCCGCCCCTGACGGCGGCCTGATGATGCGTTAAGATCACAGAAGCCGCCGTCCACCGGGCGGCTCGATCAAGTCAGAGGCGCCTCGGGCCTAATTCCCCGAAGGAGACCTGAATGACCCTCCACGACCTCTGCAACCGCTACCTCGACGCTCTGAATACTGGCGATTTGGAAGGGGTGCGCGCCCTCTTTACCGCCGACGCCGAGATCGTGTCGCCGCTCTACGGCGTGCGGCCGGCACAGGATTTCTACGCCGAACTCTTTGCCGACACCTCCCGCTTGCAAACGGCGCTGCTCAACATCTTTGACCGCTCCACCGAAGGCCGCTCCGTGGCGCTGCATTTCCGGTACGTCTGGACCCTCGCCAGCGGCAAGATCGTGGAGTTCGAATGCGTCGATGTCTTTGAACTGACCGAGGACCGGCACCTCTTTGCCCGAATGACCATCATCTACGACACCGCCCCCCTGAGAGCCGACTTCGACGCATCCCGGAAACAAGCCTGAGCTTTGGCAGGTTTTGGGTGGTTGGGTTTAAGGGGGAGGTTTTGTTGTGGAGGCTGTGAGGGCTGCTGTGGAAGGCGGCCCTTGGCGCTTGGTCCTTAGCTGACCTTGACCAGCGTTACGCTTGCCGCTGCGCAGATTCCCAAAAGCGGACGTCGAACACACACCAGTTTTATGCAACATCTCTACCGTCTGATTTTGCCGGGTTTCTTCGTACTGGTGCATAAGCCATGATTTGCGCACCAAAGGCACAGAAGGTGACACTGCTAAGGCGGCTTAAGAAAAACTATTCAACGTGTCGCGTTCCATGCGTTTAACCTCGCGCCAAACAGACGCTCCGAAGATGCGAGAGATTTGCTGGTCCGACTTTGCCTCTAAATCTCTGAATTTTCCTGGTGCCAAAAGTTGCAAATGGGCAATCTTCTGCTCGCGGCTGTAGGTATCGAAGTTTGGAAAATAGGTGCTATCGCGGTAATTATGCCTAATCTGATGGTATGCTTTGACCAGCCGCTTGACGTTGTTTGCGCGTTCTTGCCCGAACTTCCTTACTACGGCATTCCTTATTTGGACATCCATTTTTGTTAACAGGCTGATGTCATTGATTTGCGAGAAGTAGAATATCCAGCCCACTGTGCTGTCAGAGAATCTACAGCCGGTAATACGCAAGTTAGCACGCCAGATCGCTCGCTCAACATTATCTGAAGTAGCACCGAAGATGATTTCCATGATACTTGTCATGAGCTTCTTCTCCGTTTCCTGTCTGACCGTGACTTTGTCGCCACCTATTGAGTAGCCCAGGTAAAGGACACTCGAGCCGGGTTCACAGATCAACGATTTCCCAGTCCCCAATTGATGGCAGCTCAGTTTCTTTTCTCTCTTGAGCCGCTTTGAGATGTCCTTGGCGAAGTGCTGAGCTTCGCGACCCGCGCAAATGCAAAGGACATCATCAACGTAACGGTGATATTTAAGGCCCAACATGGACCCATACCGATCATCAATTGTCCTCAGATATATTGACGAGAGTATGTTGGAGATGCTGAGGCCCTGCGGAACGCCAGTTTCATTGGCTTTTTTGCTTGCAACAGTTGCTCCAGTCGGAGTTCTGAGCGCACTAGAGATCATTGATAATGGATTTTCAGTTCGCATCCTCGACCTAAGTGTTTTCAGGAGAATTTCGTGATTGATTGCATCATAGAACGATTGAATGTCTAGCTTGATGAAGCAATCGCCCTCACGCATTTCAGCCACAGAACTCAACACTGAAGTGATAATCGGGTGCGCGTGTTGTGGACGGCAATCGTGGAAAATTTCTGAAAGAAAATTGTTCAGCGCCCTTAAGGCCACCCTGTCCCTTAGGGTCGGTATCGAAACCTGCCTAGGAGGACTAAAGGCATCTTTCAGTAATAACTTCTGACGGTAAGGAGAAAATCGATAGGAACCAGTCAAGGCGCGCCGCGAAATCAGCCCCACTTCATCGTCTCTCCGAGACATAAAGCCATCATAGCCCGTTCCGTCAACTCCGCGTGCAACTCCATCTTGCAAATGCAATTCAACGACTTCTTGGAGCGCGCCTTCAGAGAAGTGCTCAGAAAATAACTGTGAAGATGTACGACTCACGGCGAGGCCGGGGTTGATGATAGGAGATCTGTTCCATAGAGCGCCATTGCAAAAGGCAAAAGTGCGAATGAAATCAGAGCCAAGCGTGCAAGCAACCACCAACCTGCGTAGACGATCCGTTCCCAGCGACCTAACACAGCTTTCTTACCAGGCGGGGACTCAAGTTTCTGAACGGGGTCCAAAATATTGTTAACCAACAGTCTCATGTAGTCACCATTGGTGTGGTTCGGGTAATGCCCTAAAACATCGATATAGTCTTTTTCCAAGGAAGCATGGGCTTCTTGCTTGGAAGCGCGAAGTCTCTGCAATGCTAGGTAACATGATCGGTGATTAGCTGCTGCTTCGCCAAACTTAAAACCAAAAATGAGCAACGAAAGGCAAAGCGTTGTAATGGATGTAAACGTAAGGATGCTCTCTTTGTTTTCATCAATGTTTGTATGATTCAGAACCGAAATACCGATAGATGCCAAAGCAAACAATGCCAAGACAATATGGAAGTACAGCTCAAGAAAACGACTGCGCTTCTCGGCCATCATATGGCATCGTTCAGTGATCCAAATTCTATTCAAAACTTTGTTTATATGTTCTTCCATTCGTCAATCTTTTTTGTGCGGGCGTATTATTTCATGGCTTTGATCCTATTCTGAAGAACAGGATGGGCGAACGTTTCCGTCCGTCAGGCTTTCGCCTGTTACTTACAGAGACCAACCGAAAGGTTAGCCGAGCACAGGGCTCACGCCCGCACAAACTGGATTTAGCCATAATACGAGCGTTTTACAATATTTGCGTAGCAACAAGTTGCTTAAGTCCTTGTATGTTATCTTCGGCGTATCGCCAAACCGCCTGAGAATCGCTGACGAAATGTCCGATCCAATAGCTTCGGCATAATCGGTTCGTACTTGCAGCTAATGTCCGTAATCCGCCCACTTACGGCCAGTCCGAAAACCCGCGCCGCAGGTCTTGCAGATCGTCACTGTCGGGCCGTGACACCACTGCGCGATAGGCCCCTGGCGACAGGTCGGTGCGGCGTTTGAAGAAGTGACTGAAGCGCGAGGCATCCGAAAACCCCAAATCCGCCGCAATCTTCTTGAGCGGCAGGCCCGAATTCTCTAGCCGCGCCTTGGCCTCTGCGGTGATGCGTTCATGTACCAGCTCGGCCGGGGACCGACCGGTATCGCGTTTGCAGATCCGGTGCAGGCGGTCGTATTCAACGCCCAGCGTGTCGGCATAGCGGGTCACTTTCCAGTGGTCCTTATAGTGCAGCTCGACCAGATGGCGGAATTGGCGCAGCACATTCGTTGCCTCGGCGCTGACCGACGTATCCTCTGGTGTGTGGACGCGCAGGGCCGCGATGAGCAGCAGGCGCAGGAACGCGGACATCGACATGGGCGAGCGGCGTTCGGGTTCTTCAAGCTCATGGGCAAACCAGTCAAACAGCGTCTCGATCTGCGGAACTTTGGGGTCTTCGGACAATACGGCGGAGAAGGGCGTTTCGACCAGCATCCGCAAATGCACCGATTCCGAACGCGCGCCGATCGCGTCCAGGATAATGGCATCGCTCAGCCCTAAAAGCCGCGCGCTTGCCCCTGCTTTCAGTGTCAGCACATCACGGCTGTTGCCCGGCCAGAAGAACAGCGCCGGACCATGGCGTTCATTTTCGTCCTCACCAATCAGCAGGGTGCCACGGGTCAGAAACAAGAGCGTTGCGAATCCGTCAGGAAACCGACGGCGCAAGGACCGGTTGTGCAAAGCATCGCGCTCGTCTTGCAGTGTGGCGTAGGTATCTTGCATCACGAATCCCAGAATTTCACATTTAATGACCAGAATCTAACATTACATGCAAATTGTTCCTGCTCTAGCCTTAAAGGGGGGAGGACGGATGCAAATCCGTTAAAAACACATGATACCTTTGACATCGTCACAATTGACCACAGAGCCGCGCATCATTACCCGCCAGAACCCGGCGACAGGGGATGTGGTCAGCCGCGAGATCGCGCATGATCTGGCTGAAAGCCTGCGGTTTGTGTCGCATGCCGCGGCGGCGTTTCCTGCGTGGTCTGCCTTGACGGTCGATGCCCGTGCGGACCATCTTCGGGCGCTCGCTGATCGGTTGATTGCGGATAGTGACGCGCTCTGCCACGCGATGTGTGAAGAGATCGGAGCCCCACAAAAATGGGCTGCGCATAACGTCACTTTTGCCGCCCGTCTTCTGTATGGTGTCGCGGATCAGGCGGGCGCCTTGCGTCACCCCGAAACACTGACAGCCGAAAATGGCATCATCAGCGAGGCCCATCGCGTCCCCTGCGGTGTCTGCCTTGGGATCGCGCCGTGGAATGCGCCGGTGATCCTGGGCATTCGCGCCATCGCCGCGCCCTTGCTTTGCGGCAATACGGTCTTGTTGAAAGGCAATGAAATTGCGCCGCGTACCTTTCGCCTGATCGGGGACGCGGTGGTTGGGGCCGGGTTTCCGCAAGACGTGGTTCAGGTGTTCCTGTGCCCGCAGGACGACAGCGAAAGGATCGTTGATGCGCTGATCGAGCATCCGGTGGTGCGCCGGGTGAATTTCACCGGTTCGACGCGGATTGGCCGCCGGATCGCCGCGCTTTGCGCCAAGCACTTGAAGCGGCCCTTGCTGGAACTGGGCGGTCAGGCCCCGATGGTTGTGCTGGACGATGCCGATCTTGACCTTGCCGCATCAGAGGCGGTGCAGGGAGCCTATCTCAATCAGGGACAGATATGCATGTCCACCGAACGGTTGATCGTCCAGACTGACGTGGCCGATGCGCTGATCCAAAAGATCGAAAAGCTGCGCGATGCTTTGGTGGTTGGTGATCCCATTGATGCCGCGACGGACATCGGGCCGGTCATTGGCGTCGGTGCGGCAGAGCGTCTGTCCGGTCTGCTCGGCGATGCCGTGTCCAAGGGCGCACGCCTTGTGGGCGGCGGCGGGATGCGGGGTGCTTATTTCCATCCGACGCTGCTCGACGGGGTCGAGGCGGACATGCGGCTTTACACCGAAGAAACCTTTGGGCCGATCCTGTCTGTCACGCGCGTCGCGACCGACCAGGAGGCGGTGACGGTCGCCAATGACAGCGACTATGGCCTTGCCGCATCGGTTTTCAGTGGAAACCCGACGCGCGCGGACCAGATCGCAAGCCAGATCCACACCGGCATTTGCCACATCAACCGGTGCACGGTGGATGACGACCCGCTTGCCCCGTTCGGCGGGGTAAAAGCCAGCGGTTATGGCCGGTTCGGCGGGCGGTGGGCCTTGGACGAATTTACCGAACTACGTTGGATCACAAAACGAAAAGCCCCCTGAATTGGGGATGTCAGGGGGGAACCATGACACGCGCATTCGCGCGGCGCGCATCGTTCGCGCCCGACAAAGCTGCTCTTGGCCCACTTGCCAGGAGCGGTGATCCAGACTGGCCATCGCATCACTGAAATCAACAAGTCATTTAGGGAGGAAAACAGATGCTTTTAGGAAAGAACATTGTTGTCACGGGGGCGGCATCGGGCATCGGACAGCGCACCGCAGAGCTGGCGCAATCGCAGGGGGCCAATGTGTTCTCGGTCGATCGGAACACGCCGGACAACCCGGTCGGGCATTTCATCGCGGCGGATCTTGGGTCCGCAGAGGGTGTCGCGGCTTTGGTCAACGCATTGCCAAACGGGATCGACGCGCTGGCCAATGTCGCGGGGCTTTCGGGCACGCCGGGCAAAGTGCCGACCATTGCGGTCAACTTTCTGGGGCTGCGTGCCTTGTCGCTGGGGCTGGCCCCGAAGATGAACCAATATGGCTCTGTCATCAATGTTGCGTCCATCGCCGGTTTCGGCTGGCGCAGCAATCTTGACCGGACGCGCAAGGCCATCGACGTCAAAGGCTTCCCCGATCCTGCGCAATTCTGCGCGGACCACAACATTCAGGATGAAACATCTTATCCCGACAGCAAGGAATTGTTGCTGATGTGGACCTATCGCGCCGCCCATGATCCGGTGTTCAAGGACCGTGGCATTCGGGTGAACGCCGTCAGCCCCGGCCCGGTCGAGACCCCCATTCTTTTGCAGTTCCGCGATGTGCTGGGCGATGACCGCGTCAACGGCGACATCAACCGTGTGGGCCGCGCAGGTACGGCAAACGACATCGCGCCCTCTATCCTGTTTCTGGCATCCGACGGGGCGCGTTGGGTGAACGGCACAAACATTGCATGTGACGGCGGCCTCGAGGCTTCGGTCATGTCCGAAGCCATGAATTTCTAAGGGAAATCAAATGACTGTAAACCTTTTGATCGGTGGCCGCGAGGTCACCGCACAGGACACTCGTACCTTTGAACGCCGTGATCCGGTCACGGGGGACGTGGCAACGACGGCCGCCGCCGCAAGCGTGGCGGATGCCTTGATGGCGGTCGATGCCGCCGCTGCGGCCTATCCGTCCTGGTCCGCAACAGGGCCCGGTGCGCGGCGCATGTTGCTGCTGAAGGCCGCTGATGCGCTGGAGGCCAAGACCGACGAGATCATCCAGATGATGATCACCGAAACCGGCGCAACAGGCCCATGGGCGGGGTTCAATTGCATGCTTGCTGCGGGCATGCTGCGCGAGGCGGCCGCTATCACCACACAGATCACGGGCGATGTGATCCCGGTCAACAAACCCGGCAGCCTTGCCATGGCGCAGCGCAAACCATTGGGCGTCTGTCTGGCCATTGCGCCGTGGAACGCGCCGGTCATTCTGGGCGTGCGCGCCGTCGCCACCGCCATTGCCTGCGGCAACACGGTTGTGCTGAAAGCGTCCGAGATGTGCCCGGCTGTGCAACGCGCCATTGGAACCGTGTTTCAAGAGGCCGGGTTTCCAGACGGTGTGCTGAACGTGGTGACCAACGCGCCAGAGGATGCCGCAGACATCGTCGATGCGCTGATTTCGGCTCCGGCTGTGCGGCACATCAACTTTACCGGATCAACCAATGTCGGGCGCATCATCGCGCAAAAAGCGGCGGCGCATCTCAAACCTGTGTTGCTGGAACTGGGTGGCAAGGCACCGATGGTCATTCTGGACGATGCCGATCTCGAAGGGGCGGTAAACGGTGCCGCATTCGGGGCTTTCATGAACCAGGGCCAGATTTGCATGTCCACCGAACGCATCATCGTGCACGAAGGCATTGCCGATGATTTTGTCCGCGCCTTCGCGGCCAAGGCGGCCAAGCTGCCCGCAGGCAATCCACGCGACAAGGTCGTGCTGGGCGCGCTTGTCACATTGGACGCGGCGGAAAAAATGGACCGGATCATTGCCGACGCCGTCGCAAAGGGCGGCAAGGTGTTGGCCGGCGGGACGCGCGATAGCGCGGTTGTCACGGCGACCGTGATCGACAACGTCACGCCCGGGATGCTGATCTATCAGGAAGAAAGCTTTGGCCCCGTCAAACCCATTATCAGGGTGAAAGACGACGCCGAGGCCGTGCGCGTGGCCAATGACACGGCTTATGGTCTGTCGGCATCTGTCTATAGCGCGGATATTTCGCGCGCCATGAAAGTGGCCGATCAAATCGAAAGCGGCATTTGCCACATCAACGGACCCACAGTGGGGGATGAGGCGCAGATGCCATTTGGTGGCGTCAAGGACAGCGGTTATGGCCGCTTTGGCGGCAAGGCCGGCATCGACAGCTTTGCCTCAACCCGCTGGGTCACGATCGAAGACCCCGCACAGCATTACCCGTTCTAGGCCATGGCTGATCTGGAACAGAACAAAGGCAATGTCATCGCTTTTTATGAGCTGATGTTCAACGATTGCGACCCGCGTCGTGCGGTGGCCGAATATGTGGGGGCGGATTACATCCAGCATAACCCCCATGTGGAGACCGGCAAAGAAGGGTTCATCGCGTATTTCGAACGTATGGCGGCCGGGTTTCCGGGCAAGCGTGTCACCATCAAACGCGCGCTGGCCGAAGGCTGCCACGTGGTTTTGCATTGCCACCAGATCTGGCCGGATGGCCTTGAATACGCGGGCATCGACATTTTCCGGCTCAATGAGGGCGGGAAGATCATCGAGCATTGGGATGTCTTGCAGGAACTGCCGGCAACCAGCGCTCATGACAACGGAATGTTCTGATGAACGTTCCCGGACGGCTGTTCGGATTGGGCCGAACAGCAACGAACAACCCCAAATCAAGTGAAAATCCAAAGGGAGGAAAAACCATGGCTGGAAGACTCGAAGGCAAAGTAGTGCTGCTTACAGGGGCGGGTGGCGGACTGGGTCAGGCGCAGGCGCGACTGATGGCAAAGGAGGGCGCGGTCTTGATGCTCGCCAATTTGCCCGAAGACCCGATTATCGCCGAAGGCAAACCCGCAACAGGCCTGTGGGACAATGCGCAAAACGTGGCCAGGGAAATCTGTGATGCCGGTGGTCGGGCAGAGGTTGTCGCGCTTGATGTGACACAGGAAGATCAGTGGGAGGCCGCGGTCGCCAGGACCGTTGCCAGCTTTGGCAAGCTGGACGTGCTGGTGAACAATGCCGGTATTTATTACCACGCGGGTCTTCTGGATCATACGGTCGAAAAATTCCACCAGATTGTGGGCGTCAACCAGTTGGGCACCTTGCTGGGTATGAAGGCGGCGGTTCCCGCAATGAAGGAAAACGGCGGCGGGTCGATCATCAATTTCGCCTCCATCTATGGCATCGCGGGTGCAGGCGTCTCAACCGCCTATCAATCCACCAAGGGCGCTGTCCGTCTGATGACCAAGTCAGCCGCGTTGGAGTTCGTGGGCGACAACATCCGCATCAATGCCATCTGTCCGGGCATGTTCGACACCAACCTGTTCGAATCCTCTGTGCCCAAGGAGGCATGGGGCCCGTTGGTCGATCTGGTGCCGATGAAACGCTTCGGCAAGCCTGATGAAATTGGCTACGGCACCCTGTTCCTTGCGTCGGATGAATCCTCGTTCATGACGGGGGCCGATCTGGTGATTGATGGCGGTTACACCTGCCCCTGACACGAAAAGGGCCGCGCAGCCGATGCGCGGCCCGCCCCGCTTGTGCCAGAGGGCAAGACCGGGGACGATGCCGCGCCGGGGGCGATCCGCAAATTTCGAACATGAGGCATGAAAATCAAATCACAGATGCGCTGCGTTCGGTTACGCGGCGGGGGCGCCTAAACGCTCTCTGTAGCGGATGGGCGGAACGCCCATCATCTTTCGAAATTCGCGCCGAAAGGTTTCAGCCGATCCAAAACCACAGATTTCCCAGACATCCGACAGCGGAATAGACCCATTCTCAAGCAGTTCTGCCGCCCGCGACACACGCTCTACCTTTAGCCAGTTCAGCGGGGTTGTCCCGGCCTCTTCGTGGAACCGTCTTGCCAGGGTCCGACCGCTTGTCGCCGCTTCGCTGGCCATGCGTTCAATTGGCCAATCTTCGTCAATTGATGCGCGGATGCGGTCCTGGAGTGACGCCAAGCCCGAGCCTGTGCGGGGTTTTGGGTCCGGGCGCGGCACGAATTGGCGTTGGCCCCCATCCCGTTGTGCCGGAAGCACCAGCCTGCGCGCCACAGAGGCAGCCACCTGTGCGCCGTAATCCTGGCGGATGATATGCAAACCCAGATCAAGACCGGCGGCAGATCCGGCAGAGGTAAAGACACGGTCGCCTTCGACGAACAACACGTCGGGATCAACCGAAATCTCTGGATAGCGCTGTGCCAGCATATCCGTGTACCGCCAATGGGTTGTCGCCGATTTGCCATTCAACAAACCTGCCGCCGCCAGCACAAATACCCCTGAACAGATTGACGCGATCCGGGCCCCCCGGTCATAGGCGGCGCGCAGGGCCTTGCAAAGCGCCTCTGGCACCGGCGTGTCCGCGCCGCGCCAACCGGGCACAATGATCAGGCTGGCCTCTTGCAACAGATCAAGACCGGCGTCGACCTGAATGGTAAAGCCGCCAAGCGCGGCAATGGGCCCGTCGTCCGCGGCCACGGTCGCAAAGCGATACCAGTTTTCGATTTCTGGCCGTGGCAGGGCGAAAAGTTCGACCGCGATGCCGAATTCAAATGTGCACAGACCATCATAGGCGATGGCGCAAACCAAACCGTTTTTTGCGGGGGGCATGGCCGTTTTGGTCATGTTGGCAGAATCTGACTGTGTGTTGTCCATTTCGCCAGTATCGCGATTTTCCCCGGCATGACAAGTATCGGTCATCAACGCAAATCGGAGATGCGCCCATGACCCTTCAGATTGACCTGCTCGCCGCCATCGACACCTATTTTGACGCCATTCATGACTGTGACACAGAGAAGCTGACTGCGGTGTTTCACCCCCAGTCCAGCCTTTTTGATGCCGATCAGGGCACCGTGTTCGTCGAACCGATCGACAGTTTCAGCCGCGATGTCGCTGGCCGCACGTCCCCGGCCAGCCAGGGCCAGCCCCGCGAAGCCGAGGTTTTGTTGATCGACTATCTCTCGCCAATCAGCGCGACCGTGAAGGTTCGCATCCGGGCGCATGAGAACGTCTTTGTCGATCATCTGGGCTTTGTGAAGGGCGCAGAGGGTTGGCAGATCGTATCCAAGATCTGGCATCTCGAACGTGTCGTTGATGCAGAAAATACCGATCAAAAGGCCGCTTGAGCCGCCCCCAATCGTTTCAATCAGGAGAATTTATTATGCAACGTACCCCCGTAAACCCATGGAATTGGTCGCTGAACCTTGGCTACAATCAGGGCGAGGTCATCGAAGGCACCACGCGCCAGTTGATCTGCGCGGGCCAAACCTCTGTCGACGGCGAGGGCAATCCACAGCACCTTGGCGACATGCGCGGCCAGATCGGCCTTGCATTGGACAACCTCGAGGCCGTTTTGCAGGGCGCGAATATGGGTCTCGGCAACATCATCCGGCTGGGTGTCTATGCGACCGATGTGGACGAAGCGCTTAAAAACTTTGACCTTTTCGGAATGCGCTTTGGTCCGATCCAATGCGCACCGCCGATGACGCTGCTGGGGGTGAGCCGCCTTGCGATACCGGGTTTGTTGTTTGAAATCGAAGCATCAGCGGCGGCCTGAGCTCTTTGTCAATTCAGCCATGCAGCGACAATTGCTGCGTGGCTGTTTGGGCGCCTTTTGCGACGAACTTTGACCGCCGATCCCGGTGTGACCCATACAGGGCAAATGCCAGCCTATTTTGGCCATGCCGTGCAGATGGTGAATGATCGGCGACCTATGCTTGACCGGCACAACGTCATTTTCTACTGTCATGCCATTCGTAGAGGAGTGAACGACGATGGACAAACGCGACCGGTAATCCGGAACACCGCCCCTGGGGCGGAACCGCGCTCTTTGCGGATAACGCCCGGAGTCCATCGAACACACATCTTACGGAGCAGTCATGCCCAGACTACAGAACAAAACCGCCCTCGTCACCGGGGGTGCCCGTGGCATTGGTGCCGCCATCGCAAAGGCCTTTTGCGACGAGGGTGCCAAGGTCATCCTGACAGACATCGACGCAGAGACCGGTCAGACCACCGCGGACCACATCGGCGCGATCTTCGTCCGGCTTGATGTCGCCGCCGAGGCCGATTGGGATGCGGTGGCCGGGCGATTTCCCAGCCTTGATGTATTGGTGAACAACGCCGGCATCACAGGGTTCGAAGGCCCGTTCGACGGCGCGCCGCCCGCCCATGACCCGGAACATGCCTCCTTGACTGATTGGCGGGCCGTGCATGCGGTGAACAACGACGGCACTTTCCTCGGGTGTCGATATGCGATCCGCGCCATGCGGGCGAAGGGGGGTGGCAGTATCATCAACATCTCGTCACGTTCGGGGCTTGTCGGCATTCCAATGGCCGCCGCCTATGCGGCCTCGAAGGCTGCGATCCGAAACCACACAAAGTCGGTTGCGCTTTACTGTGCCGGGCAGGGGCTTGCGATCCGCTGCAATTCAATTCATCCGGCGGCGATCATGACCCCGATGTGGGAGCCAATGTTGGGCGATGGACCTGACCGGGCGGACCGTGAGGCCGCGATGGTCGCGGACACGCCGATGCGCCGGTTTGGCGAAACCAAAGAGGTCGCAGCCCTTGCCGTCATGCTCGCCTCGGACGAGGCCGCTTATATGACCGGTGCGGAACTGACGATTGATGGCGGCATCCTGGCCGGGTCTGCGGCCACACCGGGCGGCTGAACTTTGCTTGGGGCGGGCGTGCATGCGCGCGCCCCCACCACGCCGCCATTGCGGTGATCAATGTCTGACTGCGCCCTTCCAAGGCTTGTGATGTGCGCTGGCACCGGTCGGCGCGCCAAATTTTCCTGGCACGGCGCGAAAAAAACTTTGACCCTGACATTAGTGTCAAGGCGCTAGGAGGGCCTCTCATCAAGCGAAAATGAGTCGATGACAGGAGGCCAATCAACATGGCAAGCGACAACAAATGGCAGGGTAAGGTGGCAATTGTCACCGGTGGCAGCTCTGGTATCGGTGAGGCAACGGCGACCGAGCTTGCGAAGCAAGGCGCAAATGTTCTGATCACCGGGCGCAACGCGGAAAAGCTGGCGACGGTGGCGGATGCTTATGCCAGTATTGAGGCACTTCAGATGGATAGCGCGCAGGTGGACAGTGGGGCACAGATCGTGGATGCCGCGATGTCCCGCTGGGGGCGGATTGATCTGCTGGTGAACAATTCCGGCGCGGGCCAACCCCTGCCAATTGACGCGTATGATGTTGATGTGATTGCGAAAATGGCTGCATTGAACATCGTCGCGCCGTCTCAACTTGTCCGGGCCTCCCGTGCGGCCCTGCGCAAGAGCAAGGGGACAATCGTCAACATTGGCACCGCTGTGTCCAGAGGGGCTGCGCCGATGCTGGCACATTACGGCGCGACAAAGGCCGCGTTGGAACATCTGACAAAGTCCTGGGCGATCGAGCTTGCCAATGACGGCATCCGCGTCAATGCCATCGCCCCGGGCCCCGTCAAAACCGGCGCATTGACCGGGATGATGGGATTGCCAGAGGAGGCGGCCCAGCAGGTCGAAGCGCAAGAAGCCGCACAAATTCCTCTTGGGCGGCGCGGCGTCACGGCGGATATCGTGCCGTGGATCCTGCGGCTTGGGAGCTCCGAAAACGCATGGCTGACGGGGCAGGTTCTGACCGTTGATGGCGGCTGGTCGCTGCGGACCTGATCCATTTGGGGCCGGGGGCGAACAGAAGCGCCCCCCGGCTTCACTTGATAAACCTGTGTCACATTCACATGTTGATCAGGCTTTCTGGAGAGGACGTCTAAGATGCAGGCGAAAGAAGCCGCAGAGCGGTTGGGGATCACCCAACGGATGTTGCGCCACTATGAAAAACAAGAGCTGCTGGAGGTCGGGCGCACGCTGAATGGCTATCGCAGCTATAGCGAAGCTGACCTGAGACGCGCGCGCCGCATCCGTGACTTTATCGCGACGGGGTTTTCGACCCGGGAAATACGGGCAATGCGCGCCTGTCTTTCAGACAGCGGCGCTGGCCCTTGCGAAGATGGCCTCCAGAAACTGACAGAGAAACTGGCGCATATTGACCGGCTCAAGGCCGAGCTGGACGAGAAAAGGGCCGCGGTTCTGGACCGCTTGGCGACGCTGCGGAATGGTCTCTCCTCGCTAAGCCGTCACTGACCTGACGCGTGCAAAGGCCCGCTTCGCCGGGGTTGGGTCGTGGCTGAGTTCAGAGCAGGTAAAGCGCCAGATACAATGTGGCGGCCCCGACGAACATCGCGGCCAGCACATTGCGCGTCACGAGGCCGGTCAACAGGGCCGCAGCGGCGGCAAGCATGCGCGGCGCATCCGGTGCGCCGCCGGTGGCGGCAGGCCAGACCACAAGCGGTGCCACCAGCCCCGGCAGGATCGCCACGGCGGTATAGCGCAAATGTCGCAACAGCCATTCGGGCAAGGCGCGCCCGCCGACCAGTCCGGTGAAGCTGAACCGCAAAAGAAAGCTGCCGATCCCAAGACCGACAATCACCAGCCAGATTTCCCAGGTTTCGATCATGATGTGCCACCTTGGCCGGCTCTTAAACGCAGCTGTCGTTCCAGTTCGGCACCGGCCATCATCCCGGCGACCCCGGCCACCAACAGCCCAAGGTTATAGGGCAGGAAGGCAAACACCAATGCGACCACGATCGACACCAGCGCCGCCAGGACATGGGGCAAGGTGCGCAGCATGGGCGCAATCAACGCCAAAAAGGTGATGGGCACAGCGAAATCCAATGCCATCCAATCCGGGATGCTTTTGCCCAACATCGCGCCGGCCAGGGTTGCAACCCACCAGGCAGGGGACACCGCCAGCGCCGCACCAAAGAAATAGGCCACCCGATTTTTCAGCGCCATATCCGGGGTGCTTTCGTACTTTGCCGTGGCGGTGGCAAAGCTTTGATCCAGGGTGAAATAGGCGATCAGCGCGCGTTGCCAGACCGGTGCCGCGCCAAGATAGGGGGTCAAAGCGGCGGAATACATCGCCATACGCAGGTTGACCGCCAGCGCCGAAACCAGCGCAATCAGGGCCGGCACGTCATCGACCATCAACTGCAACGCGGTGAACTGGGCCGCGCCGGCGATCACCACGATGGAAAAGCTCAGGGTTTCGTAGACGTTCAAACCCGCTTCGGTTGCCACCACGCCAAACAACAATCCAAATGGCGTGATCACCAGAAGGAAGGGCAATCCGTCGCGCAGCCCGCGCCAGAAATCACGATTGGGGGTGGAGGGTGTCATGGGTTCATCCTAGGGTCTGCGCCAGACCTACTAAGCCAAAGGCGGAGACGCAATTGCCGAGGATGGAAAACGCCCACTCTTATCTGATTTCCCCTGACCCCGAAGCGGCGGGGTTGACCCGGGTGGTGGCAGGTGTCGATCATGAAGGCCGGCCACAGGACATCGCCGTGGTCGAGGAACGGCCCCTGACGATCTTTCTCAACAGTCAGGAAATTGTGACGGCGATGACCATTGGCGATTACCCGGATCTTCTGGCGCTGGGGTTTCTGCGCAATCAACGCATGTTGCTGGACGATGATGTGGTGACCGGCGTCGATTATGACGCCGACCTTGCGGTTGTGGTGGTGCGCACCGCCCGCCAGACCAGCCATGAGGACAAGCTGAAAAAAAAGACGCGGACCAGCGGCTGTGCGGTTGGGACGGTGTTTGGCGATATGATGGAGGGGCTCGAGGGGCTGGTGCTGCCGCAGGCAGAGCTGCGTTCCAGCTGGCTTTACGCGCTATCCGCACAGATCAATCAAACGCCGTCGCTTTATCTTGAGGCAGGGGCGATCCACGGCACGGTGTTGTGTCAGGGCGACCATCCATTGGTCTATATGGAGGATGTCGGCCGGCACAATGCGGTCGACAAGATTGCGGGCTGGATGCTGCGCGAAAACGTTGGGGCGGCGGACAAGATCCTCTATACCACCGGGCGCCTGACCTCTGAAATGGTGATCAAGACGGCCTTGATGGGCATTCCCGTTCTGGCCTCGCGGTCGGGGTTCACCGCCTGGGGTGTCGAGATTGCCCGCCAGGTCGGCATGACGCTGATTGGGCGGATGCGCGGCAAACGGTTCATTTGTCTGTCCGGGGCAGAGCGGGTGATTTGGGACGCCGATCCCGCAAGCGTGCCGCAAGAAGACAGGAAACATCGGCGCAAGGGGGATGGCCGATGACCGGGCCGATGACCGGGCCGCTGGGCGTGATCCTTGCCGGGGGCCGGGCCACCCGGATGGGCGGTGGCGACAAGGGGTTGTTGCGTCTTGGCGGGCTGTCGATCCTGGATCACGTGATTGACCGCTTGCGACCGCAGGTCAGCGGATTGGTCTTGAACGCCAATGGCGATCCGGCGCGGTTTGCCGGGTTTGGTCTGCCGGTGATTGCCGATTCCATTGATGGCTTTGCCGGGCCGCTGGCCGGTGTGCTGGCCGGGCTGGACTATGCCGCTGAGCAAGGCGCAGAGACGATTGTGACCGCCGCCGCAGACACCCCGTTTTTTCCAACCGATCTTGTCGCCAGACTGGTACAGGCCGCAGAGGGCCAGACCCGGCCACTGGTGCTGGCCGCAACCCGACGCGGGGTGGAACAGACGAAATCCATGTCGCGCGGCGGCCATGTGCGCCACCCGACATTCGGGCTTTGGCCGGTGGCGCTGCGTGACGATCTGCGCGCGGCCTTGGCGGGGGGATTGAAAAAGGTCGTTCTGTGGAGCGATGCCCATGGCGGACGCGAGGCGATGTTCGATGCGGAAACGGCATTTTTCAACGTCAACACCCCCGAGGATCTGGCCGAGGCAGAGGCGATGATATGATGCGGCTATATGGTGTGACCGGATGGAAGAATTCTGGCAAAACCGGGCTTATGGAACGGCTGGTGTGTGAGATCACGGGCCGGGGGTTTACAGTGTCGACCGTCAAACATGCGCATCACACATTTGATGTCGACCAACCGGGCAAGGATTCGCACCGCCATCGCATGGCCGGGGCGGGGCAGGTTCTACTGGCTTCGCGCACACGCGTGGCGTTGATGACCGAATTGCGCGGCGAAGAGGAGCCGGGGCTGGATCACTTGCTGGGCCAGCTTGC
Source organism: Marinovum sp. 2_MG-2023 (assembly GCF_030548265.1). NCBI lineage: Bacteria > Pseudomonadati > Pseudomonadota > Alphaproteobacteria > Rhodobacterales > Roseobacteraceae > Marinovum > Marinovum sp. 2_MG-2023. Next base: position 77,045 of record NZ_JAUOSD010000016.1, on the reverse strand, counting down.
GCCCTGCGATCTGGTGCTGGTCGAAGGCTACAAACGCGACGGCCATCCCAAGATCGAGGCGCATCGCGCCGTAACCGGCCAGCCGCTGATTGCCCCGGATGACGCGACGGTGCGCGCCGTGGCGTCGGATCAGATGGCGGATGTGGCGATCACATTGGACCGGCCGGTGTTCGATTTGGACGACACCAAAAGCATCGCGGATTTCATTCTGGCCGAGGTCGGATTATGAGCGGCAGCTCCCTGCAACCGCCGCCGCTGCGCAACGATTGTTTTGCGCTGCCTGCGGGGGTCAATTGGACCCCGGTAGAGGATGCGCTGGCCCATCTGCGTGACAATCTGAACGCGGTTGCCGCGGTCGAGGTCTGTGCCGTGGATCAGGCGGCGGGGCGTATCCTGGCCAAGGACGTCACTGCGCATCGCTCCAATCCGCCGACCGCGAATGCGGCGGTGGATGGGTATGGCTTTGCCGGTGGTCTTGCGGCCGGGGCGGTGGAACTGCCGCTATTTCCGGGGCGTGCGGCGGCGGGGGTGCCCTTTGCGGGGACCGTGCCACCGGGCCGGGCGCTACGCATCCTGACCGGTGCGGCGTTGCCGGCCGGGGTCGACACCGTGGTTTTGCAAGAGGATGTGACCACAGATGGCCGCGCCATCGCGTTGCACGGGCCATTGAAACAGGGGGCAAACACCCGCAAAGCGGGCGAAGACGTGGTGGCCGGTGAGGTCATTCTGCGCGCTGGGCGTCGGTTGATGGCGGCGGATGTGGCGTTGATGGCGGCGGTTGGCGTGGCAGAGGTGCCGGTGCGACAGCGGCTACGGGTCGGGGTCTTGTCCACCGGGGATGAAATTGTCGCGGCTGGCGGGACCGCCGGACCGGGGCAGATTTTCGATGCCAACCGACCGATGCTTTTGGCGCTGGCCGAGGCTTGGGGATGTGCGGCGGTTGATTTGGGAATTGCCCCGGATGATCGCCCGACATTGCGCGCCACGTTGGACCGCGCGGCGGGGCAGGTGGATGTGATCCTGACCTCTGGCGGTGCCTCTGCCGGGGATGAGGATCACATGTCCGCCCTTTTGCGCACCGCTGGGGCGCTTCAGATGTGGCGCATCGCGGTCAAACCGGGGCGGCCATTGGCCCTTGGGCTGTGGGATGGCGTGCCGGTGTTCGGGTTGCCGGGCAATCCGGTGGCGGCGCTGGTCTGTGCGCTGATCTTTGCGCGTCCGGCGCTGGCGGTATTGGCGGGCGGGCATTGGCAGCGGCCACAGGGGTTCGACGTGCCCGCCGCCTTCGCCAAGACCAAGAAGCCGGGCCGGCGCGAGTATCTGCGGGCGCAAATGCAGGATGGCCGGGCGGCGGTCTTTGGCTCTGAAGGATCGGGGCGGATCAGCGGGCTGTCCTGGGCCGGGGGGCTGGTGGAATTGCCGGATGGTGCCGCAGAGATCCGCGAAGGCGATTTGGTGCGCTTTCTTCCGTATGGCAGCTTCGGGTTGTAACGGCGCTTAATCGAAGGTGCCGGCGATCCGCCCCAAAAGCATGAACGCCCGCGAGGTGCGGGTATTGGAAAAGGCCGCCACTTCCGCATCTGACGCACGTTCGGAAAAGCTCTGGAAAGTGCGGTCATAGACCCGCAGGAAATGATGCGCCGCGTCGCGGAAAATCGGATCCTGTTTCATCCGCCCCGCGCTGAGCGCCAGCGAAGACCGGTCGCGCACGCCACCAAGGCCCGCAATCGCACGGCCCCGCGCGCCTTCGGCAAAACGCCGCCAGACATCGGGCTTGGCCATGTCGGGGCGCAGGTCGTCCATGTAAATGCCATCCTGGCTAAGCAGGGTCAGCACATCCTGTGCGGCCTGAACCAATTGCGCGGTTGCACGATGCTTGAGCGCGCGGCGCAGCGCGGCAAACCCATCGCGGTCGTCCGCGGTTTCCGGGAAATTCAGCGCGCAGATGAAATCCTCGTTCGACAATTCTGGTTCCAGCGCTTCGGCCGGGGTGCCAAGCGCCAGCGCGGGCTGGTCATCCGAGGGCGACGCAGGTGCGGCGGGCGCAGGCGCGGTTGCCATCGCGGTGCGATGCGCACCAATCTCGCGGGTCGAGGAAAACATCGCCATCGCCGCTTCGGCCTTGCGCTGGGCGGCGGCAATTTCATCCAGCTTGCGCGTGACCGAAGTGGCCGCAGCGCCCCCCTGACCCTGGCTGACATAGGCATGGCGCAGAGCGTCGATCGCGGTTTGCAACCGGCTGCTTTCATCGCGCATCACCTTGCTGGCCCGCGCGGCGGTGGCCGCGACCCAGATCATCGCCACCGGCATGAACACCGCCAGAAGGGTCATCAGGAACCGCAGACCTTCGTCCGTGCCATTGCCGGTCCCCAAACCAGACGGTTTCAGAACCACAAAGAAAATGACCGCCCCCAACAGCCACACAAGTGACAGGGCAACAGCGACAATTTCGATTCCGGTCACCTTGGGTGCGCGGTTTCGTTCATAGATTCCCAATGGCGTTGGTGCCGAAGGCGCAACCCGCGCGCTTCGGTCCTCGGTCTGGGGGGCAGATTGGTCGGCGGGCATTTCCGGGACTTTCGGGACAGGTTACGTCGTGCCGTCAGATATACGCGATTTTCAGGATTTCGTAATCCTTGGTGCCGCCGGGGGTGCGCACTTCTACGCTATCGCCCTCTTCCTTGCCGATCAAAGCGCGGGCAATGGGCGATTTCATGTTCAACAGGCCCTTTTCGACATTGGCCTCGTGTTCGCCAACGATTTGCCAGGTCTTTTCCTCGTCGGTGTCTTCATCAACCACGGTCACGGTTGCGCCGAATTTGATTGTGCCGGACAATTTGGTCGGGTCAATAACCTCGGTCAGGCTCAACACGCCCTCAAGCTCCTTGATCCGGCCTTCGATGAACCCCTGTTTTTCGCGGGCGGAATGGTATTCTGCGTTTTCCTTGAGGTCGCCCAATTCGCGCGCCTCTGCAATCGCCTTAATGACGGCAGGCCGCTCAACGGATTTGAGCAGTTTCAATTCGGCTTCGAGCGCAGAATGTCCCGCGCGGGTCATCGGTATCTTTTCCATAGGCCTTACCAGAAAGGGCCGCCTTTGCCCGAATGGGTGGCGGCGAAATCATATCAGCGTGTTTCAGCGACATTGCCTTAGGCGGTCCATCGGATGCAAGAGGGAAAGGCGGAATTGGCGGGAACGTGCGCGCAGGGGCGCGGGGTGTCGGCCATGGGGGGCATGATCTGAACCTGATGATATGGATCTGTCATCACACCCCGGGGGCGGCCGGGTTGCGACGCTAACATGTGGTTTTTGCGAATTTAACCTGTTCTGAACGCATAATGACGCAGCGCACAACGTTGACCCAAGGCAAATTTCCGGGCAGGACTCTGCGAGCTATGATGCAGGTGCAGCACCAGCCGAGGGAGCGGATATGACCGAAGTGACGCGCGAAGCGATGGAATATGATGTTGTGATCGTGGGGGCGGGGCCTGCGGGGCTTTCCGCGGCGATACGGTTAAAACAGCTGGATAGCGATCTTGAAGTTGTGGTGCTGGAAAAAGGCTCAGAGGTCGGTGCGCATATCCTGTCGGGCGCGGTGCTGGACCCTTGCGGTCTGGATGCGCTGATCCCGGACTGGAAGGCCAAGGGCGCGCCGTTGAATGTGCCTGTCACCGAAGACAAGTTTTACATGCTGGGCGAAGCCGGGCAGATCCGCATTCCCAATGCGCCGATGCCGCCGCTAATGAACAACCACGGCAATTATATTGTCTCGATGGGCAATGTCTGTCGCTGGATGGCCGAACAGGCCGAGGGCCTGGGCGTCGAGATTTTCCCCGGCATGGCCTGTTCCGAGCTGATCTATGGTGATGCCGGTGAGGTTGTGGGTGTCATCGCGGGCGAGTTTGGCAAAAACGCCGACGGCACAGCCGGTCCGAATTACGAGCCGGGCATGGAGCTGCGCGGCAAATATGTCTTCTTGGGCGAAGGTGTGCGCGGGTCGCTGTCGAAAGAAGTGATCGCCAAATACGACCTTTCTGCTGGCAAAGAGCCGCAGAAATTCGGTCTGGGGATGAAGGAAATCTGGGAAATCGACCCCGCCAAACATAAAGAAGGCAGCGTAACCCACACCATGGGCTGGCCGCTGGGCGGCAATGCGGGCGGCGGCTCCTTTATATACCATCTGGAAAACAATCAGGTCTATGTCGGCTTCGTCGTGCACCTGAACTACAAGAATCCCTATCTCTTCCCTTACATGGAATTCCAGCGGTTCAAGCATCACCCGATGGTGGCAGAGCTGTTGGAGGGCGGCAAACGCGTCGCCTATGGCGCGCGGGCGATCACCGAAGGCGGCTATCAGTCGATGCCGAAAATGGTGGCGCCGGGCGTGGCGCTGCTGGGCTGTTCCGTAGGCATGGTCAATGTGCCGCGCATCAAGGGCAATCATAATGCGATGCTTTCGGGCAAGGCGGCAGCCGAAGCCGCGTTCAACGCGATCAAGGCCGAGCGGGCCGGTGACGAGCTGAGCGATTACGAGGTCGAGGTGCGCACCGGCGCGATTGGTCAGGACCTGAAGAAGGTGCGCAACGTCAAACCGATGTGGTCGAAATGGGGGCTCACGGCGTCCCTGGCGCTGGGCGGGTTTGATATGTGGACCAACAGCCTGTTTGGTCTGTCGCTGTTTGGCACCGTCAAACATGGCAAATCCGATGCCGAAGCCACGGAAAAAGTATATGGCCACACACCGATAGACTATCCCAAGCCGGACGGCAAGCTGAGCTTTGATCGGCTGACCAATGTGTCGTTCTCCTTTACCAACCACGAAGAAGAACAGCCCTGTCACCTGACGCTGAAGGATGCGTCGGTGCCAATTGGCGAGAATCTGCCCCAGTTTGCCGAACCGGCCCAGCGCTATTGCCCGGCTGGGGTGTATGAAGTTGTGGAAAAGGACGGCGCGCCGGAATTTGTCATCAACTTCCAGAACTGTGTGCACTGCAAGACCTGTGACATCAAAGATCCCAGCCAGAACATCAACTGGGTCACACCGCAGGGCGGCGATGGGCCTAATTATCCCAACATGTGACACCGCAACCGCGTGACGATTGTGATGAAGCCGGGCCAAATTGGTCCGGCTTTTGTCGTTTTGGGCGATTTGCGGCGGAACCGGGGCAGGGCGGTGCCGCAAGTCTGCCACATTGATGCCAGGGATTGGGAGTGGCGTTTTGTTAAGTAATTGAATTTAAACGGATAAGTGGGTACGTTTGGCCGCCCCAATTTATAGTTAAAATAGGCGAAAATTTTCGAAAAATTATTATTTCTGCCCCAGACCTGCCGGAAACCAATTCCATATTGAGTGGGTAGCAAGCGTGGCCGCGGTGGCCGCCGATCCGACCAAAGGAACAAAGACATGAATACTCGGTTCATCAAATCCGTTGTGACCACGGCAGCAACCACCCACGTTGAAATGCCCTGGACCCGTGGTGCACGTCGCGCCGCAATGATTGCTCGCCGCAGCGCGCCTCTGGAACTGCTGAAGTCCGCCTGATACAAATCAGTCGATCCGCGTTTCAAAAAGCCGCGCTCTGCAATGGGCGCGGCTTTTGTCGTCTTTGCTGCCAAATTCCGGCGCAAAACGCATGGTTTCCCGCGATTCTTCTGCCCGGTGACATCGGCCAACGCCGCAAAATCCGGTAACAATCCCGCCCCCCCAAGGGCCATTGCCGCGTCAGGGCGGACAATTCGGCCCGGTTTTTGACAGATGACCGCAAAACACGGACATTGTTGCGGTTGGATATGAATTGAATTGTCGATCTGACGTTGTCGGTGGGGGCCGACGCGGATGTGACCCGAATAAACAGGTGCACGCCATGACCGCTTCTCATCGCCCACAGCCGAAATCCCATTTTGACATCACACGGTCGACGGTGCGATCCGCCCCGCTTGCCCGGACCGAACCCCCATACAGCGGCGAACATCATGCCTTGCGCGACGCTGTCGAGATGCGCAGGCTTGAGGTGACGGCGCTTTTGCCGGATTTCAGCCTGCATCAAGCGGCGCATATGGTGCCGCAGACCGAATTGTTCGATCGCGCCGTGTCAGGGTTTGCCCGTGGTACGGTTTTGGCGACACCAAATGGGCCTTGCGCCATCGAAGATCTGATGCCCGGCGATCCGGTGCAATCCTCGGCCGGGCCGCAACAGGTGCTTTGGATCGGGTCAACGACGCTTTTGTCAGGTCAGGCCGGGGCTGCTTCGCTGTTGAATGGATTGATCCGGGTGACCGGTGATGCCTTGGGCCGGGGCCGGCCGAGCCACGACATGATGTTCGGGCCAGCGGCCGCAGTATTGCACAATCCGCCGCAAATGCGTGTCGGCACTGGCGAGGGCAGGGTGCTGACCCCGCTTGCCGATTTCATTGATGGCGTGTCGGTGTTCCGGGTGACCCCGCCAAGTGCGGTGCGTGTTTACCACCTGATGTTGCGCAAACATGCGGTGGTCACGGCTGGCGGTCTGGAAGTTGAAAGCTATCACCCTGGCAGCGGCGGCAGGATTGCCCAGATGGGCAGTCAGACACAGTCGCTTTTCATGTCGCTGTTCCCCGGAATTGCCGGCCCGCGCGATTTTGGCCCGCTTGGCTTTCCCCGTGTGGAACGTGAAATGCTGGAAGGTCTGGGATAGGGCGCAGGCGAAGATCAAAACCCTGCGCTGATTGTTGTCAGGCAGGGTGGCGCAAATGGTGAGATGCCGGCAGGCCTGATTCAGGCCGGCAAGATAGCGCAGGCAAAATCGGGCAAGTGAGATCAGCCCGACAAAATTGGACAGGTGAAATCAGGCCGGCAAAATCAGGCGTTTTTGCTTAGCCGCGCTTCCAGCACTTCGAATGGCACGCCCGGTTGATCCTTGGCCCCACGGATCACCAGCGATGTCTTGACCGAGGCCACATTGGGCGCTGTCAGCAATTCACCGGTCAGAAAGCTCTGAAAGCTTGAAAGATCGGGCGCGACGCATTTCAGGATGAAATCCACCTCGCCGTTCAACATGTGGCATTCGCGCACCAGCGGCCAGGCCCGGCAACGGTCTTCAAAGGCTGACAGATCGCTTTCAGCCTGGCTGACCAGCCCGACCATCGCAAAAACCTGCACCTCAAAGCCCAATTCACGGGCATCAACCTCGGCGTGATAGCCGCGAATATATCCCTGTTCTTCCAGCGTGCGCACACGGCGCAGACAGGGTGGGGCAGAAATACCTACCCGTCGGGCAAGCTCGACATTGGTCATGCGCCCATCTGCCTGAAGCTCTGCCAGAATTTTGCGATCTATTGGATCAAGTCGTGTTCCCGGCATTTCGCCCTCCGCCGAATTGCGATTGTTATAACAGCTTGGCAGGCCTACGCAATTATCTTTCCAAATTACGCAAGATTCTTTTCATGCTGTGATTTTGCCCTGATCGGGGCGCATGACGGGGTTTCATGGCCTTTTCGTTTGAGGGCAGGATGGCTATATGCGGCGTCTGATAGAGATGCGCAAGCCAAAGGGGCACCACATGGCCGAGACCCGCCACACCAAAGTTCTGATCATCGGCTCCGGCCCAGCGGGATATACCGCCGGCGTTTATGCCAGCCGTGCGATGTTGAATCCGATTCTGGTGCAGGGGATTGAACCCGGCGGCCAGCTGACCACCACAACCGAGGTCGAGAACTGGCCCGGTGACAGCGAGGTCCAGGGCCCGGATCTGATGATCCGTATGCAGGATCATGCCAAGGCGATGGGCTGCGAGATCATTGGTGACATCATCACCAATCTCGACACATCGAAACGCCCGTTCACCGCAACCGGTGACAGCGGCACGATCTATACGGCGGATGCGGTGATTCTGGCGACTGGCGCGCGGGCCAAATGGCTGGGCCTGCCGTCGGAAGAGGCGTTCAAGGGCTTTGGCGTGTCGGCCTGTGCCACCTGCGACGGCTTCTTTTATCGCGGCCAGGAAATTGTGGTGATCGGCGGCGGCAACACCGCGGTTGAAGAGGCATTGTTCCTGACGAACTTCGCGTCAAAGGTGACGCTCATCCATCGCCGGGATGAATTGCGGGCGGAAAAGATCCTGCAGGATCGACTGATGAAAAACCCCAAGATCGAACCGCTGTGGTTTCATCAATTGGAAGAGGTCGTCGGCGAGGACAACCCCAAGGGCGTCGAGGCCGTGCGCGTCAAACATGTCGAGACCGGCGAGATCACCGAAATCCCGTGCAAGGGCGTGTTTGTCGCCATTGGCCACGCCCCGGCGAATGAGTTGGTCAAGGATGTGCTGGAGCTGCACAATGGTGGCTACGTCAAGGTCGAGGCCGGAAGCACCCGCACCTCGATCGCCGGCATCTTTGCCGCCGGCGATCTGACCGACCATGTCTATCGTCAGGCGGTGACCAGTGCCGGCATGGGCTGTATGGCGGCGCTGGACGCGGAAAAATTCCTGGCGGAACACGACGCGTGATCCCACGGGGCTGAACCCGACAAGGTTGATAAATATTGCCAATCTCCCGCCCTCGACACTGCCCGTGTCGGGGGCGGTTTGCATTTTGGGCCCCGCGCGCGCCCGGACAACCCTGTTGTTTTCGGCGTCAGGCGGGGGATACGGCGGGATTTCGCCCATTGGGGGCAATTGGGGCTTCCCTGAGACGGGTGTGCATGCGATGTGTTCAGCGTTGAACATACTTTTCGAGTCGCAGAAATGGCAACCGCCAAGACACAGCCTATCACCGACGAAGAAGCGCAGACCTTCCTGCTGCTTCGTCAGGTGGACCAAACGCCGGATGCATCGCAACGCGCGATCTCTTTGGCGTTGGGGGTGTCGCTTGGCACATTGAATGCGCAGCTTCGGGCCGCTGCTAAGGCCGGGTTCATCAAAATCAGCGAACGTGATGGCCCGGATCGGCGCCAGCGGTTCGCCTATGCGCTGACATCTCGCGGCGCGGCAGAGAAGGTCCGGTTGACAGATCGGTTTCTGGCCGGGAAATTCGCGGAATATGACGCGCTTCATGCGGAACTAACCGGCACGACAAGTGGCCTCATTCCTTTTAAGCATAGGACCAAATACATGCAGAATAACCTGGCACCCATTTCCGAGCTCTATGTCTCGTATGAGAGCGCGCAGAAGCTCAAGGTTGAAGCCGCCGATCTGGTGAGCCACGATCTGACGCCGCGCCAGATCTGTGATCTTGAATTGCTGATGAACGGCGGCTTCAACCCGCTGAAGGGCTTCCTGACCGAAGAAGACTATGACGGTGTTGTTGAAAACATGCGTCTGGCCGACGGTTCGCTTTGGCCCATGCCGATCAACCTGGATGTCAGCGAAGAATTTGCCGCGTCGCTGGAAATCGGCCAGGACATCGCCCTGCGTGACCAAGAGGGTGTGATCCTTGGCACGATGACCGTGACCGACCGTTGGGTTCCCAACAAATCGCGCGAAGCGGAAAAAGTGTTTGGTGCCGATGATGACGCGCACCCCGCCGTGAACTATCTGCACAACCAGGCCGGCAAGGTCTATCTGGGTGGCCCGGTGACCGGCATCCAGACCCCGGTGCATTATGATTTCCGGGGCCGCCGTGACACGCCAAACGAATTGCGCGCCCTGTTCCGCAAATTGGGCTGGAACCGCGTTGTTGCGTTCCAAACCCGGAACCCGCTGCACCGTGCGCACCAGGAATTGACGTTCCGCGCCGCCAAGGAAGCCCAGGCTAACCTGCTGATCCATCCCATTGTGGGCATGACCAAACCGGGTGATGTCGACCACTTTACCCGCGTGCGTTGCTACGAGGCGGTTCTGGACAAATATCCGGCGTCGACCACATCCATGTCGCTGCTGAACCTCGCGATGCGTATGGCTGGCCCGCGCGAAGCGGTCTGGCATGGTCTGATCCGCGCCAACCACGGCTGCACCCACTTCATCGTTGGTCGCGACCACGCCGGCCCCGGCAAAAACTCGGCAGGTGAGGATTTTTACGGTCCTTATGATGCACAGGACCTGTATCGCGCCAACCAGTCGGAAATCGGCTGTGAAATGGTTGATTTCAAACACATGGTTTGGGTTCAGGAACGCGCGCAATACGAAGCGATTGACGAGATCGAGGACAAGGACAACATCACCATCCTCAACATCTCGGGCACCGAACTGCGTCGCCGTCTGGCCGAAGGTCTGGAAATCCCGGAATGGTTCTCCTTCCCCGAAGTGGTCAAGGAACTGCGCCGCACCAAACCGCCACGTGCGAAACAAGGTTTCACCGTGTTCTTCACCGGCTTCTCCGGCTCCGGCAAATCGACGATTGCCAACGCCCTCATGGTCAAGCTGATGGAAATGGGTGGCCGCCCTGTGACGCTGCTGGATGGTGACATCGTGCGGAAAAACCTGTCGAGCGAGCTTGGCTTCTCGAAAGAGCACCGCGACCTCAACATCCGTCGCATCGGCTATGTCGCCTCTGAAATCACCAAAAACGGTGGTATCGCGATCTGTGCGCCGATTGCGCCTTATGCCGCCACCCGTCGCGCTGTGCGCGAAGACATCGAATCTTTTGGTGCCTTCATCGAAGTACACGTCGCCACCTCGATCGAGGAATGCGAACGTCGTGACCGCAAAGGGCTCTACAAACTGGCGCGTGAAGGCAAGATCAAGGAATTCACCGGGATTTCCGATCCTTACGATGTGCCTGTGAACCCAGAGCTGAGCGTCGAAACCGAGAATGTCGATGTCGACAACTGCGCGCATCAGGTCATCCTGAAGCTGGAAAGCATGGGTCTGATCGCGGCGAACTAAGCAGCTTTCGACATGAAAAAGAAAAAGGCCGCGGCGTGATGCTGCGGCCTTTGGCGTTTCGGTTGCGCGGTTGGCGCAGTTGTCGGGTCATCGGGTTTGTGAAACGTGTGTCGCGAAGCCTGTGGATTACAGAAACAGGTCGCCACTCATCAACACATGTGCGCGCCCGGCCAACCGCACACCCGTGATGGCATCTGCAGGGCCAATCACCTCGACCTGGGCCTCGCCGGGCCGTCCCATGCCGTGGCCCTGTTGCGCCACATAGTTCGGGCGCGTGATATGGCCATGATGCCAAAGCCAAGCGGCGGCGGCCCCGGTGGCCGAGCCGGTAAAGGCATCCTCGGGTGGATTGGGGGGCGGCAGCAACAGGCGGCCAAAGGTATCACCGGTCTCCGTCGCGCCCTGGCATGTGATCATATAGGGTTCGTACATTTCGCCGGGGCCGGCACCGATATGGCGCATCATCCGTTGCAGAGCCTCGGGATTCAGATGGGCGCGCAGGATCGTCTCCGGATCCCGCACCAGCGTGATACAAAACGGCAATCCGGTCGACGCGATCTGTGGCGGCGCAAGGATATCATCGGGGTCCAGCCCAAGAACCTCTGCCACCATGTCGCGTGGGACGGTTTGACCAAATGTCGGCGCGATCACGGTCATGCTGACCAGAAGCCCGACATCGTCATGGGAAATCTCGACCGGGATGATCCCGGCGCCGGTCTCAAGCGTGATCGCCCCGTCTTTGGCCAATTCTCGGTGGGCCAATGCGGCCACGCTGGCCACTGTTGGGTGCCCGGCAAAAGGGATTTCGCCACTGGCCAGAAAATAGCGAACCTTTACATCCGCGTGATCGGACGGGCCGAGAAACGTACATTCCACCAGCGATGTTTCGCGCACAAAGCGTTTGCAGGTCTCGTCGTCCAATCCGGCCGCATCATGCACCACGGCACAGCCATTGCCGCCAAAAGGGCTGCTGCTGAACGCATCCACCCAATCGACGGCAAAGCGTGTGGTCAATGCACCGCCACCGGCGCCATGTCGTTTTGCCGTGCAAGGGCAAAGGCCATCTTGCGATCCGCCACCAGCGCCAGCTGTTCGCCGTCTTCGCGGTGCACGGCGTAAAGCGTCTCTGCCCCGGCCACCTGACTGCGGACCTCTTCCGGCAAATCGGCGACAGCAACAGGTTTGACATAAACGATGTTGCGCGGCAGGGAATTCCCGAATTCATATTGCGTGTTCATGACTTAACCTTTCCTGATATTGATTGTCTGGACCACGGTCTGGGGCCGTTGCAGTGTCAGATCGACATGCAGCAGGCCATTTTCCATTGTGGCGTCCCCAACTTCGACACCTTCGGCCAGCACGAAACTGCGCTGAAACTGCCGGGCGGCAATGCCACGATGCAGAAAAACCCGATCGGTCGATTCGTCCCGCTGCCGTCCGCGAATGACCAATTGTCGGTCTTCGACGGTGATCGACAGGTCATCCTCGCCAAAGCCGGCCACCGCCAGCGTAATGCGATAGGAATGATCCGAGGTCTGTTCGATGTTAAAGGGGGGATACCCTTCGTTTCCGGCCTTGGCCGTTCGTTCCAGCAGGCGCTCCAGCTGTTCGAACCCAAGCATATGGGGATAGGACCCCAGGGTCAGTTTTGTCATGACACGTCCTTGGCAAATAAGCGACATCTCTGTTCCGGCCCCATCAGCGGCAACCGGATCGTAACAAATATGGTATCGGCTGGGCCGGGGCGCAAGACCTTTGCCAAAACGCTGGGGATTCAGTATCTTGACCTGTGGCCCGTTCGTGGCCCGTTCGTGGCCGGTCTGTGGCCCAGTAAAGCCCGCGTAGGAGAGCCAGTCGATGAACATGCAAGCCGAACTCGCGATGAAAACGGATGATGTCTTGCGCGTAGAGCTTGAGGTCTTCAAACGCGAGCATCGCGACCTTGACGAAGCCATTGCCGCCCTTCAGGGCGAGGGCCGGGCTGATGCCTTGACGATCCAGCGTCTGAAGAAGAAAAAGCTGATGTTAAAGGATAAAATCGCCCAGATCGAAGATCGCCTGCTGCCCGATATCATCGCCTGAACCATGGTTTCGATGCGGCGGGCACTCAGACGGGGGATGCTTGCGTCGGCGCTGCTGGTCGGTTTGGCGGCGCTTTGGCTGGGCGTGTCGCATGTGCTTTTGTCGCGTGGGCCTGTGTTGGGGCCGAAACCTGCGGGCGCGCTGCGTATCGCCACCCATAACATTCACTACATCGTTGTTGGTCGGGGGGCTGGGCGCTGGTCGGATAGGGCCTGGGACCGGCGCAAACAGGCGGCAGATGCGACATTCAAGGCGCTGGATGCCGATATTGTCGCCTTTCAGGAAATGGAGAGTTTCTCTGGCGGCAATGATGATCACAACAATCTCGCCCGCCAGTGGCTTTTGGCCCAAAACCCGGATTACGCCGCCGCCGCCATTGGCGATTGGCGCGCCTTTCCCTCAACTCAACCTGTGTTTTATCGGCGCGCCCGACTGGCGGTGGTGGATCAAGGCTGGTTCTTTTTCTCCGATACGCCGGATCAGATCTATTCGCGCACCTTCGATGGCTCTTATCCGGCCTTTGCCAGCTGGGTGGCGTTTCGCGATCGCCGGAATGACACCGAATTGCGCGTCCTGAATGTTCATCTGGACTATGCCAGCGCGGAAAACCGACGGAAATCCACCGCGCTCATCGTGGAAAAACTGAATCAATGGCGCGCCGAGGGGCGGGCGGTTGTTCTGGTCGGCGATTTGAATGCGCGGGCCGGATCGTCCGTGCTTGCATCGCTGGCACAGACCGGTCTGTCCTTCCTGCCTGTGGCGGGCGCGACCTATCATCTGGATCGCGGGCTGCATCTCTTTGGGGCAATCGACCATATCGGCCACACGCCAGAGATCACGCCCTTGGCCGCGCCAGTGGTCTTTCGCCAGAAACTGACGGCGGTCTGGCCAAGCGATCACTACCCGGTGGTGGCCGATTTCACCTCGGATTAGGCCCAAAGCCTAAGACTAATGCGCACCAAGCCGCCCTTTCATCTGACCAAAAATATCCCGGGGGGCTCGGGGGGCTGGCCCCCCGTCGGTCGCTTGCGATCCACCCGGACATTTCGGCGTCGGGAATTTCCGGGCACGGTAAAACCCGATCTGTTCAATCCGATTGCCAACAGGCCCGGTCCGGCTATAGTGCCCGCTCTTGAAAACGGGGGACAAGATGACAAAGCCGGTTGTGGGCATCATCATGGGCAGCCAATCGGACTGGCCCACCATGAAAGAGGCGGCAGAAGTGCTCGATGAATTGGCGGTTGCCTATGAGCCGCGCATCGTGTCGGCCCATCGCACGCCGGACCGGCTGTGGGACTACGGCAAAACCGCTGTCGAACGCGGTCTTCAGGTGATTATCGCCGGGGCCGGCGGCGCGGCGCATCTGCCGGGCATGATGGCGTCGAAAACCCGCGTGCCGGTGATTGGCGTGCCGGTACAGACCCGGGCGCTGTCCGGGGTTGATTCGCTGTATTCCATTCTGCAAATGCCGCGCGGGTTCCCGGTGGCAACCATGGCGATCGGTGCGGCCGGGGCCAAGAATGCCGGTCTGATGGCCGCGGGCATTCTGGCCTTGCAGGACCCCGCTCTGGCCGCGCGGCTTGACAAATGGCGTGCCGATTTGGCCGCTTCGATCCCGGAGGTCCCGGTAGATGACTGACGCATTTGCAAACGCTTTGCCACAGGGCGCGGTGATTGGCATCCTTGGCGGCGGGCAATTGGGCCGCATGTTGTCCGTGGCCGCCAGCCGGTTGGGGTTTCGCTGCCATATCTTTGAACCGGGTGAAAACCCGCCCGCCGGTCATGTGGCCGACCGGGTGACCACCGCCGGGTATGAGGACGAGGCGGCGCTGCGTGCCTTTGCCGCCGAAGTCGATGTCATCACCTATGAATTCGAAAACATCCCCACCGCGGCGCTGGATCTTTTGGAAACCCTGCGCCCGATCCGCCCGGGCCGCGAGGCCCTGCGCGTGTCGCAGGACCGGATGACGGAAAAGGATTTCCTGACCGGATTGGGGCTGACCTGTGCGCCCTACGCCGATGTGTCTGACCGGGCCTCTCTCGATGCCGCGCTGGATCAAATTGGCACTCCGGCCATTTTGAAAACCCGGCGCTTTGGTTATGACGGCAAAGGTCAGGCGCACATCATGACGCGTGACGATGCCGAGGCCGCCTTGGCGGATATGGCGGGCGCTCCGGCGGTGCTCGAAGGATTTGTCGACTTCAGCCATGAGATCTCGGTGATTGCCGCGCGCGGTCTCAGCGGTGAGGTGGCCTGTTACGATCCCGGCCAGAACGTGCATGTGGATGGCATCCTGCGCACCACAACGGTCCCGGCAGAATTGCGCCCGATGATGCAGGCGGATGCGGTGTTGCTGGCGGGGCGTATTTTGAATGCACTCGACTATGTCGGGGTGATGGGGGTGGAATTGTTTGTCACGCCCAAGGGCGTGGTGGTGAACGAGATTGCCCCCCGCGTGCACAACTCCGGTCATTGGACCCAGGCCGGGTGCAGTGTCGATCAATTCGAACAGCATATCCGTGCCGTGGCCGGCTGGCCGCTGGGGGATGGATCACGTCATGTCGATGTGGTGATGGAAAACCTGATTGGCGACGACATGGACCGGCTCGAGTCGCTTGCGCGCGACCCCGACGCCAGCCTGCATCTCTATGGCAAGACTGCGGTCAAGCCGGGCCGCAAGATGGGCCATGTGAACCGCGTCCAGTCGGCCTCTGCCAAATAGCGCGCCGTTCCGGCGCACAGGGGTGTTCCACCCCCAACCTGTCCTTCCCCCGGAACCGGGGGAAGGGAGCGCCTGGCCGGGCGCCCCAGACACAATAATGTCGTAGTGGTTGCATAGGCCGGTTGAGGGGGGCTTCAGGACCCACCAAAGCAATGCTTGTGAAAGCCGTCCCTCGTCTGATCCGTTCATGACAACGTGCTCACGTCCGGCAAGCAAAATAGCCGTCTCCCCGCAGGCGGGGGCCCTCGGCGATTTTGCATGCAGGCCGCTGCGCGCGATGTCCTGATCTCCTCAGGCGAGGGACGGCTCCGAAGCAATGTTTGGTCCGGTGGCGTTTGTCAGGTTGTGTTGGTTAGGCGGCTGGCGGTTTCGCCGGTCAGATAGGTGAAGACGCCGTTGGAAAGCGTCGCCTCGACGAGGCGGGTTTCGCGGTCCAGGATCACGAGGTCGGCGCGTTTGCCAGGGGTGATTTCCCCCCGGTCGGTCAGGCCAAGCACCGCCGCCGGATTGGTGGAAATCAGTGCCCAAGCCCTGTCCAGATCCATGATGGCGGTGTCGACCAATTCCCAGATCGCATTGCGTGGCGCGGGATAGTGGTAGTCCGAGGCCAGCGCCGTAACGAGGCCCTGTTCCACCAGATCGCGCGCAGATGCATTGCCCTTGTGGCTGGCACCGCGGGCCACATTCGGCGCGCCGAGGACCGTGGGCATGTCGCGGGCCAGTGCGGCGCTGGCGGCCTCGGCTGTTTCGGGGAATTCACTGATGGTGATGCCACGGGCGCGCCATGTGGCGACGTCATCCTGGGTGGAATCATCATGGCTGGCCATTTGAACACCGCGTGCCGCCAGCCTGGTACAGAAGCTGTCCAAAGCGGCGGGCACCTCGGCAGAGCGGGCATGCATTTCCATCATCATTGCAAGGTGCGCTTCGGGGTTGCGGCCCGATTTCAGCGCCGTGCCGGTCAGCCGGGGCGGGCGTTTGCCCGCGGCGAGGTGGTCATGCGGCAGGTGGTCGTTGAAGGCGACGTAGCGGATGTCGTGCTGCGCAATCAGGTCAAGCATCGCCGGATGGGCGTCGAGCATATGGGTTTCCAACCGCAGTTGCACCCGCAGGTCGGTGCCCAGGGTGGGGGCGGCAATCGCCACGGCCTCTAGCATCCGGGTGGCAAAATCGGGGCTGCGCAGCCCGCCTTCCCAGCTGTAGAACTGTGCCAGAACGGCGGTGGTGATGCCGTTGGCGGCCAATTCGGCCTCGGCCGAAACGATGCCGGCGGGCATATGCTTCATGGCGCCGCGCCGGGGGGCGAGGTGACGTTCAAAGCCATCGCCGTGCAGGTCGACAATGCCCGGCAGCACCAATTTCCCCGGCAGGGACACAGGCCGCACGCCGCCCGTCGCAATCAGACCGCCGGCAATGGACAGCGGATCGTCGCGCCAGCCTTCGGGCGACAGCCAGCGGGTGCCGTTCAGGCAAAGTTCGATACTCAATTCTCTTCTCCGAAAACCGCGCCTGCCAGGTCCATGTCCGGGTCAAACCGGCCTTCGCGCAGGAACAGAAGGGTTTGCCGCATCACCAGCGGGTTGTTCATCAAAAACGTATGGGTGACCGGCAGGGTGATGTGCCAATCCATGCCGTCGACCTTGGTCGAGGCGACAGAGACTTTGCCATCATCCGGCCCCTCGATCAGCGAGGAAAAATAGGGGTTGAGCGACCGGTCCCCGGCAATTACGCCCAATTCCGCATCAATCGGTGGCAGCTGCGGCGGCAGGCTTTCCGGGTCGGTGCCCAGTTGCAGACCGGCAGGGCCATTGAGCCAGCGAAACAGCTCAAGCCCGCCAAGATCATCCACCAGCTCGCTGCCGTGGTTGGGTGGGGCCAGCATGACAATGCGGCCCATGTGGTCCGCGCCGGGGTGATCGCGCAGCCAGACCCGCAACAGGATGCCGCCCATGGAATGGGTCACGAAATGCGTGGTGGCCGTGCCGCATTTGGCAATGGTTTCCGGCAGCGTGGTGTTGACCAGCGTTTCCACATCGGCAGTGGTCGACGGGTAGGAGGCGACAACCGTGTCATAGCCTTCGGCCTGCATCACCTGTTCCATCACCGCAAAGCTGAGGCCGGTGCGCGCCAGACCATGCAGGAAGACGACACAATCCGCCCGGGCCAGGCCGGGCAGGGCAAGTAGGACAAGGACAAGGGCATAACGCATAGGCCGACAGATAGGCAGAGTTGTCGGGCTGTGAAAGGGGCGCTGCCGCCCGTGACGAAGCGTTACCGTGACCGCAGCGAAACGGCCACACCCCCCAGCACCAATCCTGCGGCGAGGACAAATCGCAGTGTGAGCGGCTCTGCCAGAAAGACCATGCCACCAGCCATCGCAATGATGGGCACCGTCAATTGGACGACCGCCGCGGTGGTTGTGCGCAGTTGCGGCAACACCGAGTACCACAGCGCATACCCCAGCCCGGATGTCACGGCCCCCGCCAGAATGGCCAGCAGCGCGCCGCGCAGGTCGATGCCATCGGGCCAGATCAAAAAGGTGCCCAGCCCAAGCGGCAAGGCCCACAGGAAAGAGGCGCTGGTGGTGGCCAGGGGCGCGCCGGCCCGACGGCCAATCAGCGAAAACAACCCCCAGCCCAAGCCAGCTGCGCACATCATGGCAAAACCCCAGGGATCGGGGCGTTCTGCGCCGGGGGCCATCAGCCAGACCAATCCGCCAAAGGCGATCAATGCGCCGAAGCTGCGCATGGGCGACAGCGGCTCACGCGCGAAAACCGCGCCCAGAAACATGGTGATCTGGACCCCGCCAAACAGGATCAGCGCACCCACCCCGGCGGGCAGGGTGACATAGGCAAAAGAGAACCCAAGGATATAGAGTGTCAGGGTCAACACCCCCGGCAAAAGCGCCCGGCGTGGCCGCAGCGCGGCCAAATCCCCGCGCACACCGACCAGCAGGCACAGCAGGGCCGCACCAGAGGCCAGGCGGATCAGAGCAAAGGCCGCAGGCCCGGTTGTGGCACTGTCCAATGCCATGCGGTTCAATACCGAATTGGCCGCAAAGGCCAGCATGACCAAAGCGGTCCAGCCGATGATGCGCATGGGTTAACCTGTCCGTGCTGGAAAAATCTGTTGCAGGATGCCAACCGAGGCAAGGTAGATCGAGGTTGTGACCAATCCCCAATGTGCCCAGCTTTCGGGGTGGAAATTGACCCAGGCCGCCCAGCCGGCAAAAAACGTCCAGGCCAGGGCCACCGGCAGCGACAGGCCGCGCCAGCGTTCGGTGCGTACCGGGTGAATGAACTTGAGCGGCAGGAACATGGCCACCGCAAAGACCACAACAATTGCCAGGATCACCGGCGGCGGCGGTGCGATGGAAAACATCACGATCACCACCATGTTCCAGCAGCCCGGAAATCCGGCAAAGGAATTGTCACGGGTCTTCATCCCGGTATCGGCAAAATAGAGCGCGCTGGAAAACGTCACCACAATGATTGCGATCCAGCCGGGCCATCCCGGCAAAAGCCCGGATTCAAACAGCGCAAAGGCGGGAATGAACACATAGGTCAGATAGTCGATGATCAGATCCAGTAGCACACCGTCAAATCGCGGGGCATGGGTCTTGACGTCGTATTTGCGCGCCAGTGGCCCGTCGACGCCATCCACGGCAAAGGCAACAACCAGCCAGACAAACATCATCGGCCAGTTGGATTGCACCGCCGCCAACAGGGCGAGCATGGCAAACACGGCTCCGGTCGCCGTCAGCCAATGGATCGAAAGAGCGCGCAGCTTGGTCATTGGGATGTCATGTCGGATATGGCGGTTGGATTCAATGGGGGGCGCTGGCAAGGTGGGGAAAATCTCTGTGAGAATTGCCCCAAGCGGGCCCAAACGCGCAAAGGCCACCCATGTCCGATACTCTGTTTGCCCCGTCAAAGCCCGTCACCGTAGCAATTGCGGGTGAAACGGCGACCTATCCGGTCCGTCGAATTTTCTGTGTCGGGCGCAATTATGCGGCCCATGCCGCCGAAATGGGCAATGAGGTGGATCGCGAGGCGCCGTTCTATTTCACCAAATCCCCGCATTCGATGGTGGCGAGCGGCGCAACCGTGGCCTATCCGCCGGGCACCGGCAATTATCATCACGAAATGGAATTGGCCTTTGCCCTCGGGGTAGAGGTGTTTCGCGTGCCCGAGGATGAGGCTCTGGCGGCGGTATATGCCTATGGCTGTGCGCTGGACATGACCCGGCGTGATCTTCAGGCCACCGCCAAGGACAAGCGGCGTCCCTGGGATCTGGCCAAGGATTTCGAGAATTCTGCTGTTCTGGCGCCAATGACGCGGGCGGATGCGTTGCCGGCGATCGGGTCGCAGAAACTCTGGCTTGATGTGAATGGCACCCGCCGACAGGAGGCCGTCCTGGATGACATGATCCACGGCGTGGCGGGAATCATCACGCATTTGTCGGGCTATTATCATCTGGGGCCGGGGGATGTGATTCTGACCGGGACACCGGCCGGTGTCGGCCCGGTGGTGGCCGGTGATGTTCTCGACGGCGGGATCGAGGGGCTTGCCCCGGTGCATCTGACGGTCGCGCCCGCGCAATAGATCCGATCTGGATCTTGGGGGCAGGCCCGGCATCATATGTGCCGGGCCTGTCTCTAACGTATTGATATTTCATATAACTATTTGACGCAGGTCTGCCGGATACTTGGGAATTGCCGCTTGTTAGTTACAAAAGCGACTGCCAGACTGGCTGCCAAGACATAACAAACGGTCGATCCATGTTCCTTGGAGAGGGGAAAACATTCGCTGGACGGAGTTAGTTATGATGTATATCTATTTGAGCAAGACACGGCGACCGCACAGAGGAGAGCGGGCAGCCGCGGCGTGAATGATGCGCTCTGGGGGGCGGGTTTTTGATCGGACCATGGTCTTGGCCAAGAATCCGAACAGCTGAATTGTTTTGCTGTGAATCCCACATTGCGACAGAGTTGCGCCAAAAAGAACGCGATTGATCAACGGGAGGAAACTATGATCAACAAGCAAAAACTGACCAAACTTGCCAGCGGAACTGCGCTGGCGATTGTGCTGGCTTCGGGGGCGGCAGTGGCCCAGGAGGTGACACTGCGGATGCATTCATTCCTGCCAGAGCAGGCCAATGTGCCCCAGAACCTTTTGATCCCCTGGGCCGAAAAGGTTGAGGCAGAGTCGGATGGGCGGATCGACATTCAATTGTTCCACGGCATGGCCTTGGGGGGCACACCGCCGCAGCTGATGGATCAGATGATGGATGGCGTTGCGGATATCGTCTGGACGCTGCCGGGCTATACACCGGGCCGCTTTCCCCGCACCGAAGTGTTCGAATTGCCCTTCACCATGACCACCGCAGAAGCGGCCAGCCGGGCCTATTGGAAGCTGGCGGAAGAAACGATGATGGATGCCGATTTCAAGGATATCCATCCCATCGCGCTGCATGTGCATGGCCCCGGCGTGATCCATTCCAAAGACCCGGTTGAGGCTCTGGAAGATCTGAATGGTGTCAAATTGCGTGCACCGACGCGTGTCACAAACATGATGTTTGGCGCGCTGGGCGCAACGCCCATCGGGATGCCGGTTCCCGCCGTTCCCGAGGCCCTGTCCAAGGGCGTGATCGACGCAACCGTGATCCCGTGGGAGGTGACAGGCGCGCTGAAAGTGCCGGAGCTGGTGACCAACCACACCGAATTTGGCGGCGATACCGCGCTTTACACCGCCACCTTTGTCTTTGGCATGAACAAGGCCAAATATGACGCGCTGCCGGATGATCTGAAAGCGGTGATCGACGCGAATTCCGGGCTGGAAACCTCTGCCTGGTTCGGGCGTCAAATGCAGGAAGATGATGCCCCGGAGCGCGAGACCGCTCTGGATCTTGGCAACAATGTCATCACCCTGACAGATGCCCAGACAGACAGCTGGAAGGCCGCAGCCCAAGGCACGATTGATGCCTGGATCGCTGAAATGGACGAAAAAGGCCTGGATGGCACGGCTGTGCGCGCCCGCGCGCTGGAGCTTATTGCCGAAGGCGCAATGTAACGCGCATTTTCCCGGCGGCCCTGCGTCGCCGGGATTTTCGCGACGACATTCCCCTCTGGTCACATACTGGAAATTGACATGCTGAAGAACATGGACCGACTCGCCCGGTTGATGGCGATTATTGGTGGGCTGGTGATGACGTTTCTTGTGCTCTTGACCTGCGTTAGCGTGCTGGGTCGGGGCCTGAATACGCTTGGCCATTCCGGGGCCATTGGCGAGGCGCTTGGCCAGGCGCTGATCAATGCCGGGGTCGGCCCGGTGGCGGGCGATTTCGAAGTGGTCGAAGCCGGGATCGCATTCGCGATCTTTTCTTTCCTGCCGTACTGCCAGCTGCACAGTGGCCATGCCACGGTCGACATCTTTACCCAAGGATTGCCGGCAAAAACCAATCAATGGCTGATCGCTTTCTGGGAGGTGATCCTGACGCTGGCGATCTTGTTGATCACCGTGCGGCTGTTTGCCGGGACGGTCAGCAAATACCAAAACGGCGAAATCACCTTTTTGCTGCAATTTCCGGCCTGGTGGGCCTATGCGGCCAGTTTCATTGCGGCCTGTGTCGCGTCGATCATCGCGCTTTATTGCGCTTTTGGCCGTGTCGCCGGTGCCGTGACGGGCCGTCGCTATATGCCCGATACCGAAGGAGCGATCCATTGAGCTTGCTAGAACTGGGCTATCTGTCCTTTCCCGTCTTGTTGGTGATGATCTTTTTGCGGGCGCCGATCGGGCTGGCGATGTTGCTCTGTGGGATTGGCGGGCTGTGGCTGGCCACGGACGGCACCACGGTGTTCATGGCCAAACTGAAGAGCGAGACCTATTCGACCTTCTCCAGCTATTCGTTGTCGATTATCCCGTTGTTTCTGTTGATGGGGCAGTTTGCCACCCTGTCGGGCATGTCATCGGCACTGTTCAAGGCGGCAGAAAGCTTTCTCGGGCACCGCAAGGGCGGGGTGGCGATGGCATCGGTCGGGGCCTGTGCCGGGTTCGGGGCGATTTGCGGCTCGTCCCTGGCAACCGCGGCCACCATGTCACGCGTCGCTTTGCCAGAGCTGAAACGCTATGGCTATTCCGGTGGCTTTTCGACCGCGACATTGGCGGCGGGCGGCACATTGGGCATTTTGATCCCACCCAGCGTCATTCTGGTGATCTATGCCATTCTGACCGAGCAAAACATTGCGAAACTGTTCCTGGCGGCCTTTGTGCCCGGTATTCTGGCGGCGATCGGCTATATCATCACGATCTCGATCTATGTCCGGGTCAACCCGGATGCGGCGGGGGTGCGCCCGCCGGTGCCGATGGCCGAACGCATTCGCAATTTCCTTGACGTCTGGCCGGTGGTGCTGGTGTTCGGTTTGGTTGTGGGTGGCATCTATGGCGGCTGGTTCACCCCGACCGAAGGCGCGGCGGTGGGCGCGGCGGGCACCGGGATCATCGCATTTGTCGGCGGCAACATGTCCTGGGCTGTCTTCAAGGAGGCAATCCTGTCGACGGCATCCTCGACCGCAATGATCTTTTTCATCGTGTTGGGCGCGGGATTTTACAACGGCTTTCTGGCGCTCAGCCAGGTGCCGCAGGAATTGTCGTCCTGGGTTGTCGGTCAGGGTTTCAGCGCCTGGACGGTGCTGGCGATGGTCCTGGTGTTCTATCTGGTTTTTGGCTGCCTGATGGACAGCCTGTCGATGATCCTGTTGACCATTCCGATCTTCTTTCCGGTGATTTCGTCGATGGATTTCGGATTTGTCGATTTGGCGGTGATGCAGGCCGATGCCGCGCGCGATGTGCTGGCCTCTGGCGTGCCCGAAGGCATGGCCGCGGACATGTTGGAGGGCATTCGAACCGCGATGGCAACCGGGGTCGAGCTGACGCGCGAACAGATGCAGGCGCTGGGTATTCGCGTGACCGAAGGCATGGCCAACCGCATCGAAGCCGAACAGGTGGCGATCTGGTTTGGTATCCTTGTGCTGATCGTGGTCGAGGTCGGGTTGATCACCCCACCGGTCGGGATGAACCTGTTTATCATCAATACGATGGACCGAAGCACCCCGATGATCGAAACCTACAAGGCGGTGATCTGGTTTGTGACATCGGACCTGATCCGGGTTGTGTTGCTGGTGCTGTTTCCGTCAATCACCCTGTTTGTGCTCAGCCTGTGATCGCGGCTTGATCCGGCACGAAATTCAACGCCCGGCTTCCTGTATGGGGTCGGGCGTTGTGCGTTTTGCAGGGCAGGTGGGGGGCGATCCGAGGCTTGTGTGAAAAATAGATATGAGATATAACTATATTCAGGAATTGGGGGGATTCGTCTTATGAAGATCAAAGGACAGGCCGCCATTGTCACCGGCGGTGGCAGCGGGCTTGGCGCGGCAACCGCGCGCCATCTGGCGGCTTTGGGTGCGCGGGTGGCCATTCTCGATTTTGATGCGGCGCGCAGTGATGCCGTGGCTGCGGAAATCGGTGGCGCGGCGTTCAAGGTTGATGTCAGTGACGCGGCCGCAGTTGATGCGGCGATTGAACAGGCGGCCGACCAATTCGGCACGGTGGCCCGAATTGCGGTGAATTGCGCCGGTGTCGGGTTGGCCGCCAAGGTCGTGAACCGCGACGGCGCGCCGACGTTTGATGTGTTTGACAAGACGATCAAGGTCAATCTCTACGGCACCTATAACGTGATGAGCCATGCGGCGCGGCGCATGTTGACGCTTGACCCGCTGGACGACGGGGAACGTGGCGTGGTGATCAACACCGCCTCTGTCGCTTATGAAGATGGCCAGATGGGACAGGCGGCTTATGCGGCCTCCAAAGGGGCGATTGCCGCGATGAGCCTGCCGGCCGCGCGGGATTTTGCCCGCTCCGGCATTCGGGTGATGGCGGTTGCGCCGGGGCTGTTTCATACCCCGATGATGGAAGGTCTGCCCGAGGAGGTGACCGCCAAGATCACCGCCAATATCCCTTTTCCCGCGCGGCTGGGTCGCCCGGAAGAATATGCGCAGCTTGTCGGTGACATCATCGGCAATCCCTATTTGAACGGATCGGTGATCCGACTGGATGGCGCGGTGCGCCTGCCGCCCCGCTGAGGATGATGTAAATTGATGAAATTGCCGCAATATCTGAATATCGAGATCAAGGATGGCGTCGCCACTTTGACAATGAATCGCCCCGACAAACGCAATGCGATGTGCGACGCCCTTCTGGCCGAAATCGACGCGTTTTTTGCACTGCCGCCGGACGAGGTGAAGGTGGTGGTGCTGACCGGCACCGAAGGACATTTCTGTTCCGGGCTGGATCTTTCGGAACATGAACAACGCGATGCCGAAGGCACGATGCGCCATTCGCGTGGCTGGCATCAGGTGATGGACCGCATTCAATATGGCGGCCTGCCGGTGGTGTCGGCGATGTATGGTGCGGTGATCGGCGGCGGATTGGAAATTGCGGCGGCCACCCATGTGCGGATTGCCGAACCTTCGACAATCTTCCAATTGCCCGAGGGGCGGCGCGGGATCTTTGTCGGTGGCGGGGCCTCGGTTCGGATTGGCCGCATTCTGGGCGCGGATCGGATGATTGAAATGATGCTGACCGGGCGCAAATTCGGCGCAGAAGAGGGTCTCGCGCTGGGGTTGGCACATTACAGCGTTGGCACCGGCGAAGCATTGGCCAAGGCTCAGGAACTGGCCGCGCGGATCGCAACCAATGCGCCGCTGTCAAACTACATCATGATCCAGGGCCTGAGCCGGATAGAGGACATGTCGAAACAGGATGGCCTGTTTACCGAGAGCCTCTGTGCTGCCCTGACCCAGACAAGCCCGGATGCGATCGAGGGGCTGAAAGCCTTTCTCGAAAAGCGCGATCCGAAGTTCCGGTAACGCCATGGTTGATCCTGTTGAAACACGCGGCCCGGCGCAACCGCGCGCAGATGATGTGCTGAACGAGCTTCTGGGCTATCATATCAAACGCGCGCAAAGCGCCATTCAGGCCGATCTTCATGCCACGTTGAAACCGCTGGATCTGCGGATGCTGACCTTTTCGGCGCTTGCGGTTGTGGTGTCTTCGCCGGGGTTGCGTCAGGCGCAATTGGCGGATGCACTGGACATTGAACGGCCCAATCTGGTGGTCATTCTGGATGAGCTGGAACGCCGTGGGCTGATCCTGCGCGATCGGGTGCCCACCGACAAACGTGCCTATGCGCTAAAGGCGACTTTGCAGGGTGTGGCGCTTTATGATGATGCGCGCGCAAGGGTGCAGGCGCATGAGGCGCGCCTGTTCGCCGGTATTTCGCAAGAAGATCGCAACCGTATACAGACGCTGATGGGGGCGATCTGGCGTGCAGGTACGGGGGAGGCCCCATGAAACGCACGACGAATTTCAGACCACATGAGGTCACGCATCAAGTGCGTGGCGACGGTTCGATCCTCTATCGCTCGGCCTATGACCTTGGCCCGGTGGTGGCACGTACCGGCGATTGGCTGCACCAATGGGCGGATGCCACGCCGGATGCGATTTTCATTGCGGAACGCTCCGGGCCGGGATGGCGGGAAGAAAGTTACGCCAGCACGCTGGAAAAGGTGCGCGGCATCGCCAGCGCGTTGCTGGCGCGGGGCATGGACCAGACGACGCCGATCCTGATCATGTCGGGCAATGGTGTCGATCACGGGCTTTTGGCGCTGGGCGCGCAATATGCCGGTGTGCCGATTGTGCCTGTCGCCGAGCAATATTCGTTGATTGCGGGCGCACATGGCCGGTTGCGCCACGCGGTCGAACTGGTGCGGCCCAAAATGGCCTATGTGGTCAATGCCGCGCAATATGGCGCGGCGCTGGACATGGCGTGTTTTGAGGGCATCGAAGTGGTGGCCAGCCAGGTGGCGGATCGCCCCGGCGTGACCGATTTTGACAGCCTGCTCCGGGGCGACGCCTGCATTGATCTGGAGGCCGCATATGCCCAGGTCGGCCCCGATACGGTGGCCAAGATCCTGATGACATCGGGGTCGACCTCGGCCCCCAAGGGGGTGATGACCACCCATCGGATGATGTGCACCAATCAGACGATGCTGGCCGACAGCATGCCGTTCCTGAAGGACCGCAGACCGGTGGTGGTCGATTGGCTGCCCTGGAACCATGTCTTTGGCGGGTCGCATAATTTCAACATGATGCTGGCCAATGGCGGGGCGTATTACGTCGATGATGGCAAGCCGGTAAAAGGCCAGTTTGATCGCACGCTGGAAAACCTGAACCTCCAGACCGGCACGCTCAGCTTCAACGTGCCGGTGGGATATGCCATGCTGGTCAAGGCGTTGGAGGATGATGCCGACCTGCGCCACCGCTTCTTTGCCGATCTCGATCTGATGTTCTATGCCGGCGCCTCACTGCCCCAGGATGTGTGGCAGGGATTGGAAACCATGGCGTATGAGGTCAAAGGCGAAGTGCCGTTGATGACCTCGTCCTGGGGGCTGACGGAAACGGCGCCCTCTGCGATGATGCAACAGGAACCGACCGACCGCTCCGGCGTGGTGGGGGTGCCCCTGACCGGGGTGACCGTCAAACTGATCCCGGATGACGACATGCGCTGTGAGGTGCGGGTCAAGGGCGCGAATGTCATGACATCCTATTTCGAAGCGCCAGAGAAAACCCGAGACGCGTTTGACGACGAAGGGTTCTTTATCACCGGGGATGCGATGAAATTTGTCGATCCCGGAGATTACAGCCGGGGTATGCGGTTTGACGGGCGGATATCAGAAGACTTCAAGCTGCTGACGGGAACCTGGGTGCGCGCCGCGCAACTGCGGCTCGACATGTTGAGCGGTCTGTTGCCCCTGGCTGCGGATCTGGTGGTGACCGGGGCTGATCGAAACGAAATCGGTGTCATGGTTTTCCCCGCGCTGGCCGAGCTTGAGCGCGCCGGATATGGGCTGAGCGACAAGGATGGCGCATTGAATGATGCCGCGCTTTTGGCCGAGGTTCACAAACGCCTGACCGAACGGGCCGCGCAGCAGTCCGGTTCATCGACACGGGTGGCGCGGGCGATTTTGGTGGCTGAACCGGCCTCGATGCCCGCAGGCGAAATGACCGCCAAGGGCAACTTGAATTTCCGCAAGATACTGGAACGGCGCAAGGATCTGTTGGACCGGCTTTATGCCGATGATGATCCGGCGGTTGTCACGCTTTGAAACCGGCCCGCTTATCCGGCCCGCTTATCCGGCCCTGACGGCCCGTCTGCGCGCAGGGCATCCCACCGACAAGGAGACCGAATTGATTGATATTTCCAAGGTCCGTGCAATCGACATCCATACCCATGCCGAGGAACCCTGTGGCTGTCACAGCGATGATGGCTATGACGATCTGCAATCCACGATGGCGAAGTATTTTCGCGCGCCTTGGGAACATCCGCCGACGATCCCGGAAACCGCCGCGCATTTTCGCGCCCAGAACATTGCGGCGGTGATCTTTCCCGTCGATGCCGAACGTGAGACCGGCTATCGCCGGTACAGCAACGATGAAGTGGCCGAATTGGTTGCGCAGAATTCGGACGTGTTGATCCAATTCGCCAGCGTCGACCCCTGGAAGGGCAAGATGGGCGTGCGCGAGGCCCGCCGTCTTATCCGCGACTATGGTGTCAAAGGATTCAAGTTCCATCCCACCATGCAGGGGTTTTTCGCCAATGACCGCATGGCCTATCCCTTGTACGAGGTGCTTCAGGAAGAGGGCGTTGTTGCCCTGTTTCACACCGGTCAAACCGGGGTCGGATCGGGCATGCGGGGCGGCAATGGCATGCGGCTGAAATATTCCAATCCGATGTATATGGACGATGTGGCGGTTGATTTCCCGGATCTGAAAATCGTCCTCGCGCATCCATCCTTTC
The DNA here is from genome assembly GCF_030548265.1 of Marinovum sp. 2_MG-2023. Classification (NCBI taxonomy): domain Bacteria; kingdom Pseudomonadati; phylum Pseudomonadota; class Alphaproteobacteria; order Rhodobacterales; family Roseobacteraceae; genus Marinovum; species Marinovum sp. 2_MG-2023. The sequence goes on along the minus strand of NZ_JAUOSD010000016.1, from coordinate 48,525 downwards.
CCTGGCAGGAAGAGGCGCTGGCCGTCGCGCAACACAAACCCAATGTCTATATCGACCTGTCCGGTTGGTCGCCGCGCTATTTCCCGGATATCCTGGTGCGGTATTGCAATACGATCCTGCGCAAGAAGGTGCTGTTCGGGTCGGATTGGCCGATGATCACCCCGGAACGCTGGCTGTCTGATTTCGAAGGTATCGCGATCAAGGACGCGTTGCGGGAAGACATCACCAAGAACAATGCCGCGCGCTTGCTTGGGTTGATGTAGGGGCATTCGTTCCGGGGGGGGTGCGAATTTGCCGCTGATTTCCCCGGACGGATTTGCCCAGACGAATTTGCCAGCCTGCGGCGGGCCGTGGGGTTGGCCGGAATATGTAGATAAAAGCGGTGGATTTGCCCGTGACCCCCTTCAAAGCACCATTGGATGACATCCTTTTCAGCCTGAACCATGTTGCCATGGCGGGATCGGTCACCGGATTTGACCCGACCCTGACCGCAGAGATCGCCCACCATTTTGCGGCCTTCGCCGAGGGCGAGATCGCGCCACTGGATGCCCCCGGTGATGCACAGGGATGCCGGTTGGAAAACGGGCGTGTCCACATGCCGGAAGGTTTTGCCGCGGTCTATCGGGCCTATGCCGATCAGGGCTGGCCGGGGTTGACCGTGCCTGAGGAATACGGCGGTCAAGGCATGGATGCGCTGTTGCTGGCGGTCACTTCCGAGGTGTTTTCCGGCGCAAACCACAGCCTGCAAATGATTACCGGTCTGGTGCCCGGCGCGGCTGGTGTGTTGAACCGGTTCGGCACCGAGGCCCAAAAGGCAAAATATCTGCCCGAATTGGCCTCTGGGGCGGCGCTGGCCACGATGGCATTGACGGAACCGGGGGCCGGGTCGGATTTGTCGCGCATCCGGTGTCGTGCACATGATGAGGGCGGTTGGCACATCAGCGGTGAGAAGAGCTTTATCTCGGGCGGGGATCAGGATCTGAGCGCAGAGATCCTGCATCTGGTTCTGGCACGGACATCAGACGCTGGCGTCAAGGGGTTGTCGCTGTTTCTATGTCCCAGCACCCGAAGTGATGGTAGCCGAAATGGGGTACAGGTCAGCCGGATCGAGGAAAAGATGGGGCTTCATGCCTCGCCGACCTGCCACGTGGTCTTTGATGGGGCGGAGGCAGAGTTGATTGGGGGTGAGGGCCAGGGGCTGGCGGCGATGTTTACCATGATGAACCATGCGCGTTGTGACGTCGCGCTTCAGGGGGTCGCCCATGCGGCCCGTGCCTGGGATATTGCGCGCCGCTATGGCGACGAGCGCACACAGGGGCGTCGCGCGGATGGCGGGGCTGCGGTCCTGTCTGATCATGCCGATGTGGCCCGGATGATTGATGGGATGGATGCCATGGCTCTGGGCGGTCGGGGCATTGCCCATTTGTGTTTCGTGGCCATGACGCGCGGCGACACCTCCGATCTGGTGGCGTTCCTGACGCCCGTGGCCAAGGTGCATTGCACCGAGGCCGGGGTGCGGGCGGCGGAACTGGGGATGCAGGTTTTGGGGGGCTACGGGTATTTGACGGAATACCGAGTTGAACAGACCTATCGCGATGCCCGCATCACGCAGATCTATGAAGGGGCAAATGGCATACATGAGCGGGCCCTGGTCACGCGGTTGCTTGGTGGCGCGCCGGGGGCGGCGTTTGAGGCGTTTCTGACCCAAGAAGGCGTGGATGGAACGCTTTGGCAGATGTCGCGTGCCACGGTTTTGGACGCGTTCGATCCGTCCCCCCTGGCGCATGATTTCATGTGTCTGACGCGCGAGATCCTGTTGCAGGTGGTGTGGGGCCGCGTGCTGGCGGGGGCGGAATATCATGGAGACCCGGAGCGGATCCGGCGCGTTGCGGGATGGGCGCGTCAGGAATCCGACGTGCACATGAAGGCCGCAGCGGCGCTTCTGGCCCTGCGGGCCGGGAAGTAAGAGCGCCACCCGGCGCATGTCCTGCATTGCGGCGGGCGATAATGGGGGCTTTGCCCCCAAACCCCCAGGATATTTGTGAACAGAAGAAGACGGGGGGGCTTTGGCGGGGCGGTTAGGGTCCTGACCTTAGCCTGCCTTGGGGTGCGCCCGGTCATAGACTTCGAGCAGGCGTGCGGTATCAATTCCGGTGTAGCCTTGGGTTGTGGAAAGCGACGCATGGCCGAGCAATTCCTGGATCGCGCGCAGATCACCGCCGGCGTTCAGCAGATGGGTTGCGAAACTGTGGCGCATGGCGTGTGGCGTGGCGGTGGCAGGAAGGCCGAGTTGCATCCGCGCCTGTTCCATCGCCTTTTGGACCAGCCGCGCATTCAGCCGTTTGCCGCGCGCCCCGAGAAACAGCGGCGTATCGCCATCGCCTGCAAAGGGGCAGAGCGCCAGATAGCTGTCTACGGCGCGGGCGGCGGCCGGGATCACCGGGACAATGCGTTCCTTGTCGCCCTTGCCGAAAATCCGCAGGCTGTCGCCCAATGGCGCGGCACGGCGGTTGAGGCCAAGCGCCTCGGAAATGCGCAAGCCGCAGCCGTACAGCAGGGTCACCACGGCGGCATCGCGGGCCGCTATCCAATTGGTCTGGCTTTGTAATTCCACCGTGTCGATCATCGCCCGCGCGGCATCTTCGGCAAGGGGGCGGGGCAGTTTGCGGGTGTATTTCGGCGCGCGGGTCGACAGAACGGCGGTGGGTTCAAACCCTTCGCGTTCGGCCAGCCAGCGGTAAAAGCTTTTGACGGCGGAAAGCTTGCGCGCCATGCTGCGCGAGCCGACATCGGGGCTGCGTGTGGCGGCCATCCAGGCGCGCATGTCACGCAATCCGATGCGGCTGAGCGGGGTCAACCCCTGAGCGCCCCCATGGTAGTTGGTCATGAAGGCGAGAAATCCCAGTACGTCGGCACGATAGGCGTCTATCGTGGCCTCGGCCTGACCACTGAGCGCGCGGCAATGCGTCAGCCAGGTTTCCAGCGCATCACGCGCTGCGGGGGAAATGAATGTCGTGCTGGCGCTCACGCCAGCCAGCGGCGCATGGTGCGTTCGAAAACGCCCCCGAAAAACGCCATCAAGTCAGTGCCTTGCTGCGGGGTGAACAAATGCGGGTCTTCTGCGCCGAGGACCAGCATGCCGGGCAGGCGTTTTTCGCCAAAGTTCAGGGCCAAACAGGCCTCGGAACGGATGTCGTCGGCTTTGTCCCCGAAAATGGCCCTGTCCCCGGCCGCCAGTTGGCGCAGGGTTACCGGGCGCAGACCGCCCATGCGCCCCTCGGTCAGGTATTGCGACACATATCCGGGTTCCGCGACCATAAGCACATCGCCAAGTTTGCGGATCGCCGGATCGTCATCCGCGCGTTCGTTGCTTTCCAGCACCAGCCGCACGCTGTCGACACGCAGGATATCGGCCACTTCGCCGCCCAGTCCGTGCAGGAAATCCTCAAAATTCAGCGGGTCCAGCATGCGCATGATCGCGCGGTGCACCTGATTTGTGCCCGCTAGATTTTCATAAGCGGCCGCAATCACGCTGCGGTGGGTGTCTTCTAGCCGGTCCAGACGGCGTTCCAGCCGTTCCATCGCAATGCCGCGCAGATCAACGATATTGGTGCCCATCGCCTTTTCATTGGCAGCGATCAGGGCGTGCATCACGTCCTTATCGTCGAGAATGACAGAAGGGCGCGAAATGATGCGGGCGCGGAGGTCGTCGTCGATCTTGAGGCTGGAGGTCATGCGATTCCCTTTGATTTCGGCCAGACTTTAGCAGGTCACCAAGCTCATTTCGTCAATTTATTGAGCATGTTTCGCGTGTTTCTTTAAGTTGTGCCTCAGAGTCAACAATTCAGTTATCCACAGGGGCTGGGGCCGCGGAAGGTGCGCAGATCGTTCCAATCTTAAGCAAATTTTAACTTTGGATGGAATGGGGATAAACCTGTTGATAAAGTGTCTGGGCCGTATCCCGGAAAATAACACATTGAAATCAAAAGAATTTGATTGAAATTCAATGGAATGTCGCGGCCTGTCCTGGCCATCTGTCATGTCGGTTTTGTGCGCGCTGTTTTTGAAGGCCGCTGCCATCTTGGCTTTTGTTTGGCGCTGACATACCTCAGGTTGGATCGGGATCGGATCAGGCAAAGGGATGGGTCACACCAAAATGAGTCGCAGCTATTTTGATGAGGGCGACCGTCTTGGGGTCCTGATTACTCAGGCGATGGGCGACCGCTCTGGTGTGTTGGATTACCTCGCGCCGGAAGGCGGGTGCCATCTGGGCGCCTTTGTCGAGGTGCCTTTGGGGCCGCGGCGGATGCTGGGCGTGGTCTGGGGCGAAGGTGAGGGCAGCTTTGATCGTGCCAAACTGCGTCAGGTGCAGCGTGTGCTGGACAGCGCGCCGATGCGTGCCGGGATGCGCGATTTTCTGACCCGCGCCGGGGCCTATACGCTGACACCGTTGCCCGCGATGTTGCGGCTGGCGACACGTGCGCCGGGGTTGGGGGACACGCCCGGCATGCGCAAGATCTATCGCCGGGGTGTGGGGCTGCCGGATCGCGACACCAAGGCGCGCCGGGCCGTATTGGCCACGCTGGAGGAATACGGCGATCTGGCCTTCACGCTCAAGGAACTGGCGGAAATGGCCGGGGTCTCGACCTCGGTCATCAAGGGGCTGGCGACACAGGGGGTGGTGCGCGAAGAAGAAGCGCCGCGCGACGTGGCATATCGCACTTTGGACCCGGAGATGTCGGGAGAATCCCTGACCGATGATCAGGCCAAAGCGGCGGCGCATCTGCAACAGGCCGGCGACAAAGGCTATTCCACCACGCTTCTGCGCGGGGTCACCGGATCGGGCAAGACCGAAGTCTATCTGGAGGCGGTGGCCGATACCCTGCGCCGGGGGCGACAGGCGCTGGTGCTTTTGCCAGAGATCGCCCTGACCCAGGAATTTCTGACCCGGGTCGAGGCGCGGTTTGGTGCGAAACCTGCTGAATGGCATTCCGGCATCACCCAGACCGAACGGCGGCGCTGTTGGAAAATGGTGGGCGAGGGCGGTGCACAGATGGTTGTCGGCGCGCGGTCGTCGCTGTTCCTGCCGTTCCGCGACCTTGGTCTGATCGTGGTCGATGAGGAACATGATACCTCCTACAAACAGGGCGATGGCGTGCTCTATAATGCGCGCGACATGGCGGTTTTGCGGGCTTCGATCGAAGGCGCGCAGGTGGTGCTGGCCTCTGCCACACCCAGTCTGGAAAGCTGGGCCAATGCCGAGGCGGGCAAATATACCCGGCTGGAGCTGACATCGCGATTTGGCGCGGCGGTCCTGCCAGAGATGCGCGCCATCGACATGCGCAACGAAACCCTGCCGTCGCATCGCTGGATCTCGCCAAGCTTGCAATCGGCGGTCACGGCCCGGCTGGCCCGTGGCGAGCAATCGCTGTTGTTCATCAACCGGCGTGGCTATGCGCCGATCACATTGTGCCGCGCCTGTGGCAGCCAGATTGAATGTGACCAATGTGATGCCCGCATGGTCGAGCACCGGTTCCTCAAGCGGCTGGTTTGCCATCAATGCGGCGAGACCAAGCCAATGCCGACGGTCTGCCCGTCCTGCCAGGCCGAAGATCGACTGGCCGCTGTTGGCCCGGGGGTAGAGCGGCTGACGGAAGAAGCGGTGGCGCTGTTCCCCGATGCGCGGGTGGCGACATTGTCGTCGGACATGTACGGGTCTGCCCGCGCGCTGAAGGATCAGATCGCGGCCATTGCCGGGGGCGAGGCTGATATCATCATCGGCACCCAATTGGTGGCCAAGGGCCATAACTTTCCACTGCTGACGCTTGTCGGGGTGATCGACGCCGATCTGGGCCTGCATGGGTCCGATCTTCGCGCGGCAGAGCGGACCTTTCAATTGGTGCGTCAGGTGGCCGGTCGGGCAGGGCGATCCGACAAACCGGGCATGGCCTTGATCCAGACGCATCAACCCGAGCACCCGGTGATCCGCGCGATTCTGGCCGGGGATGAAGAAGACTTCTGGCGCGCCGAGGCGGATCAACGGCGTCAGGCCGGCGTGCCCCCCTATGGCCGGCTGGCGGGCATCATCCTGTCGTCCACCGACGCCCAGGAGGTGTTTGACCTTGGCAATGCGTTGGCGCGCAATGATGCGCCGCTGCGCCGGGTCGGGGCCCAGGTCTTTGGCCCGGCGCCGGCCCCCATCGCACGGGTCCGGGGGCGGCATCGCGTGCGGCTGTTGGTCAAGGCAGACAAAAGCGTGGCGTTGCAAGGGGCACTGGCACAATGGGTGGCGCAATTCCCGTTAAAAGGAAATCTGCGGCTGGCGGTCGATATAGATCCGCAGAGCTTTTATTGACCCCATCATCGCCGTCACCGGCCGCATGCGCAGGCCCACGGGGCCGGTGACATGCGCCGTTGTGCTGCCGTGATCCTTTGAACTTTGACGCGTAAAAGCCTAAGCTGCTGTCATTCCTTGATTCCACGTGGGCCATTGATATGTCATTTTTTCGCGTCTTGCTTTGTTCGATCCCGGCCATAGGGTTTGCAGCCGCCGTTGCGGCGCAATCGGTGATCACCTTGGATGATTTTGATCTGGGGGGACCGACCGAGGCGCCGCAAGCGTCCGAAACTGTGGGCGGTGGTGCGATGGAACGTTGTCTGCGCGACCGGGCCAATTGCCCGGAGAACGGCGGTGTCGACTTTACCATCGACGATGTGGTGAACTTGGGCATTGTTGATCGCGAAGACGTCGATGTCACACCGGCCTCGGTGACCGGCGACGATACATCCGCTGCGGCAGAACCTTTGCCCTCTGTCGATCTGGAGGTTTTGTTCGACTATAATTCCTCGGATATCCGTCCCGATCAAATGCGCCAGCTTCTGGATCTGGCCAATGTGCTGCGCAGCGATGATTTTTCGCGCTACATCCTTATTTTCATGGGCCATTCCGATGCCAAAGGGGCGGCGGAATATAATGAACGTCTGTCACTGTCGCGCGCGCAGAGCGTTGCCAATTTCGTGGCCGCCGCCGCCGATGTCCCTGCCTCGCGGATCGAAGCTGTCGGGTTTGGTTTCCAGCGGTTGGCGGATCCCGCCAACCCGCTAAGCGCGCGCAACCGGCGGGTCCAACTGGTACTTGCCCCGGCGTCTTAACGTTTCGCAATCGCCTGATCCCAAAGATCCATAGGCAGCTGACAGAGTTACGTGCCCCGGCGTTCAAAGCCCCCGCAGGCCCGATCAAAGCGCCGTTCAGATACCCGCGCCAGCACCCCCGAGGGCGCTGCGCCAAAAGGGCGTCATGAATGCGCTCCTGCGGCGCGCCTATTCGATCTCAAACGGGCGGATCTGGAACCGGGCGCTGGCCCCCATCGCGCTGACTTCGCCGTCTTCAACGCCGTTCTGCGCCGCCTGAACACCCTCACGCAGCAGCGCCTTGAGCACCGTCTGATCCGTGCCGGACGGTGGTTCGCACATATAGCCAATCAGGTTGGTGCCCTTTTCGTCCTCCGGCAAAACCTTGAGCCCATAGCGTGAGCCCGGCGAAATCTCGTACCGGGTCTGACCCGAGGCCAGCGCGAAGGTCCGAAAGAACTTGCGCGGGATGGGCGTAAACTTCGCCGAAGGGGACAGCGCGAAAAAGAACGGTGTGCAGGCGGCCGGAAGATCGGCGATCATCGCGACCTCGTCGTCGACGGCCACCCGCAGTGGATACACCGACAGGATCGGATCGGGCGTATTGAGCCGTGGCGCCGGATCATCCGCCGCGCCATTGAAATAGAATTCGCGTTGCATCTGGCTCAGCTGCTGTGGGCGCTGGGTGCCATCGGTCTCCTGCATGACATCGGCGGTGACCCGCTTCATCATCACCGAAACCTCGACGTCAGGGGTCGAGATATGGCGGGCAAGGGCGCGGGCAAAAGGCGAATTGCCAGCGGTGCCATCGCTGGCCACGGTGTCGGGCAGGGTGGCAAAGGCCACCAATTGATCGCCCTCCGCCTGCACCACCGCCAACCCCCGGCTGACGGCTGCGCTGCGCCCTTCGGCGCGGGCCTGGGCCAAAAGCTGCTCGGCAAAGGGGTTGTTGCGACATGCATCCAGAAAGATCAGCGACACCGGCACCGGTGTCAGCGCCTGCATGATCTGATCCAGCGACAGGCCCTCGCGCGGGATGGCGGCAGCGCTGCGCAGATTGGCATCCACCGGCATCAAATAATTCACCCGCTGATATTGCACACCGTGCCCCGCAAAATAGACCGCCGCCACATCCGCGCTTTGCGCGTCTTCGGCAAATCGATCCAGCGCCAGCCCCATTGCATCTTCGTCCAGATCGGTCAGCACCGTCACGTCAAAGCCGGTCGCGCGCAAACTATCGGAAATCAGCCGGGCATCATGGGTGGCATTGGCCAACTTGCCTATCCGCGCATAGTCGGAATTGCCAATCACCAGTGCAATCCGGTTTTCGGCCCAGACGGGCAGGGCCCAGAAGATCAGCGCAATCAGGGATATGAGACGCATTTTGTTCAGCTTTCCTATCATGATCTTGCCGCCATGGTGGCGTGAAACAGCCCCATAGGCAAGCCGCGGGGCAAGTGTGAACATGACCTGAAAAGCGCTGCCTTGCCCTTCATCTGACCCAAAATATCCCGGGGGTGAGGCCAAAGGCCGAGGGGGCTGGCCCCCTTTTTTTTACGCAGACGGCGTGGCGGTCAGGGGCTATTTGCCGAACAAATCGCTCTGCCCCGGCGCGCGCGGCGGGGCAATTCCCAGATGCGTCCAGGCCTTTTGCGCCAGCATGCGCCCGCGTGGGGTGCGTTGGATCAATCCCTGTTGCAACAAAAAGGGTTCGATCACCTCTTCCAGCGCATCCCGGCTTTCGCTGAGAGCGGCAGACAGCGTTTCAATCCCCACGGGTCCGCCGGCATAATTTTCGGCGATCAGGCCCAGATACCGGCGGTCCGCGCCATCCAGCCCCAGATGATCTACCCCCAACCGGGTCAGCGCATTGTCCGCCAGCGCGCGGGTGATATGGCCGTTGCCTTCGACCACGGCAAAATCAACAACCCGGCGCAGCAACCGTCCGGCGATCCGGGGGGTGCCACGGGCGCGCCGGGCAATTTCGCGCGCACCGTCGCTGTCGGCGGGCACGCCCAGTTTGGTGGCGTTGCGGCTGACAATTTCATGCAACTCATCAACAGTATAGAACTGCAACCGTGTCGGAATGCCAAAACGATCCCGCAACGGCGTGGTCAAAAGCCCCAACCGCGTGGTCGCCCCAACCAGGGTAAACGGCTGCAATTCGATCCGCACCGTGCGCGCCGCCGGGCCTTCGCCAATCACCAGATCCAGTTCGAAATCTTCCAGCGCGGGATACAAAATCTCCTCGACCACCGGGTTCAGCCGGTGAATTTCGTCGATGAACAGCACATCCCGTGCCTCTAGATTGGTCAGGATCGCCGCAAGATCACCCGCCTTGGCCAGAACCGGGCCCGAGGTCATGCGAAAATTGACCCCCAATTCGCGCGCCATGATCTGGGCCAGCGTGGTTTTGCCCAGCCCCGGCGGGCCATGAAACAGCGTGTGATCCATGGCTTCGCCGCGTTGGCGGGCGGATTGAATGAAAATACGCAGATTGGCCCGGGCTGCGGCCTGACCGATGAAATCCGACAATTGCTGCGGCCGCAGCGCGCGGTCGGCATCCTCGGGGCGCGGTTCGGGGCGCAGGGTGGGGTCCGGTTCGCTCATCCCGTGTTCACCCTATCCCTTTGGGGCCAGAAGTTTCAGCGCCGCGCGGATCAGCGCCGCCGTGTCGGCCTCTGGCGTCTCGCCGGCGGCCTGGGCCACCGCGCCGGCGGCCTCGCCGGGGGCATAGCCAAGATTGCCAAGCGCCGAAAGCGCCTCGGCCTGGGCGTTGTTGGCTTTGGGCGCCGGTTTGGCCGCTGATTTGGCTGCGGGGCGGGGCTCCGGCACCGGGGTCGCGTCCTCAATGACCGAGTCGTCGACCTCTGCGGCCTGTGCGCCGCCCATGGCCATCACCGCCGGGGCTTTGTCCTTCAACTCGTGCACCACACGTTGTGCCGTCTTCGGGCCGATACCCTTGGCCGCTTTGATTGCGTTGATGTCGCCCAGGGCAATTGCCCGGCTGACGCCATCCGGGCCAAGTGTGCCCTGAATCGCCAGGGCGGCTTTTGCGCCGATACCCTGCACCGTCAGCAACAGGCGGTGCCATTCCTTTTCCACCAGCGACGGAAAGCCATAGAGCTGCAAGAGATCTTCGCGCACCGTCAGATCGGTATAAAGCGCCACGGCCTCGCCAACGGCGGGCAGGCCGGCCAGCGTTCGGTCCGAGCAATAGACGACATAGCCAACACCACGCACATCCAGCAGGATGTGATCCTCGCCCCGGTAATCAATCCGCCCCGAAAGCTTGCCAATCATTGTGCCCGCACCTCTCGCAATGCGCGCCCGGATGCTGCCCCGGGTGCGCGCACATAAAACGCATGTGTCATGGCAATCGCCAGCGCATCCGCCGCATCCGGCCCGGCCAATACGACCCCCGGCAATTGCATCTTCACCATATGTGCGATCTGGGTCTTGTCGGCATGTCCGACGCCGACCACACATTTCTTTACCTTGTTGGGGGCATATTCGCCAACAGTCAAACCCGCCTGCGCCGGAACAAGCAAGGCAATGCCGCGCGCCTGACCCAGTTTCAGGGTGGCGACCGCATCTTTGTTGACAAAGGTTTGTTCCACCGCCGCGGTGGTGGGGGCATAGCGTTGCAGGACATCGGTCAACTGCCGGTGCAGCGACATCAGCCGCAGCGCGAGGTCCGTCCCCTCTGAATGGCAGATCCCATTGGCCACATGGCGCAATTTGCTGCCTGAAACGTCGATCACGCCCCACCCGAGGTTGCGCAAACCCGGATCGATGCCCAGAACCCGCATGACTGCCCTGACTTTGTTGCTTTTTTGTTTCGCTAGCACGAAACGAGAACAAACGCCAAGAGAAACCTTTGGGGCGCTGCAATGAGTCGGTTTTGCCTTGTCAAGTCGTCGACCTGCGGCGGAATGGCCTGTGCCGTGGGCCGCAGGATTTGTGTTTCGGTAATTTATTAATCTAAATCAGTGGCTTAGTGGCGGTCTGAGCAATGACGGGAATGCAAGGGGGCTATGCAGAGACTGCACTTGTTTGCGGCGCTGTTGCCCATTAATTGCGCGGTATGAAAACTTGCGCCCGAATGGCGCCGTAGCCAGGAGTGCCCGAGATGGCCGTTTATGAAGAAAATTCCGCCCAAATCGCAGTTGCCGGATTTGGGGATCGCATTGGTCGCAGCGTGTCGATCATGATCAACCGCATCCAGGAATGGAAAGATGCACGTGCGACCCGCACCTTGCTCTCCAGCCTCAGCGACGCCGAGTTGAACGATATTGGTCTGTCGCGCGCCGACATCGACCGCGTTGCACGGCAACCAAACTTCTAAGACTTCTTTAAAGTCGAAAAAAAGGCCGCGACCTGGCAACAGGCGCGGTCTTTTTGCATGGGGCGATTGGCTGTGGGTTTCGGCCGGGTCCGCCTTTTGGCTTGGGGAAGCGGCGGACCCGGAACCACCTGAGGCGTTTGGCGACCTCAGGTGAAAGGCTCAGACAATGGCGCTTAGCAGGCCTGCGAACCACATGGCCACAGGGTCGACCTGCATGACCCAAGCGGCGCCTTGTTCGAAAATGCTACCGGCCGCCAGCAGGTCAAGCCGGTCTTCGTATTGCACAACGCCCTGATGGGCGATCAGCAAACCTTTGAATGCAAAGAAACAAAACGCGATGATCATCAACCCGCGAATGGGCAGGGCGGTCAGTTTGCGCGTGGGACGCTGGCGGATCACGCCGGTGCCGTCGATGAAATTCGTATGACCGCGCGCCAGTTTGCGATTTTTCTTGGCAATCCGCCTGACGCGCTTGTCGAAATGGAACAATGTCTCCGACATGGCAGCCTCTACATCTAATCCGGCCCCCACCAGATATGGCACCCTTTTTGGGCGTCAAATGTGGCAATTCCGGGGCAGATGTCGAAATTTAGCGGCAAATGCCGCTAAAATCAGAGAGCTTTTTGCAGGGTCAGGGTGGTCCATTCAACAATCTCTTCGCGGTGAAGGAGATTGATGCCATTGGCGGCATAAACGGCGATCACTTCGTCCGCCTGTTCATTCAGAATACCAGAGAGAATCGCATATCCACCCGGTTGCAAATGGCGGGCCATGTCCGGTGCAAGTGAAATGAGCGGCGCTTTCAAGATATTGGCAAACACCAAATCAAACGGGGCCATCGCCGCAATGTCGCTATGGTCGAACCCCATCGCCACACGACAGGCCACACGCCCGTCCAATCCATTGGCGCGGACATTGGCCTCGGCGACCTCGACGGCGACCTCGTCAATGTCAGAGGCCAGTACAGTTTCGGGCCAGATCCGGGCTGCACCCATCGCCAGAACCGCCGTGCCACAGCCGATGTCGGCAACCGATTTGCCATGAAATCCGCCCGTCGCCAGCCGGTCAAGCGCCCGCAGACAGCCAAGTGTGGTGCCGTGGTGGCCGGTGCCAAAGGCCATGGCGGCCTCGATCAACAGGGGTTCGCAATCGGCGGGCACCTTGTCGGCATCATGGCTGCCATAGACAAAGAAACGCCCCGCCGCCACCGGCGACAATTCGCGTTTCACCTTGGCCACCCAATCTGTTTCCGGCAGTTCGGAAATCGCAAACTCCTTGGCGCCAAATGCCGCCGCAAGGACCGCAAGGGCGGCTTCGTCCGGGGCTTCGGTGAAATAGCCGCCGATTTCCCACAGGCCAGAGCCATCCTCCATCTCGAACACGCCGACGCCGGTTGGTTCGGGCACCAGATGTTCCATGGCCGCGCCAAGCGTTTCAGCCTGAGGCTTGCCGGGCAGGGTGGTGAGGGCGGTGAATGTGGGCATGTGTGGCACTCTCTGACGGTTTCACGTCTCTTAGGACCTTTGCGGCGGGTTTGAAACCTCTGCCCGTCACATTGGGTCATCACCCGGCGGTTTTGCGCGGCGTTCCACGCAGAAACATCACATCTCCACTATGCGCAGATCGCGGCTATTCCGCAGGGGCGGGGACAATCGGGCGTTGAAACACGGTTTCATATCCCGGCACCGGATGGCGGGGGATCAGCAAGGCCAGCACAAATGATGCGGTCGCAATACCGGCTGCGGCAAAAAACACCGATCCGGGCGAAACCAGCCAGAGATACCCCAGGCCCGCAGGCAGAAACACCGCCGCGATATGGTTGATGGTAAAGGCCACCGCCGCCGTCGGGGCGATGTCGCCGGGATCGGCAATTTTCTGGAAATAGGTTTTCAGCGCCAGTGCGAGGCCAAAGAACAGGTGATCAATCAGATAAAGCGCCGCCGCGATCACCACTCCCCAGCCAAAGAAATAGATCCCGCCATAGGCCAGAAACACCATGATCAGACCGGCATATTCAAACAGCAGTGTCGCGCGTTCGCCAAAGCGGGCAACGGCGCGGCCCATGAGCGGGGCAAACAGCATATTGGCCACCAGATTGGCGAGGAACAGCGCCGTAACCTCGTGCACTGCGAAGCCAAACCGTTCGACCATCATGAAACCGGCAAACACCACAAAGATCTGGCGGCGCGCACCGGCCAGAAATTGCAGCACATAATAGAGCCAGTAACGCCGCCGCAGGATCAGCTTCTTGACCTGCGGGTTGGGCGCGTCGAACCGGGGATAGGCCAGCATGGAAAACACCGCCAGCACAGCGGTGACGCCGCCCGCTATCAGGTAGACATGGGTATAGCTCAGCCCCAAAGTCTCCCATGTCAGGACAATCGCGCCATAGGCCAGCAGCGTGGCCGCCGATCCCGCCGCCATCAACAGGCCCAGCACCTGCGGCGCGCGGTCCTTGGGCAGCCATTGCAGCTGAAGCGATTGGTTCACGGTTTCGAAATAGTGGAACCCGATAGAGGACAGCATCGTGATCGTCAAAATCCCCGCCATGTCGGGGAAATAGGCGGTCACCGCCGTCGCCACGCCCAACAACAACAATGCGATCAGCGCCAGAACCTGTTCGTGCATGAAAACGATCAAGGCAATCACGCCCACCGCCAGAAATCCGGGGATCTCGCGCACCGTGTGCAACCAGCCAATGTCAGACCCGTCGAACCCCGCGACCTCGATCACGAAATTGTTCAGCAGGGCGGTCCAAGTGGCAAAGGCGATGGGCATCGCCGCTGCCATCACAAACAGCAATGTTGTCGGGCGGCGCCAGACCGGCAGATCGCGCGCAAGCGCCAGGGGCAGGGTTTTGCTCATGCTTGCGATGTACGGCGGTTGCAAAAAAAAGGCGAGTATACTTTTTGCGCAGTCACCCCTGCACAGATGCACATTCCATCGCATCGGCTGTGGAATTGTGTTGAAATAGCACCTTGTGGCATCACTGCCCCGGGTTGGCCGGCAGGATTTGACCGCAGTCTTTGATTTTGGCTTTGATTTCGGGCAGCGTCGGGACAGGGCCGGTATGTGTGATGTGTTGTAGGAAACGAGAGATGAACGCCATTGAAATCGAACCGCTTTTTACCCGTTCTGACGGGGCGTATCACTTTGCCCGGTGGGGGCGTCCGATTGCGCCGATTGTCTTTGGCGTGACCGAAGGCACCTTGCCGGTGATCAAAGGCGCGCTGGAGGCCGTGGTCGCAATGGCCGGTCACCATATCGCCGAAACCGACCCGGAATTGGGCAGCAATTGCATGTTCTTTTTCTTTCGGGATTGGGACGAACTGCCGGACGTGCCTGATCTGGACAAGCTTGTGCCGGATTTGGTGGCCCTGGTCGGGCGGTTGAAATCGGCAGATGCCAATCAATACCGGGTGTTCCGGTTTGACGATGCGGGCGCGATCAAAGCCTGTTTCGTGTTCCTGCGCATGGACGACGCGCTTGGCGCGATGCCGGCCGAAACATTGGCGTTGGGCCAGATCGTCAGGGTGATGTTGCTGTGGTCTGATGCGGCATTTGCCGAGGTGTCGCCGCTGGCGATTGCCGGCGACCAGACAATTCTGCGCCCCGAGATCGGTGCCGTGATCCGGGCCGGGTATGATCCGGTGATGCCGGCCGTGTCACAGGATCCGGTCCACGCCATGCGACTGGCGGCGCGGGTTGGCCTGGCGCAATAGGCCTGACTTTCTGAACGCATATGCACCGGTATCGGCCTGCGTGCCGCATCTTCTGGTGTTTGCGCTATATCAATGTCGGTTTCTGCGCGCGGTCTATCATGGTGTCATCCAGAGGAGGCAACCATGTACAATCATATCCTGATCCCGGTCGCTCCGGGCCACTACGAAGAATACACCAACGCGCTGACCGTGACGCGGAAACTGTCCAATACGGGGGCAAAGGTTTCGATCCTCTCAGTGGTTGAGGACGTCCCGATATATGTCGAAACCTATTTGCCAAACGATCAGGTCGAACAGGCCAAGGTGGAAATCGCAAACGAATTGAAAGCCCAATTTGCCAAGGACGAGGTCGAGATCCATGTGATTGATGCCCATCCAGCCAATGGTATTCTGGATTGGGCGACGCAAAACGCGGTCGATTGTATCGTTGTGACCTCACATCGACCGGGGATCTCGGACTATTTTATCGGCTCGACCGCCGCCCGCGTTGTGCGTCACGCACAATGTCCGGTTGTTGTCCTGCGCTAGGGCGACTTGGCCGCGGGGCCCAAAAATTGCCCCGCCAAAGCCCTGGCAAGAGCGGTGGTCGCTTTGCCGCCGCTCAAACCGGTCGATGCGCGCCAGACCGTCAGATCAGGTCGTCAGATCGGGCCGTCAGATCAGGCCGTCAGGCCGGTCGGTGCCTGAAGCCCATTTGCCCGGCTGCACGCGGTTACGGTATTGGCCAGCAGACAGGCGATTGTCATCGGGCCGACACCGCCCGGCACCGGGGTGATCGCCCCGGCGACCGCGGCGCAGCTTTCGAAATCGCAATCGCCAACCAACCGGGTCTTGCCCTCACCCTTTTCGGGCGCGGGAATGCGGTTGATGCCCACATCAATGACCGTCGCGCCGGGTTTGATCCAATCGCCCGGCACCATTTCGGGCCGGCCCACCGCCGCAACAACGATGTCGGCACGACGCACGACATCGGCAATGTCCTTGGTGCGGGAATGGGCAATGGTGACAGTACAGCTGTCACCCAGCAGCAATTGCGCCATTGGTTTGCCGACAATATTGGACCGGCCAATCACCACGGCATTCAGCCCGGACAACGATCCATGGTGGTCGCGCAGCATCATCAGACAGCCCAGCGGCGTGCAGGGCACCATCGACTTTTGACCCGTGCCCAACAGGCCGACATTGGAAATGTGGAACCCATCGACATCCTTGTCGGGGCTGATCGCATTGATCACCAGATCTTCGTCAAGATGATCGGGCAGGGGCAGTTGCACCAGAATACCATGTACCAGCGGATCATTGTTCAGCTGGTCAATCAGCGCCAGCAGCTCATCCTGGGAAATCGTGGCGTCGCGTTTGAATTCATAGGAATTCATGCCGACCTCAACCGTCTGTTTGCCCTTGGACCGGACATAGACCTGGCTTGCCGGATCTTCGCCCACCAAAACCACCGCAAGGCCCGGTGTGATGTCATGCTCTTCCTTGAGCCGGGCCACGTGGGTCGCCACCTCGGCGCGTACCTTGGCGGCAAAGGCCTTGCCGTCGATGATCTGGGCTGTCATGTCTTGTCCCTTTCGTCGGGTGTCGTGGTCAGTCGCGGTCGATATGGCGCGCCTCGCGCGTGATCGACCATTCTATCAATTCGCGCCAAAGCGCCTCGGCCAGATCCGGGTCCAGACCACGCCTGGCGGCGCCTGCGCGGGTCTTGTTCACCACATCCTCGACGCGGGACGGGATATTGGCCGGCCAGCCCAGCGCGGTTTTCAATTCAACCGCCCGATCGATGTATCCGGCACGGGCCGCCAGAAGGTCAATCAGCTTTCCGTCCAACATGTCAATCTGACGGCGCAATTCTGCCATATCCGCACAATTTTCCGGCGGGGTCAGATCGGTCATATTGTCTCTCCTGCGGGCAAGGGCACTTGTGCCCGCAGAAATCGCAAATTCGTGCCTAGAACAACCCTTCTATTTGGCCATCGGCGTTCATTCGGATGTTTTCCGACGCAGGTTTTGAGGGCAGGCCCGGCATGGTCATGATCTCGCCGCAGATCACCACCACAAATCCGGCCCCCGCCGCCAGTCGCACCTCGCGCACTGGCACCGAATGGCCCAACGGTGCGCCGCGCAGATTGGGGTCGGTGGAAAACGAATATTGTGTCTTGGCCATACAGACGGGCAGGTGGCCATATCCCGCATTCTCCCATTCGCGCAGCTGGTTGCGGATCTTGCCATCGGCCAGCACCTCATCCGCGCGATAGATCGACTTGGCAATGGTTTCGATTTTCTCAAACAGCGGCAGGTCATCATCGTAAAGCGGGGCGAATTGCGCCTGTCCGCTGTCGGCAATCGCCGCGACGCGGGTTGCCAGCGCCTCGGTGCCTTCGGAGCCTTTTTCCCAATGCTGGCACAGGATTGCCTCAGACCCCTGGGTCTCGACATAGGCCTTGACCGCCGCGACCTCGTCTTCGGTGTCCGTGACAAAATGGTTGATCGCGACCACCACCGGCACGCCAAAGCTTTTGACGTTCTGGATGTGGCGGCCCAGATTTGCACAGCCCTTGTTGATGGCGGCGACGTTTTCCGCACCAAGATCGGATTTCGCCACGCCGCCATTCATCTTCATCGCGCGACAGGTGGCCACCAACACCACGCAATCGGGGGCCAGGCCCGCCTTGCGGCATTTGATGTTCATGAATTTTTCGGCCCCGAGGTCGGCACCAAAGCCGGCTTCTGTCACCACATAATCCGCCACTTTCAACGCGGTAGAGGTCGCCATGACCGAATTGCACCCATGGGCGATATTGGCAAAGGGGCCGCCATGCACAAAGGCCGGGTTGTTTTCCAGCGTTTGCACCAGATTGGGCTGCATCGCATCTTTCAACAAAACGGTCATCGCGCCATCCGCCTGAATATCGCGGCAGGTGATCGGCCTGCGGTCGCGGGTATAGGCCACGATGATGTCACCCAAACGGCGTTCCAGATCCGCAAGCGAGGTCGCAAGGCACAGGATCGCCATGACCTCTGATGCGACGGTGATGTCGAACCCGGTCTGGCGGGGAAAGCCATTGGCCACGCCGCCAAGCGAGGTCACAACGTCCCGCAAGGCCCGGTCGTTCATGTCCATCACCCGGCGCCAGACCACGCGGCGCGGATCAATCTCCAGCGCGTTTCCCCAATAGATATGGTTGTCGATCATCGCCGACAGCAGGTTGTGTGCGGTGGTGATGGCGTGGAAATCGCCGGTGAAGTGGAGGTTCATGTCCTCCATCGGCACCACCTGGGCATAGCCGCCCCCCGCCGCGCCGCCCTTCATGCCGAAATTCGGCCCGAGGCTGGCCTCGCGGATACAGATCGCGGCCTTCTTGCCGATACGGTTCAACCCGTCGCCAAGGCCCACGGTTGTCGTGGTCTTGCCTTCGCCCGCCGGGGTCGGGTTGATCGCGGTGACAAGGATCAGCTTGCCATTTTTGTTGCCCTGGACGCTGTTGATGAAATCCTGGCTGACTTTGGCCTTGTCGTGGCCAAAAGGCACCAGATGTTGAGGGCTGATACCCAGCTTGGCGCCGATCTCCTGGATTGGTTTCTTGTCAGCCTCGCGGGCGATTTCGATGTCGGAAAGATATGACATTGGGCCACTCCTGTCGGGGTTTTCCCAATTGATACCGCGCCAGACAAGCATTGATCACGGCGTTTCCGACATTTTGTCGAATGTGAGCGGCGGGATGGGCACGGTGTTTCGTCGATCGGAAACCAGAAGCGTGCAAAAAGGCGGGGGATCGTCCCGGACCTGCTCCGGGACTTCACCGGGGATTGGTCGGGCGCAGTTGGGGCAGATAAAGAGGCCCCGGATCACGTCCGGGGCGCGATATCGCCCGACGGCCAAGCAGCGAACAACCAAACACTGAACAGCCAAGCACCGAACAGCCAAGCACTGGGCAAAGAAAAACCCCCGAAGTCCGCGACCTCGGGGGCTTAAATCACTTCCGGTTTGGTTTCGGCTTATGCCGAAGGTTCCGGTTCCAAGTCACTCGATGGTTTGTTCTTGGGCTTGGTCTTTGGGATCGCGGTGACCGAAGGTGCATTGCCGGCATCTGGCGTGTCGTCTTCGTCATCGCCGATTTGCGGCGGATCACCTTTCATCACACGCTTGATTTCTTCGCCGGTCAGGGTCTCATATTCCAGCAATCCCTGTGCCAGACGTTCCCATTCCTCATTCTTGTCGGTCAGGATCTGGAACGCACGGTCATAGGCTTCCTGAATGAAGCGTTTGACCTCGGCTTCGATCAATTCCTTGGTATTGGCCGACACCGAAAGACCCGCAGTCTTGCCGTTATAGCCTTCATGCGCTTCGGAATAGTCGATATTGCCAACCTTGTCCGACATCCCCCAGCGCAGCACCATCGCACGCGCCAGCGCGCTGGCCTGTTGAATGTCGCCAGAGGGGCCGTTGGACACATTGTCCGCGCCGTATTTGATGATCTCGGCCGCTTTGCCCGCCATGGTCATCGCCAGGTTTTCTTCGCATTCCGACCGGTGCCAATTCAGGCGGTCAATCTCTGGCAGCGACACAACCATGCCCAAGGCGCCGCCGCGCGGAATGATCGTGGCCTTATAGACCGGGTCACATTTCGGCAGGGTCAGCCCGACCACAGCATGGCCAGCTTCGTGATAGGCGGTTTTTTCCTTCTGCTCTTCGGTCAGCACCATCGAGCGGCGTTCCGCGCCCATCATCACCTTGTCCTTGGCGCTTTCGAAATCCTGCATCGTCACGAATCGGCGGCCGATACGCGCGGCGGTCAATGCCGCTTCGTTCACCAGGTTCGCCAGATCAGCGCCGGAAAAGCCCGGTGTCCCCCGCGCGATGATGCGCATGTCGGAATCGGGGCCAAGCGGGATCTTGCGTGCATGCACGTTGAGGATCTTTTCGCGGCCCTTGATGTCGGGGTTCATCACGGTGACCTGACGGTCGAACCGACCGGGACGCAGCAACGCGGGGTCCAGCACATCCTTGCGGTTGGTGGCGGCGATGATGATCACGCCTTCGTTGGCCTCAAAGCCATCCATTTCCACCAGCAACTGGTTCAGCGTCTGTTCGCGTTCGTCATTGCCACCGCCATAACCGGCACCACGGGCGCGGCCCACGGCGTCAATTTCGTCGATGAACACAATGCAAGGCGCGTTTTTCTTGGCCTGTTCGAACATGTCGCGCACACGCGATGCACCAACACCCACAAACATCTCGACAAAGTCGGAACCCGAGATGGTAAAGAACGGCACACCAGCCTCGCCCGCAATCGCACGCGCCAAAAGCGTCTTACCGGTGCCCGGAGGGCCCACCAGAAGCGCACCTTTGGGGATCTGCCCACCAAGACGCGAGAATTTCTGCGGGTTGCGCAGGAATTCAACGATTTCTTCCAGCTCTTCTTTGGCCTCATCAATGCCTGCCACGTCATCAAACGTCACACGGCCCGATTTTTCGGTCAACATCTTGGCCTTGGATTTGCCAAAGCCCATGGCGCCGCCTTTGCCGCCACCCTGCATCCGGTTCATGAAATAGATCCAGACACCGATCAGCAGCAAGAATGGCAACAGGCTGAGGATGAATGACTGAAACCCGGATTGCTCCTGGCTTTCGGCATTCACATTCACA
Source organism: Marinovum sp. 2_MG-2023 (assembly GCF_030548265.1). Classification (NCBI taxonomy): domain Bacteria; kingdom Pseudomonadati; phylum Pseudomonadota; class Alphaproteobacteria; order Rhodobacterales; family Roseobacteraceae; genus Marinovum; species Marinovum sp. 2_MG-2023. The sequence goes on along the minus strand of NZ_JAUOSD010000016.1, from coordinate 27,674 downwards.
TCATTGTCCAGCAAAAGCTGGGTCACTTCGGCATCGTCGGGCTTCACTGTGACATAGTCGCGGCCATCCTTGCCCTTGAAGCGGATGGTTTCACCGTCAATGGTGACCGTGGCGACCTTGTCCTCTTCGACCAGCTGGACGAAGTCGGAATAGGGCGTGCCCTGGCTTTGCAGCGTATTGCCGCCGCCCGAAAACAGATTGAAAAGCGTCAGGATCAGTACAAAAAGTACGACCCAAAAGGCGATATTACGCAGATTGCCCAAGTAAATTCTCCCGGAAGTTGGGTTTGGTCCGCTCTATAGCGTGCCCTTGCAGTGAAAAATAGGGGTTTCGCGGGCAAATTCAATGCATCCGGATGAAGTTGGGAAAACTGCCCTGGCCCGCGAAATAGTCGGTTGTATGGGCCGGACCATATCCCGCCGGGGCAAAGGCATGCAATCGGTCGCGTTCAAACACCGCCGGCTGGGCGATCAGGCTTTGATAGGGCAGGCCGGCTGGGCGTTGATCAAGCTGCGCGGCCCCCTCGGCCCCAAGCGCCCGCACCGTCATACCCGCGATCTTTGGCCCCTGGATTCGCACCCTTTGGTCCCAGATGTCGCCGACCTGCGCGGTTGTTGCGGCCACGGCGCGGTATTCACGGCAGATCCGAATATCGGTCTTTTCCGCGCGGATCATGCAGCCGTGCAATGTCCCGTGGCCGCCAGAGAGCACGCGCTCTGCCGTCGCCTCCAATGCCTGCGCGCGCGGGCGATAGGGCTGGACCGCCACATATTGCAGCCCGACCGCCAGAAGCCGCAGCCGGGTTTCGGCATCCAGCGCCGCCAAAGCGTCGCGATCATACAGCAAATCACCATATTGGGCCCGCACCAGATCCGCCGCCGCGTCCTGGGCCCAGCGTTGCAATCCGTCGCGCGCGCGTGCCATGCGCGTGGCGGTCTGCGCCAGCGTCGGCACGTCCAGCCCAAGCGGTTGCAACAGATCCATTGCCTGGCGCATGCGCACCCGGTCGTATTTCGGATCGTCATTCGACGGATCGTCGACCCAGGTGCCTTTGAGAACCGTCAAATAATGCCGCAAATCGGCGCGCCGCGCGTTCAGAAGCGGCCGGATCAGCCAAAACCCGCTGTCGGCCGCGTCCCGATCTGCGGCCTGTGGCCCGGAGGGCACAAACCGTTTTTCTGGAATCGATGCCAAACCGTCAACACCCGACCCCCGCGCCAAGCGCATCAAGAATGTTTCGGCCTGATCATCTGCCGTATGGGCCATCAGCACATGGCGCAGCGACCCGCGCCAATCCTCGATCAGGGACAATCGCGCCGCGCGCGCCGCGTCTTGCAGGTTGCCGTGACCATCCCAACCCGGCCCCGAAGGGCCTTGCCAGCGCAATGTGCTATGTGAATGTCCCAGCTCGGCGCAGGTGCGGGCGACAAACTCTGCCTCATCGGCACTTTCCGCCCGCAACCCGTGATCCACCGTCACAACCCGCAAGGTGACACCATATTGATGGGTCCAATTATGGGCGAGTGTCAGCATCGCCATGCTGTCACCACCGCCAGACACGGCCAAACCAATCGTGTCCGGAAAATCCGGGCCCAGAAGCGCCCCCATGGCATCGGCAAAATGGCTCTGCAGACAAAACCCGGTCATGCCCTTGGCCTTCTTCTGTTCAAAAATATCCCGGGGGAGGCCGCCTTTGGCGGGCGGGGGCAGCGCCCCCAACTGTCTGTCACCGCCAGGACGACAACCCGATTGACCGAACCGAAATCAGGTGCAATTCAGGTTTTGCATTTCTGCCTGTGCGTCCTGAACCTGCGTGGCAGCGGGGAATCGTGTTTCAATTTCACCCAAGGTCTGACAGGCTGCGGCCATCTGCCCCAGCGCGCCAAGCGCACGGCCAAGATGCACCAGCGCGGTCGCGGCATCCGGGCCTTCGGTATCTACAGAATAGGCGTTCAGATAGGCCCGGGCCGCTTCGCGCAAGTCGCCAAGACCTTCCAACGCCTGACCCCGCCCCAGACTGGCCTTGGTGGCTAACGGTCCGCCCGGATAGGTCTCATTAAAGGTCGCAAAGAGGTCCGCGGCGCTGCGAAAGTCACCTGTGGCGAGCGCCTCCCCGGCTCGCCGAAAGTCTTCTTCTTCGCTCAGCGCCAGCGCCGGTCCATCACCAGATGCAGGTGGGGCAGGGGCCACCGGAGCGGCAGGCAATTCCTCGGTCGTGCCGCCACCAAGGGTGGTGGTGTCGCCCAATTGGCCGACATCGCCGCCTTCGAGTTCGACAAGACGAAATTCCAGATCTCCGATCCGTTTGGTGCCATCGGTGACCACCTGATTGATGCGGAATTCCAGCTGTTCGGTCTTGCCGGTCAGCCGCGTCAGTTCCGCTTCAATCACCTGAACCCGGTCCAGAAGCGTCCCGCCGCCACCCGCTGCAGTGCTGCCGCCAGTGGTCGACAGCTCACGTTTCAGGCGCTGCACCTCGACATTCAGCAACGTCAGATCCTGGCGGATGTCCGCCAATGTCTGTTCACGATCCTGGGCAAGGCCCGCAATCGGCAGACCCGCAACCAGGCCGAAAATCAACAGAAATCGCATATTTCTACCCCTCCGCAAGGGCGCTGGATCAGCTTGTCAGACCGCCGGCAATGACCGTGACCGCGCGGCGGTTCTTGGCGTAACAGGATTCTTCCGAACAGATCTCGATCGGGCGTTCTTTGCCAAAAGTCACGAATTTGAGTCGCGATGCCGAAACCCCCTGAGAAATCAGGTATTCACGTACCGCATTGGCCCGCCGTCCGCCAAGGGCAAGGTTGTATTCCCGCGTGCCTTGTTCGTCGGCATGACCTTCGATCACCGCAACATAGTCGGAATTGGTGATCAGCCATTGTGCCTGGGCGTTGAGGATGGATTGCGCTTCGCTGGTCAGCGAAGATTGATCAACCACAAACAGCACCCGATCGCCAATCGCCTGTTGGAAATAGGTCGGGCTGGTCGGATCGCCCAGACCGCCACCAGTGCCCGCACCAGCACCGGCATCAAAGTCGCTGCCACCAACGCCGCTGTCTGCGCTGTCAAACCGGCCCGCACCGGTGCAGGCCGACACGGCCAAAGCGCCCATCAAAAGCACGATCTTGCTCATATGTTTCATTGTCTTGTCCTGCTCCGCCATCTGGCATTGTGCCATTGTTAAGTCCGAGTCTATCACAGCCCCGCCGCGCAATACATATCTATTGCAAATCCACCACAGCGCCTATTGCAACGGACCCCAGCTGGGGTCCGACGCCGCACCGGGCGTGCGCACCCGTTTCAGATTTCGGCCCGACACATCCACCGAATACAGGTTGGATTGTCCGCTGGCGCCCTGTGTTTCGCGGGTGAACATGATCACCCGGCCATTGGGTGCCCAGGTCGGTCCCTCGTCGAGGAACGATGCGGTCAGCAACCGCTCTTCGCTGCCATCGGTGCGCATCACGCCGATGTGGAACCGGCCCTTGTGCTGTTTGGTAAAGGCAATCAAATCGCCGCGCGGCGACCAGACCGGCGTGCCATAACGCCCCTGACCAAAGGAAATGCGCTGCGCTTCGCCGCCATTTGCCGACATGATATAGAGCTGCTGGCTGCCCGACCGGTCGCTTTCAAACACGATCCGCCCCCCGTCCGGGCTATAGGACGGCGCGGTTTCGATCGCGGGGGTATTGGTCAACCGGCTGGATTGGCCCGACGCCAGATCCATGGTGAAGATGTCGGTATTCGACCCTTCGCTGAGGGAATAAACCGCAGTGACGCCATTGGGGGCAAAGCGCGGCGCAAAGGACATCTTGTCCGATTGGGTTTCAAGAATTCGGCTGCGGGTGTCACCCACATCCAGCACGTGAATGCGCGGGAACCCGGTCGCATAAGAGGTATAGAGCACCCGGTCGCCGGTGGGCGAAAACCGCGGCGCCAGCACAATCGACGAGCTGTCGGTCAGATACTGCACATTTGCGCCGTCGTAATCCATGATCCCCAGCCGCTTCTTGCGTTCGTTCTTGGGGCCGGTTTCGGACACAAACACCACGCGGCTGTCGAAATAGCCGGTTTCGCCCGTGATCCGGCTATAGACCGCATCCGCCACCTTGTGCGCCATGCGCCGCCATCCATCCGTGGTGCCCTGAAATTGCAATCCACGGCCCAGTTCGCTGTCGGAAAACACGTCATAGACCCGGAATTTGACCGTCAGCTGGCCATCCCCCGACACGGTGACCGCCCCCATGATCAGCGCCTGGGCATTGATCGCCTTCCAGTCGGCATATTGCACCGGCGCGGCAAAGCTGGTCGGGCGCGAAATAAAGGCCTCTTCGTTGATCTGGTCAAAAAGCCCGGTGCCGATCAAATCATCGGCCACCACCTGGGCCAGCTTGGCCCCCCATTCCGCCGCCCCGCTGTTTTCAGCGATGAAGCCCGGCACAGCAAAGGGCAGCGGTTCAACCACGCCTTCGGTGATTTCGATCCGGAGTGGCGCGGCCTGGGCCGTGGCCGTCAATGTCAGGGCCAGAGCGGCCAAAACGGCACAGAGCATTTCTCGCATTCGATAAAGCATGGTCATCTCCCAACATTTTCGGGATTGAAGGTCATTTCAATATCCCGCCACTGGTCGTATTTCTCTTGCGGCAGGTCAAAGCCGTCTTTCTGGCACCGCAGAATGGCACGCCGCGCCGCATCAAAGGCAACCCGCGCAGCCGCGTCGTCACCCCCGGTGGCCGAGACCATCCGCAAAGAGCTGGTCACGACACGCCCGGTTTCTTCCATTTTCATGCCCACAACCACGGTGACCCGCGACGCAACAGAGCCGACATCGACAACCCAGCATTGTTGCACGGCGACGCGCAGGTCTTCGCGTTCGCCGGCGGTCAACGGTGGGCCTGCGGGGGCGGCGGACGTGGTGGTGCCACCCAGGGCCTCGGCCAATGCGTCGTTGACCGCATCTGCGGTCGTCTCACGGGCCGTTGGCGCGGGGGTGGCAGGGGTGGTTGTGTCCGCCGGTTGTGTTGCAGGTTGTGGTGCCGGCGTCTGCGGCGTTGCCGGCGCGGCCGCGGCAAGATTGCTGGGCCTGCTGCGCGGGCGGATGGTTCTTTCCGGCGCACCAGAGGGGGCTTCATCCGCTTCGGTCACGATTTTGCTGGTCGCTTCTTCCTGGGCGGTGGCGTCCTGTTCTTCCTGAGGCGGGGCCGTGGTTTCGCTCTCGTCGGGCACAACCGCCTCCTGAGACTCTTCTGCGATCTGCACATCCGGTTCCGGCGGCGCAACCGGTTCCGGCGCAACCCGTGGGGCGGGGCGCGGCCGGGGGCGGGGCGACACTTCGGGCAGGGCAATTTCCACATCTTCCGCCGCCGGCGGGGCCGGTTCTGCGGGGGGCGAGACTTCGGGCGGGCTGACCGGGGCGGGCAGCGGCGGCGGAGTTTCGGGCAGGGCCTCGGGGGCCAGCGGGGCTGGCGCGGTTTCGACCGGTGCGGGACTTGGTTCGGGCGCGGGTGGCTCCGGCGTGGGCACCGCTGGGGCCGGGTCTTCGGCGGCCGGCGGTGCCACCGGCTCTGCCGGGGCCTCGGCAATCACCGGTGCGCTGTCCGGCGTGGCGGTTTCGCTTTCTGATCCGGGCGGCGTTGCGGCCCCAACCAGAGCTGCATATTCGGCCTCGGAAATCGTGGTGACGCTGGTGACGTCAAACGGCAATGGCTCGACCTCAAACAGCGGGCCAATCAACAGCCAGCCGATCAGGCCGACATGCGCCGCGCCCGATACGTAATGGCCGACATGGGCGCGATGGCCCAGGAAAGTCATATTTGGAAGCATTTGCACCAAAGCGCCCCGGATTACCCGCCGTCGCGATCATTGCCGCTGGCGGAATCGCGGCCATCCAGACGTGGACCACCAACTTCCGTGACCAGACCGATGTTGCTGAACCCGCCGGCGTTAAGCGCCCCCATGACTTGCATCACCTCGGCATAGGGCACGGCCCCATCGGCGCGCAGGAACACCCGGTCGCTTGTGCGTTCTGCCGCAATGGCGCGCAACTTGCCCACCAGATCCTCGGCCCCGGTTTCCGTGGTCTGGATCAGAATGCGGTTGTCGGCGGTCAAGGTTATGGTCAGCGGTTCCTCGGCCTCGCTGCTCAGGGCGCTGGCCGCAGATTTCGGCAATTCCACCGGCACCCCGACGGTCAGCAACGGGGCCGACACCATGAAAATGATCAGCAGAACCAACATTACGTCGACAAAGGGCGTGACGTTGATTTCGGCCATCGGGCGTGCGCCGCCCCGGCGACGACGGCCCCGACCTGAGTTGCCTTCAGACTTTATGACACCCGCAGCCATGGCTCAGCTGTCCAGCTGACGGCTGAGGATGGTGGCGAATTCATCGGCGAAACTTTCATACCCCGACAGGATCCGATCCGCATCCGCGCTCAGCTTGTTATAGAAAATCACCGCCGGAATCGCGGCCAACAGCCCCAAACCGGTCGCCATCAGCGCCTCGGCAATGCCGGGGGCCACAACCGCAAGCGAGGTGTTCTGCTGTTCGGCAATCTCGATAAAGGCATTCATGATGCCCCAGACCGTGCCGAACAAACCCACAAACGGCGCGGTAGAGCCAACAGTGGCCAGCACGCTCAGACCGCGCTGCATGTCATCACTGACCGCGGCAATCGCCACATTCATCGACCGGTCGATGCGCGCCTGTGCGCCGGGGATCAACCCGCCATCTTCGCGGTGCGAACGCCGCCATTCCAACATGCCGGCGGCAAATACTTTTTGCGACCTGCCTTTGGGCTCGGGGCCCATCTGTTCGAACAATTCGTCCAGGGGCTCACCGGACCAGAAATCGCGATCAAACCGCTTTGCCTCTCGCCGCGCACCGCGATAGGCGATCAGGTTGTAGACGATGATCGACCATGACCAGAAACTTGCCACGATCAACGCCACCATCACCAGTTTTACGGTCAGTGTCGCACGTGCAAAAAGCCCCCACATAGAGAAGTCTATCTCCTGTGCGAGCGCTAGGGTCTCTGTTTCCATCTGCCTGCTCTTTGTTGTGGCGACTTTATCTGTCGTCCTATGTGGTCGTGACGGTCGCGTGACTGCTTTGGGGCCGGTTCTGTGCGGCCAATTGATCCGATTATTAACGGAAATGAAGGGGGAAAGCCAACACGAAGGCGTCAATTGACCCTGTTTGTCACCTTTTGCCCGTTGGGTTGGCGGATATTTGCCGGAAGGCTGAAACATGCCGAAGGATGGCGGGGGGCACTGCATTTCGCCCTTGTCTTTGCACCGCGAAAAACCGGCAAGAATCCGGCGCCATAAGCAATGGATCGGCCTCGCCCTTTCATCTGACCAAAAATATCCCGGGGGTCGGGGGGCTGGCCCCCCGTCGGTTCGGGCGGCCAGTTCCTGACGGGTCTGGCGGGATCAATGCAATTGCTGGCGCAAAGCGCCCGGCAATCGCATCGGCTGACCTGCGGCACCGATCACCACCAGTGTCACCTTGGCATCAAACAGGATGTCATCGCCCCGCCGGACCACTTGATGCAGCACCATGCGCGCGCCGGTGACCTGTGCCGGGCTGGTATCAACCCTGAGATCGTCGCCATAATACGCGGGCATCAGGTAGTCACATTCGATCCGACGCACGACAAACACCTGTCCGTCGCGATCTTTCATTTCGCGTTGATCAATCCCAAGCGCAGCCACCCATTCGCTGCGCGCGCGTTCAATGAATTTGAGGAAATTGGCGTGATACACGATCCCCGCCATGTCGGTGTCTTCATAATAAACCCGGCAGGTGAACTGATGTGGCATGGTGGCTCCTGATGTTGGTACGAGACAAACCAGCAACCGGCCAGCGGTGCAAGCCCGCTGTGAGGGGCAAGACTCGTGCCAGGTGGCGGCAATCTGAAATCGCTTGCTTCAGCCGCCGCTCGCATGCGGATCTGACCGCCCGGCACGGCGCGCGGGGCTGAAAGCATGGCGTTCCCATCTTGTCCGGCGGCCAAGGTGGTTTCAGGGCTCGCCCCAAGCAAAGCGAAGAGGCGTCTTTATGATAAAACAGATCGCGCCATCACGGGCCAGATGGGGGGACATTGCCAAATGACTACCCTGCGTTGATGGTGAGTTGACGTTAATTGCTGATTTGCGCGTCAACCCCATTTTTAAGGGGACAATTGCGTCAAATTCCCGTAGCTAGAACCTTTAATTGTCGCATTATGGTTACCAGTAACATTACGATCAAGATATTATGAATTCAGGGAAAAAACTTTAGCATGGGGCAAAGGACAGGACGGGACGGACCCGGTACCGCAATCAAGGCGCGGTTGCGCATGACCGTGAATTCACGGTTTGTGTTGGCTCTTTTTCTGGGACTGACAATGGTGGCGGTTGTCGCCGAACCGTTTCACACCAAAGGGGTGCTGACGGTTCCGGTGCGCATGATCTACTGGTCCGTCATTATTGCGGTGTCGATGGTGGCGGGGGGCGTCTTTGACGAGATCGGGATCTGGCTCGCCGGTCCATCTGCCCCGGTTTGGCGTGCGCCTGTTCTGGGGGCCACGATGATGAGTGTCGTCTTTACCCCGTTTGTCGTTATATGGTCCCAGCTGTTCGTCGCCTTTGGCGCGGCGCTTGACCCGGCGATGGGGAAAATCTTTCTGTCTGTGCTGGTGCCGACAATTGCGGTTTTTGCGGCGGTACACGCCCAGAAATCCAAACGTGCGGTCGGGGCGCATCTGGCCGATGCACCCGATGCCACCGAAGAAGAGACGACCCCGCCGCCCAATGCACAGCTCGCCTACCGCCTGACCACACCACAGGCCACCATCTTTCGTGTCTCTGCCAATGATCACCTGACCGAAGTGGCCACCGACCAAGGGATCGAACTCATTCGGATGCGGTTTTCCGATGCGGTCCGAGAGATGGATCCTGTGCCGGGCTGCAATATCCATCGCTCTCATTGGGTGGCCTTGTCATCGGTCAATGGGTTGGAGCGGCGTCAAGGCAAGATGTTCATCAAACTGGCCAATGGTGATGAACTGCCGGTCAGCCGCACCTACCGCCCGGAGCTTCAGGCGCTTTTGCCCGATCTGTTCTGAGGCATCGGTATCACCAGAACCTGTCGCCCGGTCAAAACGGCGCGGGCGTCCGGTGCCATCAACCGGGCAAAGGCGGGATCGTCACAGCGCAACCCGCCGGTATAGGTGCCAAGGGCGGGCAGGATGACCCGCGTCCTGTCCAGCAGAAAACAGGGGCGCGACGCCGCCTTCATCCGGGCCTTCGGATGGTAATGCCCCGATATTTCCCCGGTGTCCGCCGGTTCGGCAATATGGCGAAAGGTGACGCCCAGATGCTGAAACCTCGCCAGATGTGCACCCGCCAGATTCACGGGGCCGGGATCGTGGTTGCCTTCGATCCAGATCCAGCGGCGCCCGGCCTGAAGCCGGGTGATCCAGTCGCGCGCATCACGGGGCAGATCATCCAGCGCCTGAAGGTCGTCGAAACTGTCGCCGAGGCAAATCACGATGTCCGGATTCGTGGCCTCGATCTCGGCCGCCAGCCGTGCCAGCGTATCGGTCACATCATAGGGCGGCAATTGCACCGCGTTGCGCCGGGCCTGCCTTGCCGATTTCCCAAGGTGCAGGTCCGATACCGTCAAAATCCCGGCTTCTGGCCAATGTAACGCGCCCGTGGCCCGGGCGACCATCCGGTGGCCGGCAAAAGAAAACTCATAGGCGTTCATGCTATGTTCATGGCTGACTTGGGGGCGGGGCGCAAGCGCTTACAAGTTCCCTAATCCCGCCGCCGTCATCAACGTCTCGGCCTCCTGTTGCAAGAGCCGCTCTCGGCCGGCGCCTTCGATCGGCACTTTGCCCACCTCCAGCAACAACGGTGCCGCCAGCGGTGTCACCCGGTCCAGTCTGCGCAGGTCGATCCGCCCCTGCACCCGTTCTGCCATCTCTCGGATTCGGGCAAAATCCACCAGCCCGCGCATCGCCTCGGTCCGGGTGATCCGCATCAGCAAGTGATCGGGGTCGTACTTCAGCAATGTGTCATAGAGGATGTCACTGGAAAACGTCGCTTGCCGCCCGGATTTCCGGCTGCCCGGCATGTTGCGATTGATCAGCCCGGCAATGGTGGCACTGGCGCGAAAGGTGCGTTTCATCACCGCATTCCCGGCCAACCATCCCTCCAATCCGGCCTCCAGCGCGGCAATATCAAACAGCGGCGCGGGATCGGTCAATGGCTGTAACCCCCAGATCAGCGTGGCATAATCCGTCGCAACAAACCCCAATGGATCCAGCCCCAGATCCTCTAACCGTTTGGTCAGCAAAAGCCCAAGGGTCTGCTGGGCATTGCGGCCCGCAAAGCCATAGATGCAGGCATGTTCACGTCCGTCATGCGCAAAGCTCTCGATCAACAGCCGCCCCTGTTTCGGCAATTCACTGACCTGGCGTTGCAGGTCAAGCCAATCGCGGGTGTGTTCCGGCAGATAGGGCCAATCATCGGCGGCAAACATCGCCAGAATGCGCTGGCTTAGCTGTGTCGAAGTGGCGAATTTGGTGCCGGAAAAGACCGCGACTTTGGGCTTTTTGCGGGCATCGCGTGTCACCTCGACCACCATATCGCGCAATCCCTGATAGGCGACGATCTGGCCACCAATCAAAAAGGTATCGCCAGGCGTCAGGCTGGCGGCAAAGCTTTCTTCGACCTCGCCCAATGGTTTGCCGCCGCGACCCTTGAACCGCACCTTCAACAGGTCGGCATCCTGGATCGTGCCAATGTTCATTCGGATCAATTGCGTCGCACGCGGGTCGCGCAAATGCCAAAGCCCATCTTCGTGTTGTTTCAACCGCTGCCATTGATCATAGGCGCGCAGCGCATAACCACCGGTGGCGCAAAACGCCAGACAATCGTCAAACTGCGCCCGGCTGAGGGTCGCATATGGCCCGGCGCGCGTCATTTCGGCAAAAAGCAGATCCGCATCAATCGGCTCGGCGCAGGCGGTGATCAGGATATGTTGGCAGAGCACATCCAACGGTCCCGGCCCGCGTGGATCACCATCCAGATCATGCGCTTTTGCGGCTTGCAGCGCGGCATGGCATTCCACCACCTCAAACCGGTTGGCGGGCACCAGCCGCGCCTTGGACGGCGCATTGTAGCGATGGTTGGCGCGGCCAATCCGTTGGATCAGCCGTTTGACATTCTTCGGCGCGCCGACCTGAATCACCAGATCGACATCACCCCAGTCGATCCCCAGATCGAGACTGCCGGTACAGACAATGGCGCGCAAATCGCCCCGCACCATCGCGGCCTCGACCCGCTCGCGCTGGGCGCGGTCCAGCGATCCGTGGTGAATGCCGATGGGCAGGCTTTCGTCATTGGCCAACCACATGTTGTGAAAGAAAATCTCGGCCTGGGCGCGGGTATTGTGGAAAATCAGCGTCGTCCTGTGCGCTTTCACCGCCGCCATCACCTGGGGAATGGCAAAACTGGCCCCGCCACCGGACCACGGCGGCGCATCGGGCAAGTCCAACATGGCAATATCCGGGTCCGGGCCCGGATCGGCCTGAACAATCGTACAAGGATCGGGATGGCACGCGAGAAAATGCGCGATCGCGCCCGGATCTTCCACCGTTGCGGACAGGCCAACCCGGCGCAGGTCGGGGCACATTGTCTGCAACCGCGCCAGCGACAACATCAACTGATCGCCGCGCTTGCTCTCGGCCAGCGCATGGATCTCGTCGACAACAACCCGCTGCAATCCCTCGAAGATCCTCGGCGCATCCTCATAGGAAATCAGCAGCGCCAAACTCTCTGGCGTGGTGAGCAGAATATGCGGCGGGTCGGCGCGCTGGCGCCGTTTCTGCGTATAAGACGTGTCGCCGGTGCGGTCCTCGATCCGAATGGGCAATCCCATTTCGGCCACAGGCGTGCTCAGATTTCGTTTGATATCCGCCGCCAGCGCCTTGAGCGGCGAAACATACAAGGTGTGCAACCCCTGATGCAGACCATCGGCCAATTCGGCCAGAGACGGCAAAAACCCCGCTATGGTCTTGCCGCCCCCCGTCGGGGCAATCAGCAACAATGCAGGTTCTGACGCCCGATCCACCATCTCTTGTTGATGGGGATGCACGCGCCAATTGCGGGCGGAAAACCATGTCAAAAGGGCAGGAGGTAAAGGTGCGGCGGGCAAATCGGTCATAGGCCAAACGTATCGCCCGCCGGTGCGGTTCGAAACCGCTAAGGTCTTCTTCTGTTCACAAATATCCCGGGGGTTCGGGGGCTGGCCCCCGATCCGCAATCTGCCTATTTCACGATCTTTTCGTCTTTGACGAACATATTGGCCCAGGCGCGGTCAATATATTCCGGCGTCATTTGCGGCGCGACGCCCTCGAATGCACAGATCGACAGGATTTGATCAATCAGAAATACCGGTTGGTAATTGGCGTACACATTCTGGATCGTCGGGTATTTGCTTTGCAACAGGTGGATCAGGCTCGCTTCATCCAACGGCAGCTTCTTCTTCTTCGCCACCAACGCAAAGATTTTCAGAAAATCTTTCTGATCCGGCCCGTCGATTTTGATCTTGAAGAAGATCCGCCGCAATGCCGCCTGGTCGAAGATTTCGTTCGGATGAAAGTTGGTGGAAAACACCACCAGCGTGTCAAACGGGACTTCGAATTTCTCACCCGATTGCAGGGCCAGGATGTCGCGGTTTTCCTCCAGCGGGACAATCCAGCGGTTGACCAGCGCCTGGGGCGGTTCTTCCTGACGGCCAAGGTCATCAACGATGAAAATCCCGCCGGCGCTCTTCAATTGCAGGGGCGCCTGATAGGTGCGGGCGGTTGGATTATAGACCAGATCCAGCATTTTCAGCGAAAGTTCACCACCTGTCACCACCGTCGGGCGTTCACAGCGCACATAGCGCGTGTCATAGCGGTTGCCGGATCGGCGCAGCTGATTGGGATCATCTTCCTGGGTTTCCGCCGCGGAATGGACAATCGGGTCATAGACCGTGATCACCTGACCGGCATATTCGATCGCGCGCGGGACAAAGATCTTGTCGCCCATCGCCTTGCGAATCCCGTTCGAGATCGAGGATTTCCCGTTGCCCGGTGGGCCATACATCAGGATCGACCGCCCGGCGCTCACGGCGGGGCCCAATTGGTCCATCAAACTGGTGGGCAGGATCAGGTCGCCCATGGCCGCCGTCAGCTGGTCGCGGGTGATTTGCAGGTTGCGGATCGACTGGCGTTTGATCTGTTCCTGATAAACCGCCAGCGGCACCGGCATCGCGCCGAAATATTCCGATTGCGTCAGCGCATCCAACGCCCGCGCCTTGCCCGCATCGGTCAGCTCGTATCCCATTTCATTGCCGGAATTGGCGTTCAGCGTGCCGGTCGCCTGCAAAAACTTCTGGCTGCGCGCCAGATCCACCAGCTCTTGTGTGACCGGGATCGGCAGACAGATGTTGCGGGCAATCTCTGTCACCATATCGAGGTTCGACCGGAACATGGTTTTCAACAAAATGTCCCGCATCATCACAATCGGCAGGCGCATTTCCTCCAACCGCTTGGGGGCGGGGGGGGCTGTGACATTTCCGGCGGCCATGTTCATGGCAATTTCCTCATAAAAGACGGGCGCAGTCTGGGGATCAGGGGTTCAGAAACGGTAAAGTCGTTCACGATCACCCCCCGAATACCGCACCCAACATCAGATAAAGCGCCAATGTGCCCCCCAGCGCCAGACCCATCGGAAAGTCGCTTCCGCTGTCCCAGCTGTCCCAGTTCGGGGCCAAACGGCGCAGACCGGAATGTTTTGCCAACCGATGGGCGCCAAAGGCCCCCAGAAGCGTGGCGGCCAGCAGCATCAGCAGAAATGCCAGATCCGCCGGGTCGACAAAGGGCGCGGCGGCGGCGGCAAACTTTGCGTCACCCGCCCCGACAAGACCGGTGGCATTCATCAAAATCCCCAGCGCCAGCACAATGGCCAACTGCAAGAACCGCCAAGGGTATTCCGCCAAAGGCAGGGCAATCAATCCAACCACCGCAAAGACCGCGACCAGCGCCAGAACGGCCTTGTTCGGGATCTTCATCATCCGCATGTCGGACCAGCAGACATAAATGCAGATTGGCACCACAAATGGCAGAAACCAAAGCGCCGACCACATGGTGATATCCAGCGACATGGATCAGTTCGCCGCGTTGTTTTCCAGCGCGCTCAGGGAACGCACTGCGGCCTCGAAATATTGTGGATGGGTTTCGATGGCATCGCGGAACAACCCTTTGCCGGTCTCGACATCCCCGCGTTTCACCGCCGAAAGCCCAAGGGTATACAGCAGCTGCGCGCGCTCCCCCTGGCTCATCGGGACCACGGGCAGGGTGTAATTGCCCTGGGCGCCACGGGCCAGAACCAGGTTGTTCTTGGCCGTGAACAGATCGCTGTCCTGGCGGATGGCCTGAACAAACAGCTTTTCCGCACCGGCATAATCGCCACGCGACAGTTTCGAATAACCCCAGTTGTTCATCACACCCGATGGCGTGGTTGTCAGGCCCACTGCCGTTTCATAGAAACTGTCCGCTTTTTGCCATTGCTGTTTGCCATCGGCGATCATCGCCTCAAGCCGATAGCGGCGGAAGGTCTCATGCGTTGGCGGCACGGAATGCAGGGTTTCTTCGGCCTTGTCCCATTGGTCGTTGCGGATATAGGCATCGGCCAGTTCGACCTTGTCAGCCGGGGCTGCCTCGTCCATCTCCAGCACGCGTTTCCAGGCAGAGACCGCTTCGGTCGGGCGTTTGGCCCGGATCAGCGACACGGCCAAGCCGCGTTGCAGGTCAATCCGGTCCGGTTTTGACGCCGTGGCGCGCCGAAAGTAATTCACCGATTCATTTGGATCGGAATTGGACAGCATGACCTCGTTCAGGTCACTTTCGTCAATGACATTGATGTCTTGCAGTTTGCGATCAACGGCGTCTTTGTCGATGCCTTTTTCACAAGCGGTCAGGGCCAGCACAACAGCCAGGCAGCTGACCAGTCTTGCGGGTACACGAATAGGGTGGCGCATTTTTCTGCGTCCTTTGCTGCTCTTGCCTCTACGGTGTGGATTGGATCAGATAATCTGAACTGCCCCGCCGCACCAATTTGTATTCTTGTTGTTGCTCAATATCGTACTGCACATTGTCAAGTTTTGCGAGTGCTTTACGCAGATTGTCGCGGATCGCGTCGCTTTCGCCATTGTCCAGCGCATAGGCCTTGCGGAAGACTTGGGATGCTTCGGCGGTCTTGCCGCGTTCCATCAGGACAACCCCAAGATTGTTCCAGACCTCGGGCCAGCCGTCTTCTTTCTTGACCGCGCGACGCAGCAGATCCTCGGACTGATTAAGCCGCCCCATGGCCAGATTGACCGTGCCCAGCGCCGACAGAACCTCGCCATCCAGCCCGCGTTCCAGCGCGGCCCGGTTGAAGGCCGCCAGCGCCAGTTCGTTTTCCTTGGCAGCCAGAAGCCGATGCCCGACCAAAAGCTGATCGACCGCTTCGGCGCGGCGATTGACCTCGGGGGCGTAGGGGCTGTTTTTGTCACGCGAAAAGCCGCCATCGGAACAGGCGGCAAGACTGGCGACAATTGCCATCGCAAAGGGGAGTCTGAAAAGGGGCACCTTTTGTCTGCTTTCGAACGGCCTCGGTCATGCCGGTGTCACGCCAATCTGGCGGCCCGGCTTTTGACCAACCCTAACCCAGCATCGCGGGTCTGCGGAAATCATCTGTTAACGAATTGGCGAAAAAGAACGCATACGTTGCGGATTTGCCAAGGATGGCACGGTCATGGCCCGGCGCCATCCCCGACGACGGCCCCTTATTGCCCCAGGGTGCCCAATCGCATGATGCCCATGGCCGAAGGCCCCACCAGGATGATCAGCAACGGCGGCACGGTCAGACCCATGGTCACCAGCGTCATTTTGGTCGGCAGTTTGTTGGCCTTTTCTTCGGCCCGCATCACGCGTTTGTCGCGCATTTCGGCGGCATAGACCCGCAGGGCCTCTGCAATGGATGTGCCGAACACCTGGGCCTGGATCAAAACGGTCACAAAGGACGAAATATCCTGCACACCACAGCGTTCGCCCATGTCATTCAGGACCGAGGTCTTGTCCTTGCCGGCCTTGATTTCATGGCTGACCACCTGAAATTCATAGGCCAATTCCTTGTAAGAGGATTGGATTTCATTGCTGACCCGCAGGATGGATTGATCCAGGGATTGCCCGGCCTCGACGCAAACCAGCATCATGTCCAGAGCATCGGGAAACCCGTCTTCGATTTCCTCGTGTCGGGCAGCGGCGCGGCGGGTGATCCAGTATTTCGGAACGTAATATCCGGCGGCGCCGGGGCCGAGGATATACATGATCATCTGCTGCGTGGTGGCGTTCTCTGGCCCAAGCACCAGATAATAATAGCCAAGACCACAGCCCAGTGCCAGCACGCCCAGAATGACCTGCGCCGCATGGAACATGCGCACCGCATCCTTGCCGCGATACCCCGCCTGCATCAGCTTCTTGGCGATCTCGGAATATTGTTCTTCGTCTTGTGGTTCAAGAAACGCGCCGTATTTGTCGAGCTTCTCGTTGCGTGTGCCGCCGGTGCGCAGGGCTTCGCTCTTGCGGGTTTTTTGTCCCTTGGCCTGTGCGGCCAGTTTATCCATCGGGTCGGGGCGCTGTTTGATCAGCATCGACACCGCAAGAAGAAGCAGAACAATCCCCAAACCACCGACAAGCACAACCGGTGCCATCGGGCCGAGCAATTCGTAGAAAACGCCACCAGGTTGAAACATCAGCTGCCTCTCAGACTTTGATATTGACCAGCATCCGCATGACGATCAGGTTCGCCACAAGGAAGCCGAAGACCACGAAACAGGCCGGAATGAAGTAGGGGTGATCAATCACGTCGTCGTAGTAATGCGGATCGGTCAGTTGGATGAACACCAGACAGGCAATCGGGAAACCGGAAAGGAATTTGCCGGACCATTTTGCCTCGGCGGTGATGGCCCTGACCCGGCGGAACAGCCGGAACCGGGCGCGGATCACCTTGGACAGACCGGCCAGAACCTCGGCCAGGTTACCGCCTGATTGCTGCTGGATGGACACGGCCACCGCCAGAAAGTTCAAATCCTGCATTTCCAGCCGCGCGGCCATTTCCTTTAGCGCCTCGCCGACATCGCGGCCATAGGCGCTTTCATCGGCGATCACACCCAATTCCGCGGCCAGCGGATCTTTGACCTCTTTTGCGACGATGGAAATCGCCGAGGAAAAGGGGTGGCCGACGCGCAGGCTGCGCACGATCAATTCGATGGCATCCGGCAGCTGTTCTTCCAGCAGACCCATCCGTTTGGTGGCCTTCATGTTGACCCAGGTGTAAACCCCGCCAATGCCCATCGACAGCGCCCCGGCAATGCGCACCGCCAATCCGGTTTCGGTGCCCAGCGTCAACCCGACAAAGGCCATGAACGACACCGCCGCCATGAGCAGCATCAATTGTGTCGGCGTAAAGGCGATGGCCGCTTTCTGTGCCTTGGCGGCGAGCAGGGAATAGAGCGGGATTTTGCGCGACTTGACGTGTTGGGTCATCTCCTTGCGGAGCTTTTCCAACACCTCGTCACGGCGCACGCCCTTGTCCATCATTTCCAACCGGCGATTGACCCGGTTGTTCAGGCTGATGGATTTGCCAAATACCGTCAGATAGACACCTTCGACCAGCGCCAGAACGCCGATGAAGATCAGACCATAGATAATCGGTTCGGCGGTCAGTTCCATGATCTACTCCGCAGCAAAAGGTTCAAAGATGGCAGCCGGCAGGTCATATCCCCAGAGCTTGAACCGCTCGGAGTAATGGCTGCGCACGCCGGTGGCGGTGAAATGGCCGATGATCTTGTTGTCGGGGGTCAGGCCGACACGCTGATATCGGAACACCTCCTGCATCGAGATCACTTCGCCCTCCATGCCGGTCACTTCGGTGATCGACACCATGCGGCGCGACCCGTCCTGAAGACGGCTGGCCTGCACAATCAGGTTCACAGCCGAGGAAATCTGGCTGCGCACCGCTTTCAGCGGCATTTCGATCCCGGCCATCGCAATCATGTTTTCCAGACGGCTGACGCCATCGCGGGCGCTGTTGGCGTGGATTGTGGTCATTGATCCGTCGTGGCCGGTGTTCATCGCCTGCAACATGTCGATGACTTCTTCGCCCCGCGTCTCACCCACGATGATGCGGTCGGGCCGCATCCGCAGCGCGTTGCGCAGACAGTCGCGCTGCGAGACCGCGCCTTTGCCTTCGACGTTGGGCGGGCGGCTTTCCATCCGGCCGACGTGGGTCTGTTGCAGCTGAAGTTCGGCGGTGTCTTCGATGGTCAGGATGCGTTCGCTGTCATCAATGAAAGACGAAAGCGCGTTCAGCGTGGTGGTTTTACCGGAACCTGTCCCGCCGGAGACAATCACATTCAGACGACAGGCGACAGCGGCCTGAAGATAGGCGGCCATTTCTTCGGTAAAGGCGCCAAAGTTGACAAGATCATCAACCGCCAGCTTTTCCTTTTTGAATTTCCGAATGGACACCAGCGACCCATCGACCGCAATCGGCGGCACCATGGCGTTGAACCGCGATCCATCCGCCAGACGGGCGTCGACATAGGGGTTGCTTTCATCGACCCGGCGGCCAACGGCCGAAACGATCTTGTCGATGATCCGCAGCAGGTGCTTTTCATCCTTGAAGGTAACGTCGCTCAATTCCAGCTTGCCGGCGCGTTCCACAAAGATCTGTTGCGGGCCATTGACCAGAATATCGTTGATCGATTCATCTTGCAGCAGGGGTTCCAACGGGCCGAGGCCCTTGACCTCGTTATACAATTCCTGAATCAGCGTGCTGCGGTCCTCGCGGTTCAGCACAAGGCCTTTTTCGTTCAGGAATTCCTGCCCGATATCGCCGATTTCCGATTTCAGATCACTTTCCGACGCATGTTCCAACGCGGCCAGGTTCAGGTTGTCCAACAGCGCGCGGTGCAATTCGATCTTCAGATCGCCCAGACGTTCCTTGCGCTTTTGTTCCTTGTCGCTGGCCTGGGGGCGGGCGGCGGATTTCTTGATCGAGGGGCGCCGCATCGTCACCGGTTTGGCGGGGGCTTCGGCCTCGGATTTGACTGGCAGCTTGGCCACGTTGTCGGCCTTGGCGGCCTTGGGTTTGGCTGGGGTGTCGGTTTTGCGGTACTTGGAAAACATGTCTGACTATCCTCAGGCGGCTTCGGCGTCATCTTTGCCGATCTCATGCAAAGACTTTGCCAGCTTGGCAATTTCACGGCGCAATGGGTTCTTTCCTGCGGCGGCGGCCAAGGGCAGGCCGTGATCACAGGCCTGCACCACCGGTTTGCCGCCATCGGGGAATTGCACATCCATCGCAATTCCCAGGCTCTCGGCCATCCGCTTGACCCGGCTCTTGCCGGTCAGATCGGTGAATTTCGGCGCGCGGTTGAGCAGAAACCGCAGCTTTTCAAACGGCAGATCTTCGGATTGCAGGGCGCGTTTCAGCCGCAGGGCGTTCTGGGCGGACCGCATGTCGATTTCCAGCATCGCGAAATAGACATGTGCCATGTTCAAAATGGTTTCCGACCATTGCACCAGCGTCGCGGGCATGTCGATAATGACATAGTCGAAATGCGCGGCGGCCGTTTCGAACAGTTTTTCGATGTCCTGCGGTTGCAGGAAATCCAGCGGCAAAACGTCGGCGGGGGCGGTCAGGACCTGCATCTTTTCTTCATATTCCATCAGCGCCTGGCCAAAGCTGTCTTCGTCCATGCTTTCGATGTCGGACAACAGTTCGAACACCGCTTCGCGGCGCGGCAGATCCAGATAGGTCGCGACAGAGCCGAATTGCAGATCCAGATCCAGCAGGCAGACCTTGGGCGGATTGGCTTTGTCTATGATAGCCAGTTCCCAAGCCAAATTGGTGGCAAAGGTGGTCGCACCGACACCGCCGGCCAGGCCTTGGACCGCGATCAACACACCGTCGCGCGTCGCGCCCTTGCGCAGTTTGACCTTTTTCTCGATCGCCGGTTCTTCTGTTTCTGGTGCTTCCGAAACGGGCGCTTCTGCGGCGGGCTCTTGTTGCGGCGGTTCAGGCGTTGTCGCCTCGTCGGGCACAGGTTCCGAGGGGTCGGCATCCGCCACCGCCGCTTCGGGTGCTGGCGGCTCGGCTGCCTCCGGCGCGTCCGCGACGGGCAGGTTGTCATCCGTACCGTCTTCAAGGCGGTCATCAACAGACAAATCAGCCGTGGCAGGGCCGGTGTCTTGTGCGGGTTCTTCTGCGACTTGTGGCTCTATTTCTGCTTTGGGCGCGCGCGCCTTTGGCGCCTCTGGAACCTCATCATTCAGCCAATCAATGTCATCCATATCATCCCCGGCCGGGTCGTGTGGTCCGTCCGGCTGGGTGCGGTTTGACATTGCGGTTTTGGGCTCGGGGCTGCGGACCCGGTCGATGACCTCTTGCAGCGCGCCTTCGGGCAGGGGGTAGGGGACAAATTCATCTGCACCCTTGCGCATCAGGCGATGCAATGCGGCTGGTGACATATTCTCGGTGATCAGGATCACCCGAATGTCGCGATCGCGGGCCGCGCCGATGACATCGGACAGCAGTGGCAAATCGGCTTCGTCTTCGGCATCCATCGCGATGGCGATGAATTCCAGCGATTCTGCATCTTCCTGGGCAAAGAACGGGATTGCCTCTTCGAATCCCAAATCGCCCCATTGTTCCCCAAGGGCGGTTTCCATGTCTTCGATCAATAGTTCGAATTCCTGCACATTGCGGCTTATGGTGCAGGCGACGATTGGCAGAATGCCCATCTCAAACGCTGTTTCGTCGGTCATGGCCTTTATCCTTTACCCAAAATCCCCGGCTGGCGTCCTGCGGCCCAACAAGGCGCATTTCGGCACCTGGCCAGCGGATGAACCGGAACTACGCCGCCCGGAATCCCCCCGGTAGACGCATTACACTGGCCCTAAAGTGGCCAATAATTCAGGCGAGATTGCGGCTAAAAAAACGTCTTTTCGCGGAGTCGCGTTGATCATGGCGATGTTTGCGAAATTGTTCACCCGGCGAATGCAGAAGATTTATCGCAACTGTGGGCGCAGTGGCGCAGGCGCCGATGGCGGAAAATGCGCAGACCCCAAACAGGAAAAGGGGCGGTGACCCGCCCCTTAGTACCTGCCGATTTACGAGGTCGTCTAGGTAGTTTAACTGGTCCCCTTGGAAAAGGGGCTATGGTTATTGGGCGTCTTCGGACGACGCCTGTTCGCCGGTAATCTGTGTGGTTTGCGGTTCACCAGAGGTGACATATTCGCGGTAAACCACCGCAGCATAGTTACCATCCAACAGATGCGGATGACCCGTGACAAAGCCTGTCACCTCGGTCACGGTGCGCCGGTTGCGTCGTTCGCGGCCTTCGGTCACGATCAGCGGCTGGGCCTCGCCATAGCTGACAACCGCCTCAAGCCGCGAGCGTGAAATGCCCTGACCGACCAGGAAGTTCACCACCGCATCGGCGCGTCGTTGCCCCAAGGTCTGGTTATAGCCATCGGAACCGACCTTGTCGGTATGGCCATACACCCGGAACCGCACTTCGGGGAACCGTTTGATCCAGGCCGCCTGTTCGCGCAGCGTGTCGTAAGCGCCTGCATCCAACTGCGAAGAGTTGAAGGCGAAATTGACCGTGGTCAGGACTTCGCTGGCGAAACGCTGGGCCATATTATAGGTCCATTGCTTTTCGCCGGTCATATAGGCCCGATTGTTCATCGTTGCGGTGCCAAATTCACCGGTGTCAATCAAGGCCCCGGATTCACGAAAGAAAGAGCTCTCAACCGGCCCCCTGTGGGGCGAACATCCGGCGAGGACACCCAGGGTGGCGGCGGAGGCGAGGAGATATGTCAAGCGCACCTGCATCCGATCAATCCATTACATAGCCATAGGACCCGGTGAAATCCTGTTTGGCAACCTCGGCAACGGGGCCCTTTGTCCTTGCCGTGTCGCTGGCCACGCGGCCAAAGAGGAACAGGTCTTTTTCGGTCGGTGGGCGCACCCGGTCCGTCGGCAGGGCCAGCGCCTCGCCACGGGTCGGGGTCACAAGATGCGGGGTGACGATGATCACCAGTTCGGATTGCTCACGCTGATATTCTGCCGAACGGAACAGCGCGCCAAGCACCGGCACATCGCCGAGCCACGGCACCTGACCATTCAGGTCGGTGAAATCATCCTTGAGCAAACCTGCAATCGCAAAGCTTTCGCCGTCGCGCATTTCGACCGTGGTCGATGCTTCGCGGCGGGTAAAGGCATCAATCTGGAAGTCGTTGTTTACAAACCCGTTTGTCGGATCAATTGCGCTGACCGCGGTTTTCAGTTCCAAATTGATCAGATCGCCATCCACCACACGCGGAATGAACGACAGTTCGATGCCGAAGGGTTTGAATTCAATCTTGATCAGGTCGGATTCAGCCGACACCGGGACCGGATATTCACCACCGGCCAGGAAATTCGCCTCTTGCCCCGAAAGCGCCGTCAGGTTGGGTTCCGCCAACATGCGCACCATGCCCTTGCTTTCCAGGGCCTCAAGCAGCAGCGCGACCTCGACCGCGCCAAGGTTGAACCCGATGGAAGACGACAGTTCGTTCGAGGTCGAACCGGGGATCACCCCGTCCAGAATACCCTGAAGGCCCGAGTTGCGCGCAGCCTGACCAGAGCCAAAGCGCACACCGGCGTCACCGCCGAAAATATCGCCGCCAAGCGCCAGCGAAGAGGCCAGCTTCTTGGACACACTGCGCGACATTTCGGCAAACCGCACCTTCAACATCACCTGTTGCACGCCGCCGACCGACATCAAGTTCGACACCCGGTCCGGGGCATAGCGCTGGGCAAGATCCAGTGCGCGTTGCATTTTCTGCATTGAACTGGCGACACCGGACAGGACGATCCCGTCATCGGCGCTGCGCACTTCAATCTTTTCGCCCGGCATGATCTGGCGCAGGCGTTCCTTGAATTCGGTCAGATCGAATGTGACATGCACATCGACATTGGTGATCAGACGCCCCGAGGCATCCAAAAGTGTCAGCGTGGTTGTCCCGGTTCCTTTGCCCAGCACATAGATCGTCCGGTCAGAGAGCGAGGAAATATCGGCAATCGCCGGATTGGCGATGCTGAGCTCTGCAAAGGGAACGTCGCTTTCGACCACCACGGCGCGGTTGATCGGTACGGATAATTTCGAAGAGGTCCCCTGACGCACCACACGCAGAGTTTCGGCTTGGGCAAATGTTGCCACCGGGCCACCAACCATGACAGCGCCCAAAAGGGCCGCCCGTAGGAGTGTCTTGATTTTCATGTGACCTGCCTTTCCGATCACGCCTCGTTTTCGCAGGTCTTTTTGCCTGCATTTTGGCGTACCTTGCGGGAAAATCATTTTTTTTGCAATAATCAATGGCTTCCGACCTGCACTTTATGTGGGTATCTCGCAACAGGCGGAAAAAAATAAACGCCGCATAACGAGATGCGGCGTTTTTTGATTTCGGACCTACCCGATATAGCGGTGGTGGCTCAATTGGTGCAGGGAATCGGAATCTCGACCATTTCCCCGCCCTTGCGGGTGCGAATGGTGCAGATCTGTTCGCGCTCGACCTCTACCACTTCTTGCGGGACCGGGGCTGTCAGGCCAAGAAGGCTCATCTGGTCGACTTCGACCGGGCCAACCTCGCTGGTGTCGCCGGCGCCAACCAGTGCCAGGGACAGACGCCCGGTGGATTGCGCCTGGGCCAAGGCGGCCACCTGTTGCGGACGGGCGGATACGGTCACGGTGCGGGCGATGGTGGTGGATGCCTTGTCGCCATAAGCGGATTGGTCGACGGCGATCAGTTTGACACCGGATTCAATCAGCTTGGTCACATCATTTGATCCGCGTGCGCTTTCATCGGCAAAGGAGGACACCCGCCCGGTCCAATAGACCGCGATACGATCGCCCGGACGCAGGAACCCGGACACGCCAGAGGCCACATCGACCTTGATCGAAAACGCCTGCATGCCATCGCCAAGCCGCGAGGTGATGCCGGCATCCTGACCCGGTTCGGTCACTTTGCTGGCGATGATGGCCTCGCCTTTTTCAATGCTGCGCAGCACATAGCGTTCTTCGCCAGTGTCGGGGAAAAGATCGGGAATGTCCTTGATCCGAAGACCGTCGCGCTTGGGGCGATATTGCGCCGTGGCCAGGGTTTTCAAATGCTCCTGGGTGTCTTCGTCCAGCTCATCCCAGGGTTTGGAATAGGGGGCGGCGCTGCCACGTTCCAGGAATGTACCCTCGGGCACCGCTGCGCGGGGAAATTTCACCACGCGCACTTTGGATTTTTCCAGCCGATCGCCGTAGTTCAGCCGCTCTGTGGCGACAAAAACCTCGATTGTCGCAACAGATTCAGAGCTTTGCGCCTTGGCCAGTGCCACCCGATAGGAATTTACATACCCATTGGCAAGATACACCGCGAACCCGGCCAGTCCGATGCCAAGAAGCAGCACCAATCCGAAAACCATACGCATTTCTTACCCTTTCACTGTCACAACCTGCCGGGTTTTATGCCTGGCAAATGTGGTAAAACTAAGCCGAGACCCCGATTGGCGCGGCTGTTGTAGATGACTTTTTCGCGATCAAAACCGATCCGCGCCGACCGGTCGAATGCGGCGGCCCGACCGCCCGATGACAGGGGCCAGTCGCGTTGGAACCGGCCCGCTTTCAGGCCCGCATTCAAAGCCGATGTCACCCGGTTGCTTTTGGCGTTTCTGCCGGATCAGAAATCGTTCTGACCACCGATGGCACCGCCAACCGCAGTCGACAGAGTGTTGGTGTTGGCTTCAATCGACACATAGGCAACCATGGCAAGCCCAACGATGGCTGCGGTCAGGATCACCCAGTCAACGGTGACGGCCCCGTCTTCGCGTTTGCAAAACGATATGAGCTGCTGTTTCATTGCCGATGTCACCAATTTTCATACTCTCCAAAAGGACAGGTCCCCTTTCGGGTTCAACTGTCTGAAAATACCGCTTGCCTGGTGCAAAGACGCATGTGCTGGAAAAAACCGCCGCCCTGGTCACCGGTCAAAAAAAAGCCTCCACAGTGTCATTCCCGTGAACGCCCCAAAAAGCGGAGCACAGGAAAGAACAGGGAGGTGAGGCAGATACCCGAGCGCGAAATTTGGGTATCTGCCGATTGCGGATCTTTGCAATGCTTAGAAGTCGTTTTCACCAACGATTGCGCCGGCTGTGGCGTTGAACAATGTGGTGGTGTTGGTTTCGATCGCGCCATAGGCGGCGATGGCCAGGCCAACAATCGCTGCGGTCAGAACGACCCAGTCAACTGTTACGGCGCCGTCTTCGTCTTTGCGGAAGTTTTTGATAAACTTGGTCATAGTTATTCTCCTGTTAGGGTTCACTGTACATGTCTGATTGGCTGTCCTTGCCCGAGGCATTCCAGGGGCAAGGACATCGTCATTCTGTTAAGCTGTCAGGCGCAGCTTAGAAGTCGTTTTCACCAACGATTGCGCCGGCTGTGGCGTTGAACAATGTGGTGGTGTTGGTTTCAATCGCGCCATAGGCGGCGATGGCCAGACCAACAATCGCTGCGGTCAGAACGACCCAGTCAACTGTTACGGCGCCGTCTTCGTCTTTGCGGAAGTTCTGAATGAATTTGATCATGGTGTTGTCTCCGTAGGTCGATTTGCGTTTTCCACTACCTTGCCGGGGTGCCACAGGCCTGCCTCTCACCTCAGGACTGTTCGACTTGGTATCGCCTTAATAAGCCTTTGGATTGGGGCGGCAGTTTGGCAGCAACCGCGCGTTTTTCGAAACCGCAAAAGTTTTTGGCGAAAACCGGGCTAAGGTGCTGAAAACATGACAAAGAAATTTCAAAAAATTTGAATATTTTCGATTTTGATCACGACAGGCTGTGCAAATATGGCGCGGCTGCCGCTTTTGAATTGAACAAAACTGGCCAAGCGCGTGTTTTTTTGCCACCTTGGCAACAATAATAATCCCGAAAACGTGGATGAGCAGGTCAAAAAAATGAAACAGGTCGCCAAGGCACTGGCGTTGGGTCTTTGTGTGGGCGCGGTTACGTTGGGTCCGCTTCTGGCCGAGACGCCAGCCCCCTTTCCCGATTTTAAAGCCAAGCGGGTCAAACCGCCAAAAGCGGGTGCCAAGAAACGCATTCTGGTACAGATCACCGCACCGGCGCCCAAGCGGGTGAAACCGCCGACGGCCGCCACCGCCGACAAATCCGCCCCGGCCAGCAATCCCGGCTCTTATGGCTGGTTCTGGGATGTCGTTTCCCCCAAGGTCGCAGCCAAGAGTGGCGGGCGGCTGGATGAGGCCCTGGCGGCCTTGTCGACCCCGCCGTCAGGGCAGGGGGTGTCGGCACCCCGGCTGAGCGATATGCAGAGTCTCGCGACCGCCCATGGCGTCGAGATCCTGAAATCCACCATTGGCACCCAGGTGTCCCCGGCGCTGGCGCTGGCGGTGATTTCGGTCGAAAGCGGCGGGCGGGTTGATGCGGTGTCGTCGGCCGGCGCACAGGGGTTGATGCAATTGATGCCCGCCACCGCAGAACGCTTTGGCGTGACCAACGCCGCGCTGGCGGCGGACAACATCAAGGGCGGGGTGGCGTTCCTTGACTTTCTGATCCGCAAATTCGACGGCGACCCGATTTTCGTGCTGGCGGGGTATAATGCCGGCGAAAATTCCATTGGCACCCACGGTGGCGTGCCGCCCTATGCCGAAACCCGGGATTACGTGCCCAAGGTGCTCTCGGCGTGGAAAGTGGCGCAGGGGCTGTGCAAAACGCCGCCGATGCTGATTTCCGACGGCTGCGTGTTTGTCACGATGCACTAAACCTGAAAGACATCCGCCCAATCGGGATGTTTGCGCCGTTGTGCATTCACAAACGGACAGAGCGGAATGATGCGAAAGCCCTCGGCGCGGGCATCGGCCACCAGACGTTCGGCCAGCGCCAATCCCGCCCCGGTGCCGCGCAGGGCGTCATCCACTTCGGTATGATCGGCGATCACCTGGGTCGCGCCGAGACGGGAATAGGTCAATTCGGCCCTATGCCCGTCCCGTTCAAGGCTATAGCGGCCTTTGCTGCCGCTTTCCTCACGCGTGATGGAAAAATCAGACAATAGTCGCTTCTGTTGCGGCGCGCAGGTCTGCTTCTGTGACGCCATCGGCGCATTCGACGATTTTGAGCCCACCCTCGACCACGTCCAGCACGCCGAGGTTGGTGATGATCCGGTCAACGACGCTGCGCCCGGTCAGCGGCAGGGTGCAGGCCTTCAACACTTTGGAATCGCCATGTTTGTTCTGGTGGTCCATCACCACGATCACCCGGCCGACACCGGCCACAAGATCCATCGCGCCGCCCATGCCTTTGACCAGCTTGCCGGGAATCATCCAATTCGCCAGGTCGCCGTTTTCCGCCACTTCCATCGCGCCCAGGATCGCGGCTGCGATCTTGCCGCCGCGGATCATGCCAAAGCTGGTGGCGCTGTCGAAATAGGACGTCCGCGCCAGTTCGGTGATCGTCTGCTTGCCCGCATTGATCAGGTC